>CAXUCF010000084.1:0-17849 GCA_964249275.1 uncultured Lichenihabitans sp.
GCATGGCGGCGTCTCGCGCGCGGGCCAGCGCGTCGTCACCCGACAAGGCGGCTGCCGGCAGGGCAGGCTGGATCGCGGCCTGGGCTTGGGCCAGGTCGGCCAGGAACAGCAGGAAGGGCTTGAGGTCGCTCTGCTCCGCATAGGCGCGGAGCCGCAGCCCGCGTTTCAGGAAGACCACGGCGGGATCGGGAAGGCGGGCGAAGGGCGGCCTGTCGATGCCGCCGATCATGCCGGGGTCGGGGTCTCTGGTGTTGGGATCGGCCATCATTGGTATGTGGCCCCGGGCTGTCCCGGCGCAATGCGGCAGGACGGACGCTGCCGTATGCAAAGGCGCCGCGAGGAGCGCCCTTTCGCCATCGGTGGATGTACGGCTTATCGGTGACGTTCGTTCATTCAGCCGCGTTCTGCCGTGGGCGCGATTTACGGTGGAGGCTCACGAGGTCCTTCAACCATTTGCGGTGGTGGCGGTAGGCCCAGCCGGCCGTCACCGATCCCCGCGTCATCGCCCGCATGGTGCCCTGGATCCATACCGAGGCATAGACATGGGCGATCCAGATCAGGATGATGATCACGGCCGCGAAGGCATGCGCGAGTGCCGCGACCCGTTGCGCCTCGATGGCGGTATAAACCGCGAAATACTCCTGCCAGATCACGATGCCGGTGACGATCAGCACCATGATCAGGCCCGACATGCCCCAGAACACGAACTTCTGGCCGGCGTTGTACTTGCCGATCTCGGGCAGCGCCTCGTCGTTGCCACTGAGCACGTCCTTGAACTTGGACAGCCAGACCACGTCCGTCCGGTTGGGCAGGTTGGCCCGCCACAACTGGACGAAGAGCGCCGCGAAGGAGAAGAACAGCGCGACGCCGATCCACGGATGGATGGCGCGGGTGTTCTGTCCGCCGCCGAAAAGGTTCGTCAGGAAATACAGCCACGGCGTGAACAGCGCCATGCCCGAGATGGCCAGTGCGATCAGGCAGATGGCCGTGAACCAGTGGTTCGCCCGGACCAGAGGGCCGTAGCGCTTCACCGTCGGGGGGTGGCCGGGCACGATCGCGTCCCCGGGCTGGACCATCCGCTGCTCTTCGATCGCGTGTTCGGCGTCGAGGGGCCGGCTCATCGGCCCTCCCCGGTCAGTTCGGCACCGTGCTCCTCATCCTGGTGCGTGACCTTGTTGGGACCGGAGAAGATCGCATGGGCCGCGCTGGCCACGGCCGCGAAGCCGATCATGGCGAGGCCGGCATATTTGCCGGCGCCCTTCCAGGCCTGGACCAGCCCGGAGATCCTCGGGTCGTCCGGCAGGTCGTTGTAGATGTGCGGCTTGTCGGCGTGCTGCATCACGTACATGACGTGGGTGCCGCCCACGCCCGGCGGATCGTAGAGGCCCGCGTTCTTGTAGCCCCGGCCGTTCAGGTCCTTCACGCGATCGGCGGCTTCGGCCTTCATCTCCTCCTTGGTGCCGAACGAGATGGCGTGGGTCGGGCAGGCTTTGGCGCAGGCCGGTCCCTGGCCCACGGCGACGCGGTCCGAGCACAGGGTGCATTTATAGGCCTTGTGGTCGGTCTGCGAGATGCGGGGGATGTTGAAGGGGCACCCCTTCACGCAATAGCCGCAGCCGATGCAGTTCTCATGGACGAAATCCACGATGCCGTTCGAGTATTGGACGATGGCGCCCGGCGCCGGGCATGCCTTGAGGCAGCCCGGGTCGGAGCAATGCATGCAGCCGTCCTTGCGGATCAGCCACTCGAGCTTCTCGGTCTCGGGATTGGTCCACTCGCTGAAACGCATCAACGTGTACATGTTGGGCGTCAGATCATGGGGATTCATGTAGGTCCCGTGGAAGGATTCCATCTCGGGACGGGTGTCGTTCCACTCGATGCACGCCGATTGGCACGCCTTGCAGCCGATGCATTTCGAGATGTCGATCAGCTTGGCCACCTCGGTCAGCTTCCGCTCCGGTTCCGGTACGGACGACGCCGAGCGCTTGACGAGGTCCTTCTCCGAAAACCCGGCGACCGGCACGCCTGTGGGAGCATTGGGCATGAACATGTCGACTCTCCCTCAGGCGATGGCCGGTGGCGTGGTCGGCTCGACGTTGACCAGGAACGCCTTGAACTCCGGCGTGTCGACGTTGGCTTCGCCCACGAAGGGCGTCAGCGAGTTCGGCCCCCAGCCCTTGCGGGCCGCGCCCATGAAGCCCCAGTGCAGCGGGATGCCGACGACGTGGACGGCCTTGCCGTCGCAGATCAACGGCTGGATCCGCTTGGTCACATAGGCCTTGGCCTTGACGGACCCGCGCTTCGACCAGACCCGCACCCAGTCATTCTGCCCGATGCCCTTCAGGGCTGCGAGCTGTTCGGAGATCTCCACGAAGAACTCCGGCTGCAACACCGAATTCACCCGATTGTGCTTGGTCCAGTAGTGGAAGTGTTCGGTCAACCGGTAGGAGGTCGCCGCATAAGGGAACTCCTCAGCATTGCCGAACGACGCCACGTCGTTCTGGAACACGCGCGACACGGGATTGCCGCGGATCGCCGGGTTGATCGGATTCTTGATCGGCGATTCGAAGGGCTCGTAGTGGACCGGAAATGGTCCGTCGCGCAGCAGCCCGCGGGTGAAGATGCGCGCCGTGCCTTCCTGGTTCAGGATGAAGGGCAGCACGGTCCCGGGCTTGGCGGCCGGCGCGATGTCGGGCACGTCGAAGCCGGTCCATTTGGACCCGTTCCAGGAGATCAGCTTGCGGCTCGGATCCCATGGGCGGCCCTGCATGTCGCATGAGGCCGCGTTGTAGAGCACCCGGCGATTGACCGGCCAGGCGAAGGTCCAGTTGAGGAACGTCCCCATGTTGCCCGGATCGGCATTGTCGCGCCGAGCCATGTTGTTGCCGTTCTCGTTCCATTGCCCCGAGTAGATCCAGCAGCCGCAGGAGGTCGAGCCATCGTTCCTGAGTTGGCTGAAGTCGACCAGCAGCCTGCCCTTCTGGGCCGTGGTCTTGGTCGGGTCGGTCGCATCGAACTGGTCGGCGAGCGCGTAGCCGTTGATCTCCTTGGCGAGTTCCGCGGGGGTGGGCTCCTCGGGGTCCGCATAGTTCCAGGTGAGGTTGACGATGGGGTCCGGGAAGGCCCCGCCTTCGGCCTGGTAGAGCTTCTTCAATCGGGTGAAGATCTGCCCCATGATCCAGGTGTCGTGCCTGGTTTCACCGGGCGGCGAGCCGCCCGCCCAGTGCCACTGCAGCCACCGGCCCGAATTGGCGAGCGAACCCTCTTCCTCGGCGAAGCAGGTGGTCGGAAGCTGGATCACCTCGGTCGCGATCTTGGACGAGTCGACGTCGTTGTAGACGCCGAAGTTCTTCCAGAAGTTGGACGTCTCGGTGTCGAGCGGGTCCATGGTGACGAGGAACTTCAGCTTGGACAGCGCCTCGGTCATCTTGGCCCGGTTCGGTGCCGACAGCAGCGGATTGAAGCCCTGGCAGAAATAGCCATTGACCTTGCCCTCATGCATCATCTCGACGATGCGCAGGACGTCGTATGCCGGCACATCCAGCTTCGGCAAGTAATCGTAGGCCCAGTTGGTCTCCGCCGTCGCCTTGTCGCCCCAGAGAGACTTCATCAGCGAAACGAAGAACTTGTCGTAGTTCCGCCAGTAGCTGATCTGATCCGGGCGCAGCGGCTTGAAGGCGCGCGTCGCCATGTAATCGGCGTAGCTCTTCTCCTTCTCGGTGGGGATCGTGAGGTATCCCGGGAGGAGGTTCGACATCAGGCCGAGGTCGGTGAGGCCCTGGATGTTGGAATGACCGCGCAGCGCGTTCATGCCGCCGCCCGCCACGCCGATATTGCCCAGCAGCAGTTGCAGCATCGCCATGGTGCGGATGTTTTGCGCGCCCTTGGAATGCTGCGTCCAGCCGAGCGCATACATCGACGTCATGGCCTTGTCGGGTGCCGACGTCTCCGAGATCATCTCGGCGACCTTCAGGAACATGTCCTTCGGCGTGCCGCAGATCCGTTCGACGAGTTCCGGCGTGTATTGCTCGACGTGGTCCTTGAGCAGCTTCCAGACGCAGCGGGGGTGCTCCAGCGTATCGTCGGTCAGGACGAAGCCGTCCGGCCCGAGCTGGTAGTCCCAGGTCGAGCGGTCGTAGTCGCGTTTGTCATCGTCGTAGCCGGTGAACAGGCCATCCTTGTAGGCGAAGCCGTCCTTCACCAGGTAGCTGATGTTGGTGTAGCTCTTGGCGTAGTCCCATTGGATCCTGTCATTGGCGATGCAATAGCGGATGACGCCCAGGAGGAAGGCGATGTCGGTGCCCTGCCGGATCGGCGCGTAATAGTCGGAAACGGCAGCCGTGCGCGTGTACCGCGGATCCACCACGATCAGCTTGGCGCCCCGATGCGCCTTGGCTTCCACCACCCATTTGAACCCGCATGGATGCGCCTCGGCGGCATTTCCGCCCATGACGATGGCGAGATCGGTATTCTTGATATCGGTCCAGGGTTGCGTCATCGCTCCACGGCCAAACGTCGGGCCCAAACTGGACACCGTCGGGCCGTGTCAGACACGCGCCTGGTTGTCGAACGCCAACATGCCGGTGGAGCGGACCACCTTGTAGGTCAGATAGGCGGTCTCGTTCGTGGTGGCCGAAGCCGCCAGGAAGCCCGTGCTGGTCCAGCGGTTGACGGCGGTGCCGTCCTTGTTGGCCGCGATGAAGTTGGCGTCGCGGTCGTCCTTCATCAGGCGCGCGATGCGGTCGAGCGCCTGGTCCCAGGACACCTGCTCGAAACGATCGGAGTTCGGCTTGCGGATCCGGGGGACCGTGATGCGGGTCTCGGACTTGACGAAATCGTGCAGGGCCGCGCCCTTGGGGCACAGGGTGCCGCGGTTGGTCGGGTGGTCGATATCGCCCTCGATATGGGTGATGTCGGCGCGCTCGCCCTTCTTCAGGTCGCCCTTGGAATACATGATGATGCCGCAGGCCACCGAGCAATAGGGGCAGGTGTTGCGGGTTTCGGTGGTGTTGGCGAGCTTGTAGGGCCTGATGGCCGCGGCCTGCGCCGCCTCGACGCCGCCGAAGCCAAGAGCCCCCAGCGACGTGCCCGCAACACCCACGCCGGCCATCTTGAGAAAATGGCGTCGTGAGAGCTCCATGTTCATAGATGCCCTCCCCCTGTGAATCGCGTCGTTCGGACGACTGACCCCAACGTTGTCTCTAGAACCATTACCATCGGAGTTGGAACGATTACAACCGCAGCGACCGTGCGACGCCGGCGCCCTCGTTCTGCCGTGTCCGGGCCAAAGGTCAAGAAACTCTTACATCATCCATGCGGGAGAGGTCTGGCTGCGCTGCACTCTTCTATGTTGCAGCGCAGCATAAGCATGTCTAGGTTGCGCTATCGGCAGCAAGACCGATCCTCGGGAGGTTTGATCCATCAACGAGATTGAAGGACATCGAACCATGCTCAACCGCCTTTTTGCCTTCGCGCAAGACCGCCTCGATAAGAACCGCCGCTACCGCCGTATGATCGCGGAGATCGACACCCTGTCGCAGGCCGATCTCGTGGAACTGGGCGCCTTCCAGTCCGACCTTTATGCGGCCGCCCGCAAGGAAGTCTACGGCGCCTGAGGTCGCCCTCGACCGGCCACGGACCGCCGACCGCGAACGTGATAGGTCCCGGCCCGAACCGGGTCGGGTCAGCCCTCGGGATCGTGCGATCCGGATCGCTCCTCGACCGCGCGGGTGGCCGCCATCAGGGTGTTCCGCATCAGCATGGCGATGGTCATCGGGCCGACACCGCCCGGCACGGGCGTGATGGCCGAGGCGCGCTCCTTGGCGTCCGCGAAGGCCACGTCGCCGACGAGCCGGGTCTTGCCCGCGCCCTTGCCGGGGTCCGGCACGCGGTTGATGCCGACGTCGACCACCACGGCACCGGGCTTGATCCAATCGCCCTTCACCATCTCGGGCCGGCCCACGGCCGCCACCAGGATGTCGGCCGTGCGGCAGAGTGCCGGAAGGCCGACCGTGCGGGAATGCGCCACCGTCACGGTGCAGTCGGCGGCGAGCAGCAGGCTCGCGACAGGCTTGCCGACGAGGTTCGAGCGGCCCAGCACGACGGCGGTCTTGCCGGCGAGCGACGGCAGGGCCGCGCGGATCAGCACCATGGCGCCGGCCGGCGTGCAGGGCACGAAGGCCCGGCCGATGTCGCCCAGTGCCAAACGGCCGGCGTTGACCTCGCTCAGGCCGTCGACGTCCTTCGAGGGATGGATGGTGCGGATGACCGGGAGCGGATCGAGCGGCTTCGGCAGCGGCAGCTGGAGCAGGATGCCATGGATGGCGGGGTCTGCATTGAGGGCCCCCACAAGCGCCAGGAGTTCGGACTCGGCGGTGTCGGCCGGCAGCGCGTGCTGGACCGAGGTGAACCCGCAATCCTCCGCCATGCGGCCCTTGGCCGCGACATAGATCTGGCTGGCCGGATCCTCGCCGACGATCACCACTGCGAGACCCGGCTTCACGCCGGTGCGGGCGTCGAGCGTTGCTGCGCCGGCCTTGACGTCTGCGATCAGGGCCGCGGCCGCTGCCCTGCCGTCGATGATGGTGGCCGTCATGGTCAAAACACCACGGTCCTGTGGCGGTTGAGCAGCACGCGCCGCTCGAGGTGCAGTTTCACGCCGCGCGCCAGCACGCGGGCCTCGATGTCGCGCCCCACCGCCACGAGGTCGTCGGCCGACAGCGCGTGGGTGACCCGCTCGGTCTCCTGCTCGATGATCGGCCCCTCGTCGAGGTCCGGCGTGACGTAATGGGCCGTGGCGCCGATCAGCTTCACACCGCGCTCGTGGGCCTGATGGTAGGGCTTGGCGCCCTTGAAGCTCGGCAGGAAGGAGTGGTGGATGTTGATGACGTGGCCGCTGAGTTCGGTCGAGAATGCGTTCGACAGCACCTGCATGTAGCGGGCCAACACCACGAGGTCGGCCCCGGTGTCGCGATAGAGCGCCATGATCCGGGCTTCCTGCTCGGCCTTGTTGTCCTGCGTCACGGGCAGATGGTGGAACGGCACCCGGTACTGCTCGGCCGTGAGGCGGCTGTCCTCGTGGTTCGACACGATGCCGGCGACCTCGGCGCGCAGCCATCCGACCCTGATCTGGTAGAGCAGGTGCAGCAGGCAATGGTCGAACCGCGACACCAGCACCAGGATGCGCGGCAGGCGGTCGCCATCGGTCAGGCTGAACGCCATGCCGAAGCCGTCGATGGCGCTCTGCAAGGCGCCCCGGATGACGTCGTGGCCGACCGCGGCCGGCGCCGTGAAGCTGATCCGCATGAAGAAGCGGTCGGTCGAGCGGTCCCAATATTGGGCGCTCTCGGCGATGTTGCCGCCGACCGCCGCGATGGAGGTCGTCACCCGCGCCACGATGCCGGGCCGGTCCGTGCAGGACAGGTTGAGGATATGGCTGCGGTCCGCATCCCCCGTCGGGGCCGCGTGCGCGATGTCGGCCGTCATGCGTCCAGCTTCTCCCCCGGGTCGTGCGCAATCCCGCCGCCTCCCGGGTGAAATCGCCGACATCGGCAACGCGGTCTTGCCTCGAACGGTCCCATTCCGTCGCGAAACCGCGTCTCGCAGCCGGGCGAACTGCCTCGGCACGCTCGCATGGACCTGCCAAGCCGCGACCGCCCCGATCCATTTCCGATCGCATTGACGGTCGGTCCAAAATGGAATAGGTGTTCCATTAGCAGAAAAAAACGATTGGTTTGCTCCGCCGAGACGATGGCCGCGAGGGAGGCGAGGGACCCCGAGTCCTGTCGATCCGTCCTCGAGCGGCCGCATTCCCCTTGTAGGGGCCGGATCGGCGAGCTGCAGGAGGCGACGTGGTCGATATGGACTTCGCCCTGAATCACATGGCGGCGCCACGCCGGAACCTGCGGGACTTCTTCGCGCTGGCCCGGGACCTCGGCATCGACCGGGTGGAGATCCGCAACGATCTCCAGGGCCGCTCCATCGCGGACGGCATCCCGGCCGGCGACGTCCGGGCCGAGGCCGACCGGGCCGGCCTTTCCATCGCCAGCATCAACGCCCTCTACCCGTTCAACGTCTGGAGCGAAGAGCGGGCCGGACAGGCGCGAGAGCTGATCGCCTATGCGGCGGCCTGCGGCGCCCAGGGGATCGTCATGTGCCCCCTCAACGATCCGGCCCATCGCGCCTCCGAGGAAGAGCGCCTCGCGGCTTTGCGCGGGGCACTCGCGGCATTGAAGCCGATGCTGGCCTCGGCCGGCGTCACCGGCCTCGTCGAACCCTTGGGGTTCGCCGAATCCTCGCTGCGGCTGAAGCGCGAAGCCGTCGACGCGATCCGGGCCGTCGACGGGACCGGCACCTTCGCGCTCGTGCATGATACCTTCCATCACCACGTGGCCGGTGAGGTGGAACTGTTCCCCGGAATGACCGGGCTCGTCCATGTGTCGGGCGTCGTCGATCCCGCGATCGGGGTCGGGCGGATGCGCGACGCCCATCGGGTGCTGGTCGACGAGCGGGACCTGCTCGACAATCTGGGGCAGGTCCGGGCGTTGCTGGCCGGCGGCTATCGCGGCCCCCTGTCGTTTGAACCTTTCGCGCCGCAGGTGCACGACATGGACGACGTCGCGGGCGCGATCCGAGGCAGCATGCAATTCATCGCTGGCGGGATCGACCGGCCTGCCGCATGATCGCGTACCGACGCCGCGGAAAAGCGCGGGCGGCCACGAGGAACCGCGTTCCGCCGAGGGCGAAGTCCCGGCGGCTCCCGAAACCCGGGATGGATCGAATGGAGGAACACCCGATGAAGCGCCTGATGCTCACACTCGCCGCCACCACGGCCCTCGCCACCGTGGCGCTGACCACCGCGGCTTCCGCCACGACGATCGGCGTTTCCATGGCGAAGTTCGACGACAACTTCCTGACCAGCGTGCGGAACGCCATGGCGGCCGAAGGCAAGGCCAAGGGCGTCTCCATGCAGTTCGAGGATGCCAACAACGACGTCGGCAAGCAGTTGAGCGAGATCCAGAACTTCATCGCCCAGAAGGTCGACGCCATCATCGTCAACCCGGTCGACACCTCCGCGACCCCGAAGATGACGCAGCTCGCAGTCGCGGCCAAGATCCCGCTCGTCTATGTGAACCGCATGCCGGAAGACAAGACGCTGCCGCCCAACGTCGTCTTCGTCGGGTCCGACGAGAAGGTGTCGGGCACGCTGGAAACCGAGGAGATCGCCAAGCGCCTCGGCGGCAAGGGCACGGTCGTCCTCATGGAGGGCGAACTCTCCAACAATGCCGCCGTCCAGCGCACCGCGGATGCCGAGGAGGTGCTGAAGAAGTACCCCGGCATCAAGATCGCCGAGAAGCAGACCGCCAACTGGTCGCGCAACGAGGCCATCGACCTCATGAACAACTGGCTGACTTCGGGCGAGAAGATCGACGGCGTGGTGTCCAACAACGACGAGATGGCGATCGGCGCGATCCTGGCCTTGAAGCAGGCCGGCAAGGATCCAACGAAATACGTGATCGGCGGCGTGGACGCGACGGCCGACGGCCTGGCCGAGATCAAGAACGGCAACCTCGCCGTCACGGTGTTCCAGAACAGCAAGGGACAGGGCTCGGGCGCGGTCGACGCCGCCATCGCGCTGACCAAGGGCCAGCACGTGGAATCGATCGTGTGGGTGCCGTTCGAGAAGGTCACCAAGGACAACATGAGCCAGTATATGAGCAACTGAAGCGGCGCGTCCCTTCTCCCGCTGGCGGGAGAAGGGCGAGACCGAGATTGGGGGGGTCCCATGACGCTGAGCCCGACGACGTTCAAGGCGCTGCGCCAGTCCGGCGCCGTGGCGCGATCCGCCTATCTCCTCGAGGTGGATTCGGTCCGCAAGGAATTCCCCGGCGTGGTCGCGCTCGACAACGTGAACCTGCGGGTCCGCCCCGGCACGGTGCACGCCCTCATGGGCGAGAACGGCGCCGGCAAGTCGACGCTGATGAAGATCATCGCCGGCATCTACCAGCCGGACCAGGGCGAGATGCGCCTCAAGGGCCAGCCGATCCGGATCAAGACGCCGCTCGACGCGCTCGAAGCCGGTATCGCCATGATCCATCAGGAGCTGAACCTGATGCCGTTCATGACGGTGGCCGAGAATATCTGGATCCGCCGCGAGCCCAAAGGGCGCCTCGGTTTCATCGACCACGGCGAGTTGAACCGCCGGACGGCCGAACTGCTGGGCAAGCTCAACATCGACATCGCGCCGCAGACCGAGGTGCGCGACCTGTCGATCGCCAGCCGCCAGATGGTCGAGATCGCCAAGGCCGTGAGCTACGAATCCGACGTCCTCATCATGGACGAGCCCACATCGGCACTGACCGACCGGGAGGTGGAGCACCTCTTCGCCATCATCGCCGCGCTGAAGGGGCAGGGCAAGGGCATCGTCTACATCACGCACAAGATGAACGAGGTCTTCGCCATCGCGGACGACGTCTCGGTGTTCCGCGACGGCCGCTATATCGCGACCCATCCGGCCTCCGAGATGGACCGCGACGGCCTGATCCAGATGATGGTGGGCCGCGAGATCACCCAGATGTTCCCCAAGGAGGAAGTGCCGATCGGCGAGGTCGTACTGTCGGTCCGCGACCTCGCCCTCGAGGGCGTGTTCTCGGGCATCACCTTCGACCTTCGCGCGGGCGAGATCCTGGGCCTCGCGGGCCTTGTCGGCGCAGGGCGCACCAACGTGGCCGAGACGATCTTCGGCGTGACGCCGGCCACGGGGGGCGAGATCAGGATCCGCGGGCTGCCCGTCACCATCGCGTCCCCGCGCGCCGGCATGCAGGCCGGCATGGCGCTCTTGACCGAGGACCGCAAGGAGACCGGATGCTTCCTGTCGCTGAGCGTGCTCGAGAACATGCAGTCGGCCGTGATCTGCGACCGCTACGTCACGGCCGGCTTCGTCGACCAGGGCTCGGTGACGGCCGAATGCAGCAAGATGAAGGACGCCATGCGGGTCAAGACCCCGGACCTCGACGAACGCATCGAGAACCTGTCCGGCGGCAACCAGCAGAAGGTGCTGATCGGCCGCTGGCTGCTCACCAACCCGCGCATCCTGATCCTCGACGAGCCGACCCGCGGCATCGACGTCGGGGCCAAGGCCGAAATCCATCGCCTCGTCTCGCGGCTGGCCGGGCAGGGCGTCGCCGTCATCATGATCTCGTCCGAACTCCCGGAGGTGCTCGGCATGAGCGACCGCATCCTGGTGATGCACGACGGCCGCATGACCGGCATCCTGGACCGCGACAAGGCCGACCAGGTCGAGGTCATGCGGCTCGCAGCCGCCTGACCGCGACGCGCGCCGGCTTCGCGGCCGGACAGAGACAAGGGGAGGGACAGGGTCATGGTCGAGCCGTTGACGAACGCGATCGTTGCCGATGAAACGAAGCGTGAGCCCGTGCGACCGCGCGGCCGCCGCTGGCCGCAGGAACTCAACATCCTGGGCGTCCTGGTCGGCATCGCGCTGCTCTTCGAGGTGCTGGGCTGGATCGTCAAGGGCCAGAGCTTCCTCGGCAACCCGGACCGCCTGCTCATCATGGTGCTGCAGGTCTCGATCGTCGGCCTGATCGCCATCGGGGTCACCCAGGTCATCATCACGGGCGGGATCGACCTGTCGTCGGGCTCGGTGCTGGGCCTCTCCGCCATGGTGGCGGCGAGCTTCGCGCAGAGTTCCGACTATGCCCGCGCCGTGTTTCCGGCGCTGACCAACCTGCCGTTCGTGGTGCCGCTGCTCGCGGGCCTTGCCGTGGGCTGCATCGCGGGCGTGATCAACGGCGGGCTGATCGCCTATACGGGCATCCCGCCCTTCATCGCCACGCTCGGCATGATGGTGACGGCGCGCGGCGTCGCCCGCTACTACACGCGCGGCCAGCCCATCAGCATGCTGAACGAGAGCTTCACCTGGGTGGGCTCGCAATACCTGCCCGTGCTGATCTTCCTCGGCGTGGCGGTGATCTTCCACGTCGCGCTGCGCTATACCCGCTACGGCAAGTTCACCTACGCGATCGGTGCCAACCCGCAGGCCGCGCGCGTGTCGGGCATCAACGTCGGGCGCCACCTGATCTGGGTCTATACGCTGGCCGGGCTGCTGTCGGGGCTCGCCGGCATCGTCAATGCGGCCCGTGCCCAGAGCGGCCAGGCCTCGATGGGCACGGGCTACGAACTCGATGCCATCGCGGGCGCCGTGATCGGCGGCGTGTCGCTCGCGGGCGGACAGGGCCGCATCTCCGGCACCGTGATCGGCACCGTGATCCTCGGCGTGATGACGAGCGGCTTCACCTTCGTCGGGGTCGACGCCTATCTCCAGGACATCGTCAAGGGCATCATCATCGTGGCGGCCGTCGTCGCTGACCAGTACCGCCAGCGCCGTCGCAAGAAGGCCTGACGCCGGCCGCCCGGGCCGTCGTGGCGCCCTGCCGCCTGCGCCTCCGGCCACTTGGCAAATGGCGGTCCGGCGCTAAGCTCTCCTGCGCGGGTCCACTCGTCCTCCACACCGGGCTGCATCCGCCGACGGAGGATCCATGAAGCATAGCATCGTCCTGGTCGCCGGCATGGCGATGTGCGCCTCGGCCGCCCTGGCCCAGAACGTCGAGGTCATCAAGTCGCGCCAGGCCATCTACAAGTCGATGGCTGCCGCGACCAAGACGCCGGCCGATATGTTGAAGGGCGCCGCTCCCTACGACCAGAAGACCGTCCAGGCCGCGCTCGACATCTACGAGGACGCTTCGAAGAAGCTGCCCGCGCTGTTTACAGACGACAGCAAGCAGGGCGAGAAGACCCAGGCGCTCCCGGCCGTCTGGGAGCACAAGGATGATTTCACCGTCAGGCTCGCGAAGTTCGGCCAGGATGCCGCGGCCGCCAAGGCCCTGATCACCGACGAGGCCAGCCTCAAGGCCCAGTTTCCTAAGGTGCTGGCCAATTGCGGCGGCTGCCACAAGGTGTATCGGGCCAAGGACGAGTGACGCGGTTCACGGCCGACCACCTCGCGCCCTCGCCGCGGGCGAACCGCCACGGAGACCCGGCTGCCGTGCCGAGGTCCCGAGCGGGTCCCGGATCGACCGAACATCGTCGGCGGCTGCTCGCCGAACGGCTGGAGGCGGCCCGGCGCAGCGCCCCGGAGCGGGTTCGGGCTTGGGACCTGCCGACGCGCCTGTTCCACTGGCTGCTCGTGATGCTGCTCGCGTCGGCCTATCTCACCCGGACCTACAGCGACGATCCGACGCTCTACTGGCATCGGATCAACGGCTACGCGATCCTGGCGCTGGTGCTGTTCCGGCTGATGTGGGGTTTCGCCGGCTCGAGCACGTCGCGTTTCGCGGCCTTCATCCCGTGGCCGAGGCGTGCGTTGCGCTACGCCGGGGCGCTCCTGCGCCATCGCCCCATGCACTACCTCGGCCACAACCCGCTGGGTGCCGCGCTGATCTTCGCCATGCTGCTGGCCGTGGCGGCGCAGGCCGTGGCGGGGCTTTTCACCACCGACGACGTCCTCGCGCAAGGGCCGCTCCATGACCACGCCCCCGCCTGGCTCGCAGACCGGATGGGCGTCTACCACGCCAAAGGGTTCTGGATCATCCTGGCGCTGGCGGCCGTGCATGTCGTGGCCAACCTCGCCTACCACTTCGCCATGAAGGACAGGCTCATCATCGCCATGGTGACGGGCGAAAAGCCGGTGCTCGACTACGAGGATCAGCCGCAGGCCCGGCTGGCGCCGCGGTGGCGGGCTGCGGTCTGCGCCGCCACGGCGATCGGGATCGTGGTGGGCGGCGTCATGCTGGCGGGGGATTCGGTCCTGCGGTGACGTCGTCCCGGCGCACAAGCGCAGGCACGACGACCAGCATCATGGGTAGTATCGTCTCATCGCTCGCGGGCCCGGATCGCCGCACCGTGGCCGCAGGCCGGACCGGGACGGAGTGGGCCCGGGGCGCCCGCCGCCCGTTGCGTCGCGGCTTCACGCTGTCCCAGTGTCGTGCCGCTTGGCGTGAGCTTTCGCTCTCGTCGACCTGCGACGCCCGAGTCTCGACCATGTAGAGGAGGGGCCGAGTTCTCCACACACGAATCTAATCGCCGACGGAACGACTCGATCGGGAGTCGAGTTGAGTCGCGAAGCGTCAAGTATGACTCGGGCCTGAGTCGGTTCGACTCACATGTACAAGTAAAGCGTGGTGGAGTGGGGATATGGCGGGACGGTCATACTGGAAAGGGCATCTGCGTCTCTCCCTCGTGTCCTGCGCGGTGGCGCTCTACCCCGCGACCGGCGCCAGCAGCCGCCTGAAATACCACACCATCAACCGCCGGACGGGCAACCGCATCAACGAAGAGGTGGTGGATTCGGTGACCCGGGAGCCCGTGCCGAAGGAGGACCGGGTCAAGGGATGCGAGATCGCCAAGAACGAGCTGATCCCGATCGAGGAAGAGGAGCTTCAGCGCATCCGCCTGGAAAGCACCCATACCATCAACATCGAGAGTTTCGTTGCCCGTGCCGAGGTGGACGAACGCTACCTCGAGAAGCCCTATTATCTGGCGCCGGAGGACAAGGTGAGTCGGGAGGCCTTCGCGGTCATCCGCGATGCCATGCGGGAGAAGGGCAAGGCCGGGCTTGGACGGCTCGTGCTCGCCCGCAAGGAGCGGGTGGCGCTGATCGAGCCCTTCGACAGGGGCATGATGGTCACGCTGCTGAGGGCGGCCGACGAGGTCCGCTCCCCCACCGCCACCTTCGAGGAGATCGCCGATTTCGAGGCGCCGGCCGACATGCGGGAACTCGCGGCGCAACTCATCGAGCGCAACACGGGCGTCTTCGATCCGAGCCGCTTCGAGGACCGCTACGAACTGGCTTTGGCGGCGCTGGTCCAGTCCAAGGCGAAATCCGCGTCCAAGGTCGGCACGCAGGCGGCCGTGAGCGACGATGCGGCGCCTTCGGCATCCAACGTCGTCAGCCTGATGGAAGCCCTGAAGCGCTCCATTCGCGACGACAAGACCTCTTCGGGCTCGGCCGAGGCGGCCGATCAGCCGCAGCGGGGGAAGGCCAAGCCGAGCCGCGGGACCGCCACCGCCGCGGTCGCCAAAACCAAGGCGAAGCGCCCCGTGCCCGCGCTGAGGAAGGCGGGATGAACCTGCGCCGGGATGCCTGATCGGGCCGATCAGGCGCTTGCCTCCGAGACCCGGGCGGGATTGCGCCCGCCGACGCATTCCTGCGCGAGATAGGGTCCGGGAAAGGACCGGAGCCGAGATCCCGAACCGGATCAGACGTCGAGGGTGGTGTCGCGTTCCCACCGAGTGAAATGCGACGCGTAGCCGTCCCAATCTTGGCGCTTCAGCTTGAGGTAGGCGGCCGAGAATTCCAGGCCCATGGCTCGCTTCAGCTCCTCGTCGGCGTCATAGGCGCGCAACGCGTCGAGGAGGTTGAGGGGCAGCTTCGGCGCGTCCGTGACGGTATGACCAAACTGGTACATGTCGACGTCATGGCGCTGGCCGGGGTCGGCCTTGCCGCGGAGGCCGTCGAGGCCCGCCGCGATGATAACGGCCTGCAGAAGATAGGGGTTGGCGGCGCCATCGGGCAGGCGGAGTTCGAAGCGCCCCTTGCCGGGCACGCGGACCATGTGGGTCCTGTTGTTGCCGGTCCAGGTTATCGAATTCGGCGACCAGGTCGCGCCCGAGGCCGTGCGGGGGGCGTTGATCCGCTTGTAGCTGTTGACGGTCGGGTTCGTGATGGCCGCCATGGCCTCGGCATGTTTCATGATTCCGCCGAGGAAATGGTAGCCCTCGACCGACAGCCCCATCGCGTCGCCGTCGTCATGGAACCGGTTGCTCACCCCGGCCGGGTCCCAGACCGATATATGCGCGTGGCATCCCGAGCCCGTCAGGGTCGGAAAGGGCTTCGGCATGAAGGTGGCCCGCAGGCCATGCTTCTCCGCCACCGACTTGACCATGAACTTGAAGAACGAGTGGCGGTCCGCCGTGACGAGGGCGTCGTCGAACGCCCAGTTCATCTCGAACTGGCCATTGGCGTCCTCGTGGTCGTTCTGGTAGGGGCCCCAGCCGAGTTCCAGCATGTGGTCGCAGATCTCGGCCACGATATCGTAGCGCCGCATCAGCGCCTGCTGGTCGTAGCAGGGCTTCGTGGCCGTGTCCTTGGCGTCCGACAGCGCGGTGCCGTCGGGGTCGATCAGGAAGAATTCGGCCTCCACGCCCGTCTTGACACGGAGCCCATCCTCGAGCGCTCCCGCCACCATCGCCTTGAGGAGCACGCGCGGCGCCTGCGCGACGGGTTCGCCCTCCATGATGCAGTCGGCCGCCACCCAGGCGACGTCGCGCTTCCAGGGCAACTGGATCACGCTCGACGCGTCCGGCATGGCGAAGAGGTCTGGATGCGCGGGCGTCATGTCGAGATAGGTGGCGAAGCCCGCGAAACCCGCCCCGTCGCGCTGCATGTCGCCGATGGCGGCCGCCGGCACCAGCTTGGCCCGCTGGGCGCCGAACAGGTCCGTGTAGGAGATCATGAAGTACCGGATGCCGTTCCTCTGTGCGAGGCCGGCGAGGTCCTGTGACATGGAACGTGTTCCGATCATCGGTGGTGCAAGGGGCAGTGGCTCAATAGCCGCCCTGTCCCGGGATCCAACTGGTGCCGGCCAGCGGCACGCGGGCCATGGCGGCCGCCTCCACCGTCAGTGCACAGAGATCCTCGGGCTCGAGGTTGTGGACGTGGTTCTTGCCGCAGGCGCGCGCGACCGTCTGGGCCTCCAGCGTCATCACCTTGAGGAAGTTGGCGAGCCGGCGTCCCGCCAGGACCGGGTCGAGCCGCGCCATCAGCGCGGGATCCTGCGTCGTGATGCCGGCCGGGTCGCGGCCCTCGTGCCAATCGTCGTAGGCGCCCGCCGTGGTGCCGAGCGCCCGATACTCGTCCTCGTGGGCGGGGTCGTTGTCGCCGAGCGCGACCAGGGCCGCGGTGCCGATCGCCACCGCGTCGGCGCCGAGCGCCAGCGCCTTGGCGGCGTCGGCCCCGTTGCGGATACCGCCCGACACGATGAGCTGCACCACCCGATGCATGCCGAGGTCCTGGAGGGCCTGCACGGCAGGGCGAATGCAGGCCAGCGTCGGCATGCCGACGTTCTCGATGAACACTTCCTGGGTGGCCGCGGTGCCGCCCTGCATGCCGTCCACCACGACGACGTCGGCCCCGGCCTTCACGGCCAGCGCGACGTCGTAGTAGGGCCGCGCTCCGCCGATCTTGACGTAGATCGGCTTCTCCCAGTCGGTGATCTCGCGCAATTCCATGATCTTGATCTCGAGGTCGTCCGGGCCCGTCCAGTCGGGATGGCGGGCCGCCGAGCGCTGGTCGATGCCCTTGGGCAGCGTGCGCATCGCGGCGACCCGGTCGGTGATCTTCTGCCCCAGCAGCATGCCGCCGCCGCCGGGTTTGGCGCCCTGCCCGACCACGACTTCGATGGCGTCGGCCTTGCGCAGGTCGTCGGGATTCATGCCGTAGCGCGAGGGCAGGTACTGGTAGACCAGGGTCTTGGACTGGCCGCGCTCCTCGCTCGACATTCCCCCGTCGCCCGTGGTGGTCGAGGTGCCGGCCGCCGCGGCTCCGCGCCCGAGCGCTTCTTTCGCGCTGGCCGAGAGCGAGCCGAAGCTCATCCCGGCGATCGTGATCGGGATCTTGAGGTGGATGGGCCGGCGGGCGAAGCGCGAGCCCAGCACCACGTCGGTGCCGCAGCGTTCCCGGTAACCCTCGAGCGGGTAGCGCGACATGGGGGCGCCGAGGAACAGGAGATCGTCGAAATGCGGCAGCTTGCGCTTGGCCCGCCGGCCCATCC
>CAXUCF010000085.1:0-246 GCA_964249275.1 uncultured Lichenihabitans sp.
ATCTCGGGCACCCAAGGCACCGGAAGGAGGCGCGTGTTGCGGCGGATGAAGGCCCGCCGGTCGAGGGTCGTGCTCATCGGCGGCCGCCCTGCGGACCGGCGAGATCGCAGTAGACCGCGAGGAAATCCCGCGCCACCTGGGCGGTGGTGAAACCGTCGAGTACCCTCGAGCGGGCGGCCTCGGCGAAGCGGGCCACGAGGTCCGGATCGTGCGCCAGCGCGACGAAGACGTCGGCCAGTGCATCCG
>CAXUCF010000085.1:256-17536 GCA_964249275.1 uncultured Lichenihabitans sp.
CCACGAAACCCTCCACCCCGTCGCGCGTGAAGGTGGCGCAGCCCGGCGTCAGGGTCGTGACCACGGCGCGGCCCGCCGCGGCGCCTTCGAGCAGCGACCGCGGCAATCCCTCGCCGCCGCGCGACGGCACGCAGACGACATGATGGTCCCGCCATACCGCCGCGATGTCAGCCGCATGGCCGTGCCACGCGATGCCGGCCTCGGCCGACCAGGCCCGCAGCGTGTCGATCGGCACGGCGCGCGGATTGTCGGGGTCGGGCGCGCCGAACAGCGACAGCACGACCGGGGCACCGGCAGCGCGGGCGCGCCGCAGCGCTTCCACCGCCACGTCGACGCCCTTGGAGTGCACCATGCGGGCCACGACCGCGATCCGCAGCGGCGGCAGCGGCGGCAGCGGTTGCCGGCGCTCGCGCTCCGGATCGATGCCGGCCCCGCCGACGACGCGCACCCGCGGCCCGTCCGGGTCCATCCCGAGCAGGGCCGGATCCTCCCGGTTCTCGAACACGTGGCGCACGCCCTTGCCACCGAGCGGACCGCGCAGCAGCGCGGCCAGCGCGCCGCGCGCGAGCCGCGCCGTTAGCGTGGGACTGGCGCCGATCAGCCCGAGCCCGGTCACGGCCTGGACGCGGCGCCGCGCGCCGGCGAGACGCGCCCCGAGCCCCGCCAGCACGATGAGCCGGATCGAGATCAGGTGGACGATGTCGGGCCGCTCGGCGCGCATCAGCGCCGCGAAGCCGCGCACGTGGCCCAGCATCGCCAGCGCGCCGAAGCGGCCGCGTTCGTGCCGCGACGGGATCACCCGGATGCCGGCCTGTTCGATGCGCGCCCGCAGCATCGGATCCCGCACCCGCACCGTCACGGCGACATCGTAGCCGGCATCGCGCGCCGCCACGGCCACCGACAGGAAATGGGACGCGAAGAACCAGTCCTCGGTCGCCACGAACAGGAGTCTCGGTGCCGTCACGGCCCGGCCTTGGGCAAGGTCCGGCGGGACAGAGGCGGCCGGAGAACGGCAGGCACCGGCCTCGGCGGCCGTGTCGCGGCAGGGTCAGGGCTTCGCGCCCGTGGAGCAAACTTAATGTTCGTCGGCATGGCGATCCGGGAACTTCGACTCAGGCGCTTCGTTCCGCCTTCGACCGGCCGGCCGCGGTGTCCGAGGCTCATCCACCCCGTACACCGAAGCCTGGGGAGGAACTCGCGGCCATGTCTGGGCACAGCGCGGTGGATCTCGTATTGCGCGCCGGAGCCCTCAACGGCGAAAGGCCCGGCTGGGACGATGCCATTCAGCGCCTCTACTGGGTCGACATCCGCGGGCCCGCCCTGCATCGTTTCGATCCGGTCACGCGCAAGGACGAATGCTGGGAGTTGCCGGCCTGGATCGGCTGCTTCGCGTTGGCCGAAGGCGGCGCCGTCGTGGCGCTGTCGTGGCGCTGTCGACCGGGCTTTATCACATCGACCTCGGGACGGGCCGGCTCACGCCCCTGGCCCATGCGCCGTTCGATGCACGACGCTTCATCTTCAACGACGGCCGCTGCGATCCGTCGGGCCGCTTCTTCGCCGGGGCCATGTACCTGCCGCTCAAGCCCGGTGACCAGAGCGGCGACGAGCACGCCTCTCCGCTCTGGCGCTATGACGGTGACGGCCGATGGACCGGCGTCACCGACCCCGTCACCCTGTCGAACGGGCTCGCCTGGAGCCCTGACGGGCGCACCATGTACCATTCGGACACCGAGCCCAAGGTCATCTGGGCCTACGACTACGATTCCGAGACGGGGACCCCCAGCAACCGGCGGGTCTTCGCCGAGATCGAGGTCGAGGACGAGAGCGGCGGCCCGGACGGCGCCACGGTCGATAGCGACGGGTTCTACTGGTGCGCACTTTACGCCAACGGCGCCCTGCTGCGCCTCGACCCCGACGGGCAGATCGAGCGCCGCATCCCCATGCCGGTGAAATATCCCACGATGCCGGCCTTCGGTGGCGCGGATCTTCGGTCCGTCTTCGTGACGTCCGCCAACTGGCCGCTGTCCCCCGCCGAGCGGGCCCGGCGCCCCGACGAAGGCAGCCTGTTCTGCCTGGAAGCGCCGGTCCCCGGCCTCCCTCCCAACCGTTTCAAGTCCGATTTTCCCAAGCCCCGGAGCACACCATGAGCATGAACGTCAGCGATTTCCTGGTGGAGCGCCTGCACGCCTGGGGCGTGCGCAGGATCTTCGGCTACCCGGGGGATGGCATCAACGGCGTGTTCGGCGCGCTGAACCGCGCCGACGGCAGGATCGAGTTCATCCAGGCCCGCCACGAGGAGATGGCGGCCTTCATGGCGGCGGCCTACGCCAAGTTCACGGGCGAACTCGGCGTCTGCATCGCCACCTCAGGCCCGGGCGCCTCGCACCTGCTCACCGGCCTCTACGACGCCCGCCTGGACCACATGCCGGTGCTGGCCATCGTGGGCCAGCAGGCCCGCACGGCGATCGGCGCCCACTACCAGCAGGAGCTCGACCTGCAAAGCATGTTCAAGGACGTGGCGGGTGCCTTCGTCGAGACCGCCATGGCACCGTCGCAGGTGCGCCATTTGGTGGACCGCAGCATTCGCACCGCGCTGTCGGAGCGGATGGTCACGGCGCTGATCCTTCCCAACGACCTTCAGGAGATGGCCTACGAGGAGCCCGCGCGCAAGCATGGCAACGTGTTCTCGGGCGTCGGCTACGTCCGGCCCAAGGTCGTGCCCTATGACAAGGATCTCAAGCGGGCCGCCGACGTGCTGAACGCCGGCCGGAAGGTTGCCATGCTGATCGGAGCCGGCTGCCTCGGCGCCGCCGACGAGGTGATCGCGGTGGCCGAGAAAATGGGCGCCGGCTGCGCCAAGGCGCTGCTCGGCAAGGCCGTGCTGCCGGACGACCTGCCCTGGGTCACGGGCTCGATCGGCCTGCTCGGTACCGAAGCCAGCTACAACATGATGATGGAGTGCGACACCTTTCTCATGGTCGGGTCGGGCTTTCCCTATGCCGAATTCCTGCCCAAGGAGGGCGCGGCGCGCGGCGTGCAGATCGACCTCAAGGGCGACATGCTGTCGATCCGCTTCCCCATGGAGGTCAACCTTCAAGGAGACGCGGCCGAGACCCTCAAGGTCCTCCTGCCGATGCTCGAGAAGAAGACCGACCGGTCCTGGCGCGAGAAGATCGAGGGCTGGGTCAAGGCGTCCTGGGAAACGTTGGAGGATCGCGCCAAGCAGCCCGCCAATCCCGTCAACCCGCAGCGCGTCACCTATGAACTGTCGCCCCGCGTCCCCGACCGCGCCATCATCACCAGCGATTCGGGCTCATGCGCCAACTGGTACGCGCGCGACGTGAAGATGCGCCGCGGCATGATGGGCTCACTGTCGGGTGGCCTTGCTTCGATGGGAGCGGCGGTGCCCTACGCCATCGGGGCCAAGTTCGCCCACCCGGACCGGCCCGTGATCGCGCTCGTGGGCGACGGCGCCATGCAGATGAACAACATGGCGGAACTGATCACGATTTCTAAGTATTGGGACAAGTTCTCGGAAAAGACCTGGGTGGTGTGCGTCTTCAACAACGAGGATCTGAACCAGGTCACCTGGGAACAGCGCGTGATGGAGGGGGACCCGAGATTCCTGGCGTCCCAGAAGATCCCGAACGTGCCCTATCACAAGTTCGGCGAGCTGATCGGCTTCAAGGGCATCTACGTCGACGACCCCGAGCGGCTCGGCGAAGCCTGGGACGAGGCGCTCCACCAGAGCCGGCCCGTGGTGCTGGAGGTCAAGACCGACCCCGAGGTGCCGCCGCTGCCTCCTCACATCAACTTCAAGCAGGCGATGGCCTTCATGTCGACCATCGTCAAGGGCGATCCGAACGAGGGCAGCATGATCGCGGGCGCGGCGCGCCAGGTCCTGAGCTCGATCCTGCCGGGCTCGTCCAAGTGAGACACGGGCCGGTCTCCTCTCCGGCCATCGGTGACGCGCCTCCCGTCGTCGCCGTGAGGGCCAGCGCCTTCGCGGTGCCGACCGATAAGCCGGAAGCAGACGGGACCTTCGCGTGGGACAAGACCACACTGGTGCTGGCCGAGGTCGAGGCCGGAGGAGAGACCGGCCTCGGCTTTTCCTACACGGCCGCGGCGGTCGCGAAACTGATCAAAGGTCCGCTCGAAGAGGCGCTGCACGGTCGCTCGGCCCTGGACCCGCCGGCCGCGTGGGATTCCATGCAGCGCGCGGTACGCAACCTGGGGCGCTCGGGTCTTGCCGCGACGGCCATTTCGGCCGTCGACCTCGCATTGTGGGATCTCAAGGCCAAGCTGCACGGACTGCCGCTGGCGACCTTGCTCGGCCACGCCCGCGACACCGTGCCGATCTACGGCTCGGGCGGCTTCACGACCTATACGGACGCGGAACTCGAAGCACAGCTTTCGGGCTGGGTCGAGCGCGACGGTTGCCGGTGGGTCAAGATGAAGGTCGGCACCGATCCCGGGCGCGACCCGCACCGCGTCGCCGTGGCCAAGCGCGCCATCGGCGAGCAGACGCTATTCGTCGACGCCAACGGTGCCTTCGCGGTCAAGCAGGCGCTACGCTTCGCCGAAGTCTTCGCCCGCTACGAGGTGGCTTGGTTCGAGGAGCCCGTCACGTCGGACGACCTCGCCGGGCTGAGCCTCGTGCGCGAGCGCGCTCCCGCCGGCATGGACATCGCGGCGGGGGAATACGGCTTCACGCTCGATGACGCGCGCCGCATGCTGGAGGTGGGAGCGGTCGATTGCCTGCAGGCCGACATCACCCGCACGGGCGGCGTCACGGGTTTCCTGCGCGTCGCGGCGCTCTGCCAAGCCCATCACATCGACATATCGGGCCATTGCGCGCCCTCCATGCACGTCCACGCAGCCGCCGCGACGCCGGCATTGCGGCATCTGGAATGGTTCCACGATCACGTCCGCATCGAGCACATGCTGTTCGATGGCGCGCCCGAGCCGTCGGGCGGCGCGATCCGCCCGGACCTGGGGCGTCCCGGCCACGGCCTCACGTTTCGTGAGGCCGACGCGGAACCCTATCGCGTCCATTGAAGGATTTCGCCATGTCCGGCCCCACGAGCACGGCCGATTACGCCGATCTCGCCGCCGATCCCACATCGGCCCGAATGGCGCGCGACACGACCCCGCGTGCTTCGTCCGAAGGTCTTGCGCGGATCTCGGCCCGCCTCGGCGAGGCCCACCGCGCCCGGCCGAAGAGCGTCGCCATGGGCCAGGTGCAGGTCATTCACGGGGCTGCCGCCATGCTGGCCACCTCGGTGCTGGCCGACAGCGGCATCGAGCACAGCCGCGGCCAGTATCACAACCCGGCGATGTTCCTGCCCCTGGTCTCCTCTTCGGCCTCCATCCTGGCGAGCCTCGACGGCGCGACCCGGAGCGAGAAGGAGGCCCATGGTCTGCGCATCGCTTCCTACGGCGCCGCCATGGTGATCGGCATGCTCGGCACGGGCTTTCACCTCTACAACATCACCAAGAAGCCGGGCGGTCTTTGCTGGGAGAACCTGTTCTACCAGGCGCCGATCGGCGCCCCTGCGGCACTGTCGCTGTCGGGCCTGCTGGGTCTCGCGGCCGAAGGTATCCGCAACCACAAGGATGGGGAGGAAGGGCCGAAGCTCCTCGGCCTGCCGGCCGCCCAGGCGGTCGCCGGACTCGCCAGCATCGGGCTGATGGGCACGGTGGCCGAGGTGTCGCTGCTGCATTTCCGCGGCAACTTCCAGAACCCCGTCATGTACGTACCCGTGCTGCTGCCGCCCATCGCGGCCGCGCTGACCGCCGAGGCGGCCCTGAAACCGGACCGCCGCAAGCGACCCGCCGCCAAGATGTGGCTCGGCATCACGGCGGGGCTCGGCATCGTCGGCGTGGGCTTCCACGCCTACGGCATCGCCCGCTCCATGGGCGGCTGGAAGAACTGGCGTCAGAACCTCTTGGCCGGGCCGCCGTTGCCCGCACCTCCGAGCTTTTCCGGCCTGGCGCTCGCCGGGATGGCGGCCCTGGCGCTCCTCGAAAGGCACGGCGATGACTGAGCACCGCTTTCCCGGCTACGACGTCCTCAGCAAGCGCGATACACCGTCGTGGAACGAGGCGACCCGCAAGGCGATCGACGAGCGCCTCGACGTGCATCGCGGCCCGCGCTTCTTCACGCCCGACGAGTTCGCGACCCTCAAGGCCGTGTGCGACCGCATCCTGCCGCAGCCGGCCGATCGCCAGCATCCCGTGCCGCTGGCCGCCTACGTCGACAACAAGATCTTCCGGGGCCAGATCGACGGCTACCGCTACAACGATCTTCCGCCCCAGGACAAAGCCTGGAGGATCGGGCTCGCGGCGCTCGACCGGGACGCGCGCGACCGCCACGGCGCCCCGTTCCATACCTTGTCGGCCCAAGACCGCGACGCACTGCTCACCCACATGCAACGGGGCAAGCTCGACGGCGACCATTGGCAGGGCATGCCCGCGAAGAAGTTCTTTGAGAAGCGCGTCGTGCACGACATCTCGGACGCTTATTACGCTCACCCCACGGCGTGGAACGAGATCGGCTTTGGCGGCCCGGCGAGCCCGCGCGGCTACGTCCGGCTCGACGCGAATCGCCGCGACCCCTGGGAAGCTGCCGAAGGCAAGCCGGGCCATGAAGAACGCGCACGGAAGGAGAATCGGCATGTCGTCTGACCCCTTCGAGGCTCCGCGCGCCACGAACGGCCGCGCCCCCGACGTCTTCGCGGAAGGCGGCTGGGTCGAGATGAACCAGTATCGGGACGAGGACGAGGTCGACTTCGCCGTCGTGGGTACCGGGGCGGGCGGCGGCACGTTGGCCTGCCGCCTCGCCGAGAAGGGTTTTTCGGTGGTGGCGTTCGATGCCGGACCCTATTTCCGGCCGTTGGAGGATTTCGCCTCGGACGAGACCGAGCAGGACAAGCTCTACTGGGACGACCCGCGCATCGTAGAGGGCGCCGACCCCATCGTCATGGGGGGCAAGAATTCCGGCAAGGCGGTCGGTGGCTCGATGGTCCATTTCGCCATGGTGTCGCTGCGCTTCCGGCCCGAATGGTTCAAGGCGCGCACGACTCTCGGCTACGGCGCGGACTGGCCGATCGACTGGCGCGACATGTGGCACTACTACGGCGAGGTCGAGAAGGCCCTGTCGATCTCGGGACCCATCAACTATCCCTGGGGGCCGCCCCGGCCGCGCTATCCCTATCGCCCGCACCCGATCAACGCGGCCGGCGAGGTGCTGGCGCGCGGCGCCGAAGCCATGGGGATCAAGTGGACGCCGACGCCGCTCGCCACCGTGTCGGCGCCGCGCGGGAAGTCACCCCCCTGCGTGTACCGCGGCTTCTGCCGCTTCGGCTGTTCCACGAACGCGAAGCAGAGCACCATCACGGTCTGGATTCCGCGCGCGCTTCGGGCCGGCGCCGAGATCCGCGACCTCGCCATGGTGGGTAGGATCGAGATGAACCGTGACGGCCGCGCCACCGGCGTCCACTATCGGCGCGAGGGCGAATGGCGTTTTCAGAAGGCCAGGAACGTGGTCGTGGCCGGCTATGCGGTGGAGACGCCGCGGCTGCTCTTGATGTCCGCCACCGACCGCTTCAAGCACGGGCTCGCCAATTCCTCGGGCCTCGTCGGCAAGAACCTGATGACCCAGCCCAACCAAGCCGTGTTCGGCAAGATGAAGGACGAGATCCGCTGGAACAAGGCGCCTCCGTCCCTCACCATTACGGAGCACTGGAACTACGACGACCGCAAGGACTTCCACGGCGGCTATTGCTGGATGGCGCAGGGGCCGCTGCCGATCGAATGGAGCAAGGTCGTCACGAGTTCGCGCGGATTTTGGGGCGAGAAGCTACGCCTCGCCATGCAGGACTACAATTACCAAGCCGGCCTCAAGATGGTGGGCGAGTGCATGCCGTGCGAGGACAACCGAGTCGAACTGGCCGATGAGAAAGACAGGTACGGGCTCCCCGTCACCAAGATCACCTTCGGCTGGGGCGAGAACGACAAGGCGCTGATCGGCCACGCCCTCGACCAGATGGAGCAGAGCCTGACGGCCGCCGGCGCCACAGACGTTTTCCGCCAGACCGAGGACGCCAACCATCTCGGCGGCACGGCCCGCATGGGCGTGGACCGCCGCACGAGCGTGGTCGACGCCGACTGCCGATCCTGGGACATCCCCAACCTCTTCATCTGCGACGGCTCGGTGTTCCCCACGGTTGGCGGCGTCAATCCGTCCCTGACCATCCAGGCCATCGCGCTGCGGACGGCGGACCGCATCGAGGCGCTTGCGGCGCACGGTGACCTCTGAAGGACCGCCGACCCCGTGCTTGCACGCCCGCGCCACCCGCGTTAGCCTCCTCAACGAGGCGGCGCATTCCGAGGGAAACGCGATGGTCGTGCGGGTTGCGACGGTCGCGTTCGAGGGCATCGAGGCGCGGCCGGTCGATGTCCAGGTGCAGATCGCCAACGGCTCCGTCGTGTTCAACGTGGTCGGGCTCGGCGACAAGGCGGTGGCCGAGTCGCGCGAGCGGGTGCGCTCGGCGCTGACGGCCTCGGGCCTCGCGCTGCCGGCCAAGCGCATCACGGTTAACCTGGCGCCCGCCGACCTGCCCAAGGAAGGCAGCCATTACGACCTGCCGATCGCGCTCGGCGTCATGGCGGCCATCGGGGCCATCCCGCCCGACGCGCTCGCCGGCTACACGGTGCTGGGCGAACTGGCGCTCGACGGGTCCATATCGCCGGTGTCGGGCGTGCTCCCGGCGGCCGTCGCGGCCAATGCGGCCGGCCACGGCCTGATCTGCCCGGCCGCCTGCGGGCCGGAAGCCGCATGGGCGTCGCACGACCTCGACGTGCTGGCGCCGCGCTCGCTGATCCAATTGGCCAACCATTTCAAGGGCACCCAGGTGCTGGCGCGACCCGAGCCCGCCATGCGGGCCGCAGCCTCCGACCTGCCGGACCTGCGCGACGTCAAGGGCCAGGAGAGCGCCAAGCGGGCGCTCGAGGTCGCGGCCGCGGGTGGCCACAACCTCCTGTTCAACGGCCCGCCGGGGTCCGGCAAGTCCATGCTGGCGGCGCGGCTGCCCTCGATCCTGCCCCCGATGACGCCGCGCGAACTGCTCGACGTGTCGATGATCCATTCCGTGGCGGGGGCGCTGGCAGGCGGCGCCCTGACGGACCGCCGGCCCTACCGCGCCCCGCACCATTCGGCCTCGATGCCGGCGCTGGTGGGCGGCGGCACCGGGGCGCGGCCGGGCGAGATCTCGCTGGCCCATAACGGGGTGCTGTTCCTCGACGAATTCCCGGAGTTCGCCACGCCGGTGCTGGATTCGCTGCGCCAGCCGCTCGAGACCGGCGAGGTGTCGATCGCCCGGGCCAACCACCGCGTCACCTATCCGGCGCGGTTCCAGCTTGTGGCCGCCATGAACCCCTGCCGCTGCGGGCATGCCACCGAGCCCGGCTACGCCTGCAAGCGCCAGCCAAACGAGCGCTGCGTGGCGCAGTACCAGGCGCGGCTGTCGGGGCCGCTGCTCGACCGCATCGACCTCTACATCGAGGTGCCGGCCGTGTCGGCCTCGGACCTCATCCTGCCTCAGCCGAGCGAAGGCTCGGTCGAGGTCGCGGTGCGGGTCGCCCGGGCCCGTGCCGTGCAGGTCAGGCGCTACGCGGACCTCGGCCTGCCCACCGTCACCACCAATGCGGCGGCCCCGGCCAATGTGATCGAGACCGTGGCGGCGGTCGACGGCGGCGGGGCCGAGTTCGTGCGCGCCATGGCCGAGCAGATGCGCCTCTCGGCCCGCGGTTTCCACCGCGTGCTGAAACTCGCCCGCACCCTGGCCGATCTCGACGGGCTCAAAGCGGTCGGCCGCGCGCAACTGGCCGAGGCGCTGTCCTATAGGCCGAGCTCGGACAGGCGGGCGAGGGCGATGGCCGGGTCTTGACCACGGCAGGGATCTCGATCGCGTCTTCACTGAGGGCTGGTGGCGAATGCGTTGTCGGTAAGGCATAGACACGCGTCCTGCCTTCTTCATTCTCGAACGCCAGGACCACGGCGCAGGGCCGATCCTTTACGCCCTCTTCTGCCCCGCCATTGCTTCGCGGTGCCAGAGATAGGAATAGCGTATGACGAGGCCAGGTTTGGGACTGGGCCAACTCACGGATGCCAGTCTTTGATTTCCTCATCGAGATGGGCGTGTTCCGCTGGAACCTCGGCCTTCGATCAGCGCGATTTCCGTGTCAGTCATCTCGCCCGCTTTGATCACACGCCGATCTCGCCGCTTGAGCCGTTCGTATTCCTCGGCCGACAGCACGACGAGGCGATCATGCCCATTCTTCGTGATCGTCAGCGGCTCGGACAAAGCCCGATCGGTCAGGCTGCCGTAGTGATTGATGAACTCCGTCGTTGTGATTCTCACCGCCGACCCTTGGTGCCCTACATGCACTATTGTTTACACAAACTCACTAAGCGTATACCAAGTCACCACAATTGTCTGCCCAATAACTACGCCTAATAGCAGACGCCTTTGAAAATCCTTGTCTATTACAAAAGCGGAATTACGCATCTGCATCATATTTAACTTGATTAGCGCATCAGAGCACGATAGCGCTATCGTTTGACTCAAGGCAAATATGAAGCCCAGTGCGATCCAGCTATAAACACCGTTTGGACTATGTTCCGAGGAGACATGAGGGCGGC
The DNA here is from genome assembly GCA_964249275.1 of uncultured Lichenihabitans sp. Lineage (GTDB taxonomy): Bacteria > Pseudomonadota > Alphaproteobacteria > Rhizobiales > Beijerinckiaceae > Lichenihabitans. Next base: position 10,962 of record CAXUCF010000085.1, read on the forward strand.
CAAAAACTAACCCAGACATTATGCAACTTATCGTGATAGCCAAGCAAAAACCAATACATACCTTCAAAGTCTTAGGGCTCAAAATAATCACCTGTTATCAAAGATGTTTCTGTCGCATGCAACTGATGCCTCCCGCAAAGAGCGCTGCTCGAAGTGGTAATCATAGTGCCCACCGCATCGGGAGGTCCGATAGCTCTAGGCGATATCGGTTGCTTGCGGTCTCGCATGATCCTATTTTGCGCTGCGTCAAAGCCCCACTACGCCAAGACTCAACTGCACACTTCGTTGCTCCACAGGCTGATGCTGCTCGGAAATTGACCAACACGCAAGCGAAATTTGTTGAACTCCTACGCTGCTACGCTGCACGCCTCGGCCATGCGTACCTGGCCGGTCAAAACCCGCTTCGTCGAAAGGCCGTGCTGGCCGCGGCCGCGGTCGGGCTCGAGGAGGCTCTGACCGACGCCGCGCTGCTCATGTTCGAGAAGCTCATGGCCTCGTTCGGGCGCTCGGCCGCCCGCAAGACCGCCGGAGCTGCCATTACCACCGGCGTTGACATCACCACCGGAGATGCCCCAGCTCGTATATCCAGCAAAGTATCCGAGTCTTATTCCGATCCAAAACTGGATCCCATTCCTGCTGCTGATCATCTCACACTCCCTTAGCGCTATTTAGGATTGAATATGCAAGCTTTAATGCGCCATACAGCACTATTAAAGACGCATTGTACATCAAAAACACGTAATAAAACTCAACTCCTGTATGGTGGGACTCTATAGGGACCGAAGAGGTTTTTCCCGCGTATGCTTGATAAAAATAAATGATGGAAATTATAAACATTCCAATTCTCAAGTACAATATCTTATAAAGGGACGATGCTACAGAAATAATCAAAATATACCACAACAGCCCAAAACTGAGTCCCGAACACCGAGAATAGTCTAGAAGCTTGTTGAATATATCATCATTAATATCACACCCGCCATAACTCGTCCTAATTTCATAGTTTGCGCCTAACACAAAAAGTATTACAGCAGCTCCCATCATGATAGAAAATTTATCCACAACGTGAGAAACATACATGATAGGAGCCTCATGTAACTCGTCCGGCATATGTCTGTTGCAGCCAACCCCTTAAGGGTTGCTAATCGGCATTTTCGATCAGACCAGCTTGCATCCTTCATATAATCCAAGTTTGCGGCAGGAGATACGCCATCGCCGTCTCCTATCGCCGAGCCTACCGGCCCTCAGCCGCCGATCTCCACCGCCACCTGACGCTCGATCGCCCGCAACTCCACGAGCGTGCTGTCGAGCGACACGCGCATCTCCTCGAGTTCGCCGATCCGCTTGCGCACGCCCGCCAGCAGGGCTCGCTTCTGTTCGAGGTGGCGCGGGTCGACCGCGTAGAGGTCGAGGAACTCGCGGATCTCGGCGAGGCTGAAGCCGAGCCGTTTGCCGCGCAGGATCAGCAGCATGCGGGCGCGCTCGCGGTGCGTGTAGACCCGCGTGGCCCCGACCCGCGCCGGATCGATCAGCCCCTTGTGCTCATAGAAGCGGATCGCTCGTGGCGTGACGCCGAGTTCGGCCGCGAGCTCGGTCACCGTCAGGAGACGTTCGCGCGCCCCGATGATTGCGCCCCCGACCGCCATGACGCCGAGCCCTCCATCCACGGTCAGCTTCGATCGAGTTGGGCCCGGAGCCAGGCTCCGGTGTCGATCGTCGTGACCCTGGCGCCGCCGGCCTTGAAGGTGCCGCTGGCCCGTACGGCCGGCACCCCGTCGGCCGTCGCCACGGCCTGCGCGAAGGCGAGGTTGCGCGTCACCGCGATCGTGCCGCCGACGGCCTCGACCCAGGCGCCGGGGTTCACGGCCGCCAGATAGTCGAGGTTGAGGCTCACGGTCGGCAGGATGGTGGTGTAGATCTCGGTCGTCTCCAAAAAAATAAAAAAAAAAAGGTGCATGTCGCAGAACGTCGCCAGCACCCCGCCGTGGCAGCGGCCGCCGGGGTTGCAGTGCGACGGGCCGACCCGGAAGCCGAGCGCCAGCACCGCACCTTCCCGCCGCGCGTGGAAGGCGATCGGCGTGAAGCCCATCGTCCTCTCGTGTGCGACCTCGAGGCGCCGGAACCCCGGCGGCGGGTCGTCGTCCCGCGCGCTCAAAAGGCGTCCTCGGGCATTGCCATGGTGGAGGCCTTGCCGGATTTGATGGCGAGATAGAGCGACGCCGTCTCAGGCAGCACGCGGTCGGTGAAGAAGCGCGCGCTGTCGAGCTTGGCCGCATAGAAGCCGTCCGGGTCTTCCGCGGCCTCGACCTTGGCGGCCGCGATCTCGGCCGAGCGGGTCAGCATGTAGCTCATGGCGACGAGGCCCATGAGGCGCAGGTAGTCGGTCGCGGCGGCGCCGGCTTCCTCGGGATCCCGCAAGCCGTCTCGCGCTATCTGGCCCGTGGCCATCTGCAGCATGCCGAAGGCGCGCTCGAGCCCGGCCACCAGCGGCGCGATCGCGGCGTCGGCGCGGTGCGCCGCGACGTAATCGGCGATCGGGTGGAAGAAGGGGCGCAGCAGGCGGCCCATATGGGCCGGCATCTTGCGGCCGACGAGGTCGAGCGCCTGGATGCCGTTGGTGCCCTCGTACAGCATGGCGATGCGGGCATCGCGCACGAACTGCTCGACGCCGTGGTCGCGGATGTAGCCGTGGCCGCCGTAGACCTGCACGCCGAGGCTCGCCATCTCGTAGCCGAGGTCGGTGAACAGCGCCTTCACGACCGGCGTCATCAGGGCGGTGAAATCCTCGGCCCGGCGCCGTTCGTCCGGTGTGTCGGCGTGTTTCGCCAGGTCCACGGCCTGGGCCACCCAGATGCCCACGGCCCGGCACGCCTCGGCATTGACCCGCATGGTCATCAGCATGCGGCGCACGTCGGGGTGCACGATGATGGGGTCGGCCGGCAGGTCCGGCCGCCGCGTGCCGCCGAGCGCGCGGCCCTGCAGCCGCTCCTTGGCATAGGCGGCGGCCGACTGGTAGCTGGCCGAGGCGATGCCGAGGCCCTGGATGCCCACCGCGAGCCGTTCCTCGTTCATCATGGTGAACATGGCCTGCATGCCCTTGTTGGGCTGGCCGACCAGCCAGCCCCGGGCGTCCTCGTAGGTGATCTGGCAGGTGGCCGAGGCCTTGAGGCCCATCTTGTGTTCGAGGCCGGTGCAGATCACGCCGTTGCGGGCACCCGGCCGGCCGTCTTCCGTGGGCAGCAGCTTCGGCACCAGGAACATGCTGACGCCCTTGATGCCGGGAGGAGCATCGGGGAGGCGGGCCAGGACGAGGTGGACGATGTTCTCGGTGAGGTCGTGCTCGCCCGCCGAGATGAAGATCTTGCTGCCGGAAACGCGGTAGCTGCCCTCGTCGTCCGGCACGGCCCTGGTACGCATCAGCCCGAGGTCGGTCCCGCAATGGGCTTCGGTCAGCGCCATGGCGCCCGCCCAGGTGCCCTCGACGAGCTTGCGCAGATACCGGTCCTTCAACTCCTGCGATCCGTGCAGCGCCAGGGCCTGGACGGCGCCGTGCGTCAGGCCGGGGTAGAGGCTGAACGACAGGTTGGCGCCGCAGATCATCTCCTCGACGAGCTTGTTCACGCATTCGGGCAGGCCCTGGCCGCCATAATTCGGATCGCCCGCCAGCGACGGCCAGCCGCTCTCGCGGAACAGGTCGTAGGCGGCGCGGAAGCCCGCCGGCGTGCGCACCACCCCGTTCTCGAGCCGGCAGCCTTCGAGGTCGCCGGGCGCGTTCAGCGGCAGGATCACCTCGCTCGTGACGCGGGCCGCCTCCGCCAGCACGCCATCGACGACGTCCTCGGTAACCTCGGCGAAGGCCGGCAGCCTGGTGAGGCCGTCGAGCCCGTGCAACTCGTGCAGCACGAAGCGCATGTCGCGCAGCGGGGCCTCGTAGACCTGCATGGTGATGATCCTCGGACGTTTGCCCTTCTCCCGCGAGCGGGAGAAGGTGGCCCGGCGTAGCCGGGACGGATGAGGGAACCGCAACGGATGGGAGAGCCCTCATCCGCCGTCACTTCGTGCCGACACCTTCTCCCGCAGGCGGGAGAAGGGACGCGTTCCGGCGCCACGTGTCAGTTCCGGAGCGGCTTGCCGGTCGTCAGCGTGTGTTCGATGCGCTCCAGCGTGGGCAGCGTGCGGATCAGGCGCAGGAACTCGCGGCGTTCCAGCGCCAGCAGGGCGTCCTCGCCGAGGACGTCGATTGGGTCGGCGTCGCCGCCGCTGAGCACGGCGGCGAGCCCGTCCGCCACGGCGATGTCGTGGTCGGTGGCGAGGCCCTGGGCGCGGAAGCCCTGCGCCGCGATGGCCATGCCGGCCCGCCCCGAGGCGCCCGGCAACCGGAACTCGGGCTTCGCGGGCGGCCGGTACGCCTCGACCATCGCGAGCGCGCGAGCCCGCGCGTCGTAGAGCAGCCGGTCGCGGTTGAACGTGATGCCGTCCGCCTCGCGCAGGATCCGCATGGCCCGGGCCTCGTCGGCCGATTTCGACACCTTGGCGGTCGAGACCGCCTCGAACACCTTAGCGACCGCCGGCATGGGGCCGCGCGGCATTCCGGGCGTCGAGGTCCAGCGCGCCAGCATCTCGCCGCAGCCGCCCCAGCCCGGCACGAGGCCGACGCCGCATTCGACGAGGCCCGCATAGGTCTCGGCATGGGCCTGGATGGCGTCGCAGTGGAGCAGGATCTCGCAGCCGCCGCCGAGCGCCAGCCCGGCCGGCGCCCCCACCACCGGAAAGGGCGCGTATTTCAGCGCCTTGAAGGCCCGCTGCCCGGCTGAGACGAGTCGCTCAATCTCGCCCCAGGCCGCGATGTTGCAGGCGAACAGCGCCTGGCCCAGGTTGGCACCGGCCGAGAAGTTGGTAGCGTCGGAGTAGATCACCAGGGCCCTGAAGCGTTCGGTCACGACGGCGACGCTCTTCTGCAGAAGACCGAGCACGCCCTCGTCGAAGCTGTTCATCTTGGTCGTGATCTCGAAGCAGGCGACGCCCTCCCCCACGTCCCACAGCGCCGCCGAGCCGTTCCTGAGCAGCGGCGCGGCACCCCGCTTCACGTCCTCGAGCCGCAGCACGCCGGCGGGGTGCTCGAGGGGGTGGTATTGGCCGTCGGTGCCGAAGAACAGCATCTCGCCGCCTTCGACCCGGTAGAAGGTCCGGTCGCGGACGGCATCGAGCAGCGGCGGCACCGTCTTGCCGTCCCGTCGGAGGCGCGCCGCCACGGCCGCGGGGCCGAGCCGGTCCAGGATCTCGAACGGGCCCTGTTTCCAGTTGAAGCCGAGCCGCATTGCGGCGTCGATGCCGGCGATGTCGTCCGAGATGGCCGGCACGAGGCTCGCGGCGTAGCTCAGGACATCGCCCATCACGTCCCAGGCATAGCGGCCGTATTTGTCGTCAGAGGCCACCAGCGCCCGCATGTCGCGCGATGCGGCTTCGGGGAGCTTCGCGTCGCGCGACGGTTCATAGACGCCCGTCACGAGGCCGATCGATTCGCGCACCTTGCCGCGCTCGCGGTTGATCCGGTAGAAGCCGCCCTTGCCCTTGCGGCCCGTATAACCCTCGCGGATCATGCGTTCGAGGAGCGGGTTGGCGCGCTGGCCCACCACGAAGGCGTCCTCGGCCTGCAGCAGGGCCTTCAGGCTGGCATCGATATGCGGCATGAGGTCGAGGCCGACAAGGTCGAGCAGGCCGAACACGCCGGTCTTGGGGATGCCGAAGGGCCGGCCCATCACGGCATCGGCCTCCTCCACCGAGAGGCCGCCATCGAGCGCGGCATTGACGCCGCGCTGCAGCCAGTAGGTGCCGATCCGGTTGGCGATGAAACCCGGCGTATCCTTGCACCGCACGATGCTCTTGCCGAGCCTTCGATCGGCGAAGTCGGCCACGCGCTCGACGAGCGCCGGATCCGTGGCGAGCCCCGGCACCACTTCGAGCAGCCGCATGTAACGCGGCGGGTTGAAGAAATGGGTGATCAGGACATCCCGCGCGAAATCCTCCGGCAGGCCGCCGAGCAGTTGCTTGAGCGGGATCGTCGAGGTGTTGGAACTGACCGCGGTGCCGGGGCGGTGCAGGGCGGCGAGGCGGCGGTAGAGCGCCTGCTTCACGTCGAGCCGCTCGATCACGGCCTCGATGATCCAGTCGCCATCGGCGGCCCGGCCGAGGTCGTCCTCAATGTTGCCGGGCTCGACGAGCCTCGCGGCCTCGGGCGACATGAAGGGCGCGGGGTCGGTCTTCAGCATGCGGGCGACGGCAGCCCGCGCCAACTCGCTGCGGTCCTGGGCGCCGTTCGGCGCCGCGGCTCCGGCCGGCACGACGTCGCGCAGCAGGACCGGCACGCCGGCATGGGCCACCTGGGCCGCGATGCCGGCCCCCATGACGCCGGCGCCGATGACGCAGACGCGTTGGATCCCGCCCGTGCGGCGGCTTTCGCCCCCGCGGCGACCCTCGCCGCTCATCAGAGCCGCTCCAGCAGGGTGGCGATGCCCTGGCCGCCGCCGATGCATTGGGTGGCGAGCGCGTAGCGGCCGCCGTCACGCTGCAGGACC
>CAXUCF010000086.1:0-17512 GCA_964249275.1 uncultured Lichenihabitans sp.
CGGATGAACCGGACAGCCGTGGCACAAGGCCGGCCATGACAGTCCCTTGTTAACCCGAGTTCGGAGCCCTGTGCCCGCCCGGAACCGCATTGACGTGGTGTGACCACGCCCCTAGCCTCCGAGCCATGGTGCGACGACACCAGCGTGACCGACAACGAACGAGCCTGGGAGGACATCTTGAACAACACAGCGGGAGCAATCGCGGCCTTTTCCCTGGGCGTGCTCGTCTTATCGGGCGCGCCTCAAGCACAGACGAACAAGAAATACACCATCGCGCTGATCCCTGGCCTGACCACGGACGCTTTCTACATCACCATGCGCAAGGGCGCCGAGGCCGCCGCCAAGACGGTCGGTGCCGATCTCGTCTTCCAGGGCGCGCCGGAGTTCAACCCGGTGCAGCAGGCTCCGGTGCTCGATGCCGTGATCGCGCGCAAGCCCGACGCCATCCTGATCGCCCCGACCGACAAGACCCAGTTGGTGCAGCCGCTCAAGAAGGCCGCCGACGCCGGCATCCCGGTCATCACGGTCGACACCTTCATCGGCACGGGCAGCTACCAGACCGGGTCGGGCGAAGCCGATTTTCCGCTCTCGTACATCGCCTCCGATAACGTCCTCGGCGGCAAGGCCGCAGGTCGGGCACTGGCCAAGGCCATCGGCGACAAGGGCAAGGTCTATATCGCCAACGTCAAACCCGGCGTCTCGACGACCGATCAACGGGAGGAGGGGTTCAAGGAGGAGATGAAGGCCCACCCCGGCATCCAGGTACTCCAGACCCAGTTCAACGACGACGATGCCAACAAGGCGGCCTCGCAGGAGCAGTCCGTCTACGCCCGCAACCCGGACCTTGCGGGGGTGTTCGGCACCAACCTGTTCTCCGCCCTCGGTGCCGCCAATGGCGTGAAGCAGGGCGGGCAGAGCGGCAAGGTCAAGGTCGTCGGCTTCGACGCGCCGACATCGATCGTCGACGACATCAAGTCCGGCCTCGTCGACGCCGTCATCGCCCAGCACCCGGCCGAGATCGGCTATTACGGCGTCATATCGGCCTACGCCCACCTCACCGGCCAGTCGATCCCCGTGTCGATCGGCACCGGCTTCACCGAGATGGACAAGTCGAACATCGACAAGCCCGACGTGGCCAAGTTCATCTACCAGAACTGATCCGCTCTCGCGCGGGCCGCCGCTCGTTCGGCTGTCGCGCGGGTCCCAGTCGTCGACCGGAGGCGCATGTCCGTCCAACCCACCGCGCAGCTTCGCGCGAAACGCCTCCCGGCCGGTCCTGCACCCTGGCTGGTCCGCATCGCCGCGATGCGGGCGTGGCTTTTTCTGATCCTTCTGCTTATCGGGTTCGAGGTCTGGGCGCGGGTCAGCTACGGCACCAGCTTCGTGCTGTCGGCCTACAATGCCCAGTCGATCGCCATCTTCACGGTGGCGCCGCTCCTGCTGGCGCTGGGCGAGACGTTCGTCATCATCGCGGGCGGCATCGACCTGTCGGTCGGCTTCGTCATGGGCCTGTCAGCCGTGATCGCCGCCCAGGCGACCAATCTCGCGAGCGGGATGCTGGCACCCTTTCCGGCCATGCTGGCCGGCATCGCGGCGGGCCTGCTGGTGGCGCTCGTCCCCGGTGCGGTCAACGGCTGGCTGATCTCGAAGCTCAAGGTGCCGCCCTTCATCGGCACGCTCGGCATGTTCGGCGTGGCGCGGGGCGCCGCCTTCCTGCTGGCCAACGGCACCACGGTGCCGGTGTCGAACGAGTGGCTCGCGGCGCTCGGCAATGGGCGCTTCTTCGGGTTTCCGACCGCCGTGATCGTTACCGGCCTGTTCGTGCTGCTGATGCGTTACCTTCTCGGTCAGACGCGCTTCGGCCAGCACACCTACGCGGTCGGAGCCAGCGAGCAGGCGGCGCTGCGGGCCGGCATCGGGGTCGGGCGGCTCACGCGAAAGCTCTATCTTCTCTCCGCCCTCTGCGCCGGCCTCGGCGGAGTGCTTTACACGGCGCGGTTCACGGCGGGCGCCGCCCAGGCCGGCGAGCCCTTGCTGCTCGATTCCATCGCCGCGGTGGTGATCGGGGGCGCCAGCCTGTTCGGAGGTTCGGGCACGATCCTCGGCACCGTGGCGGGAGCGCTCGTCATCGCGGTCATCCAGTATGGCCTCGTCTTCATCGACGTCGAGCCCTTCTGGCAGTTCGTGGCCGTGGGCGTCGTCATCATCATCTCGGTCCTGGCCGACCAGACGCAGCGCAAGCTCGGCGGGGAACGCTGATGGGCGCCCCGCACGCCTCCGAACCCATCCTGGACGTCCGGTCGGTGTTCAAGCGCTTCGGCGGCGTCGAGGCCCTGAAAGGGGTGTCGCTGTCGCTCTACCCGGGCGAGGTCGTGGCGCTCGCGGGCGATAACGGCGCCGGCAAGTCGACCCTGACCAAGATGATCTCCGGCGTCTACCGGGCCGACGGCGGCGAGATCCGCCTCGACGGCCAAACGGTCGAGTTCGCCACGCCGGAGGCGGCCCGGGGCAGGGGCATCGAGACCATCTACCAGGATCTCGCCCTGGCCGACAATCTGTCGATCGGGGCCAATATCTTCCTGGGCCGGGAACCGATGCGGCGGGCGTTCGGCTTTCTGCCGATGATCGACCGCCGCAAGATGGCCGAAGCCGCAAAGGCCACCATGGCGGCGCTCGATTTCCACGTCGACCGGCTCGAGGCGCCCGTCGGCCGTTTCTCCGGCGGACAGCGCCAGGCCGTGGCGATCGGGCGTGCAATCTACTGGAACGCCCGGGTGATCCTGATGGATGAACCCACGGCGGCCCTGGGGGTTCCCGAGCAGCGCAAGGTCATCGCACTCGTCAAGACGCTGAAGGCCCAGGGACGCGGCGTGATCTTCATCTCGCACAACCTTCAGGATATTTTCGCGGTCTCCGACCGCATCGTCGTGCTCCGCCGCGGCAGCCTCGCGGGTGAGCGGCAGATCGAGGACACGACGCATGAAGAGGTGGTGAGGATGATGATCGGCGGCTGAACCCCGATCCTCTGCCGGCTCGGGAAGTCGCGGGGACGGTGATCGGCGCCATGACCTCGGAGTTCGGCATCACTCCCGAGAGTTCGGTGGTCAGCGTCCGTGGAACGCCACCCGCAGCCGCTCACGTTGCCGATCGAGTTCGTTGACAGACACGAGGGCCTTAGTCGGAACGTCCTCCTCGGGAACGCGAATGGTGCGGTCGAGATAGATGATGCGGTTCTGCATGCGCATGGAGCGCGCCGTGAGGTCCTGGAGCACCGGCGGCAACTGGCTGAAGAGGCTCGGCCCCGACGCGACCTCCTGGGCGCAGATCCGCACCTTGTGCTTCTCGGCTTCCGCCTGGTCGGGATCCATCTCGCCCTCGTTCACGGCGCGTTGCACGAGCAGCCAGGACGCCACCTGCATCAGCCGCGTCGTCAGCCGCATGCTTTCAGCCGCATAGGCGATGGCGACGGGCCTGGCCAGGTCCTTGGCCTCGTCGCGTCCCGGACCATCGAGATAGGCCGCGACCTGTTCCACGAGATCCATTCCGTCGCGGAACAGCACCTTGAACCGCGGCGAGCCGGCGAGCCGGTGGGCGAAGCTGATCGTATTATCGCCGTCGACGCTGGAATGAACGCTAGCCATGATGGTTCCTCGACAGGCGCCCGCAGCGTCAAGCCCGGACAGGGTGCCTCCGCCTCGCCCGGGCGTGATCTTCCCTCGTTCACGTCCCACTTTAGCATCGATCATTCGAACTTGAATCTTAACGCCTGCTTAGGGTTAACGGGGAGCGTCGGGCAAAAAAAGAGCTGCCCGAAGCAGCTCTGAGTTTGCGGGGAGGAGTCAGACAAAGCCGGCCGAAGTTCGAGATCCGCAGTTCGAAGCCAGCAGAGCCGGACCTCCAGAAAGGTAAAAGACGACACCTAACGGGTCGTTAACGACGCAAGAAGCTGCCGACCCGCATTCTTCCGGCGCGATGCCTGTCGCCATGCCATGGCGCGACCGGCAGGTGATGCAAGCCTTCGGCGATGCGGCAATCGCCATGCGACTTGCGTCGGGGCCACGGCGCGGGACCATCATGAACGACTCCGATGCAGATAGCGTCTAGACTCGGCTGCAACATTCGCATCAATTGCTACCGCCATCTCGGCCGGAGCGGCCCATGGCGAGGGCAGGGAGAACGAGAACGTGAAGTACATCGGATTGACGGGTTTCGTACTGGCGGCGGGTCTGGCCTTTTCCGGCGCCCACGCGGCAGACTTCAAGCTTGGCGTCGCCGGGCCCATCACCGGCCCCAACGCCGCCTTCGGCGCACAACTGCAAATGGGCAGCCAGCAGGCCGTCGACGACCTCAACGCCAAGGGCGGGATCCTGGGCAACAAGATCACCCTCGAGGTGGGCGACGACGTTTCCGATCCCAAGCAGGGCGTGTCGGTGGCCAACAAATTCGTTGGCGACGGCGTGAAATACGTGGTCGGCCATTTCAACTCCGGCGTCACGATCCCGGCCTCGGATGTCTATCTCGAAAACAACATGCTGGTGATTACGCCGGCCGCAACCAACCCGACCCTGACCGAGAAGGGCAAGTGGGACGTGTTCCGCACCTGCGGGCGCGACGACCAGCAGGGTGCCGTGGCGGCCGACTACATCGCCAAGAACTTCAAGGGCAAGAAGATCGCCATCCTCCATGACAAGACCACCTACGGCAAGGGACTGGCGGATGCCACCATGGGCGACCTCGCCAAGATGGGGATCAAGCCGGCCCTCTACGAAGGCGTGAATGCCGGCGAGAAGGATTATTCGGCCGTCGTATCCAAGGTCAAACAGTCGGGTGCCGATGTCGTGTACTGGGGCGGTCTGCATCCCGAAGGCGGCCTGATCCGCCGGCAGATGACCGACCAGGGCATAAAGGCCCCGATGATGTCGGGCGATGGCATCACCGACAATGAATTTGCCTCCATCGCCGGGCCCGGTGCGGAAGGCACGCTGATGACCTTCGGTCCGGATCCGCGCAAGAATGCCTCCGCCACTGCCGTCGTGAAGGAATTCGCAGCCAAGAACTTCGACCCGCAGGCCTATACGCTCTACAGCTACGCTGCCGTGCAGGTCATGGCGCAAGCCGCAGAGGCAGCGAAATCGATCGACCCCCACAAGATGGCCGATTCGATGCATAGCGGCATGGCGTTCCACACCGTGATCGGCGACCTGTCGTTCGACAAGAAGGGCGACCTCACCAAAGCCGGCTATGTGATGTACACCTGGAAGAAACAACCGGATGGCAAGATCACCTATCTTCAGAACGACTGACCTTCGGCCAGCGTAGTCCCCGATGTGGAAGGGCCCGCCGAGCGGCGGGCCCTTCGCACGTCATGATCCCGTTCGGCCCCTCGTGCTACCGCTCTGCGTCAGTCCTGCAGCGCGTCCGCCGACTGCTTCAGCGTCATCGACGTGCCCCAGGTGTCGGCTACGACATAGCCTTCGGGGTAGGGGTCGGACGGATCCAACATGTAGGTCATCGTGCCGGTGATCCAGGCTCGCCCCGTGATGGCCGGCACGATGGCGACCCGTCCGCCGCATGACGTCTCGGCCATGATGCGGCCGTGGAAGCGCGAGCCGATGATCGAACGATGGCTGAAGTCTTCGCCGAGCTTCAACAGGCCGCGGGCGTGCAGCACGGCCATCCGGGCCGAGAGCCCCGTGCCGGTGGGGCTTCGGTCCGAGCGGCCGGGCGATACGATGCAGGTGTTGCGGGCCTCCGTGCCCGGCCCCGTGAACGGCATGTTGAACTGGACGATGGAGACGCCGCGGATCTCGGGGTTCTCCGGATGGACGACCGCGTAGCGCTGCCGTGCCGCGTCCCTCACCCTCTCGCCGAGGATCGCCAGATCGCGGGCCTCGTCGGGCTGGATCGCGAAGCCGAGCCGGGCCGCATCGACCAGGGCGTAAAACATCCCGCCGTAGGCGATATCGACCGGCACGGTGCCGACGCCGCCGATTTCCAAAGGTGCATCCAGCCGTTCCACGAAGCTCGGCACGTTGACGATGGTGACGGCGACGCATTTGCCGTCCCGGCACTGCGCCGTGACGTCGACGGGGCCGGCCGGCATATCGAGCCGAAGCTGCGTGACGGGTTCCTGCATCGGCACCATGCCGGTCTCCAGCAGAACCGTGGCGATGCAGATGGCGTTGGAGCCCGACATGGGCGGATATTCGGTCGGCTCCATGATGATGGCGCCGGCCACGCAATCGGACCGCAAGGCCGGCACGATCAGGTTGACGTGGCGTGCCACGCTGCCTCGCGGCTCCTGGATGAGGAAGCGGCGAACGTCGTCACGCTCGCGTTCCATGCTCTTCATCATGGCGAAGATCGTGTCGCCGGAGGGCGGCAGCACGCCCCCGACGATGACGTCGCCGATCTCGCCTTCGGCGTGGCAACCCACGACCGTGATGGCCCGTGTCGATCGCATCGGCGCCCTCTACGACCTTGTCCGAAGGCCGACCCGATCGCGAGTCAGTGGTCGAACGCAGGGTTTCCGGCGATATCGCCCGGCTTCTTGGGCACGATCTTCCAAAGATTGAAGGTGCGCTGGGTCCAGCCGTGAGGGTTGTAACGCGGCGAATTCTGGATCGCCGAATTGGTCACGTAGAGCGTCGCGTCGGGGCCTTCGGCGAAGGTGTCGGGCCATACGAGGCGCGGATCCTTGACGAGAAGCTGCCGTGTCTTGGCCCCTGGTTCCTGGGTGTCGATGGCATTCTTCTGGACCGTCGTGAAATAGAGCTTGCCGGTCTTGTCCTGCCACAGTCCGTCATTGGGCTCGCTGGGGCTCACGGTCTCGACCTTGGCCGACAGCTGGTCGGGCGTGAGATTCGCGTCGTCGAGGGCCGCGGTCGGGATCCGGTATAGCGCCTTGGCGGTGAGAGGCTGAAAATAAAGGTAATCGCCCTTGGGATCGATGGAGATGCTGTCGGCCGCGAACTCGACGCCTCGTCCATCCGCCGTGCGGATCTCCTTGCCGCCGATCACGACCTTGACGCTTCTGTCGACCCGGGTCGGTCCGTCGCCGTCGAGCACGCGGCGCCCCTGGCCGGTCTCCGTGTCGAGCACGATGAGGGCACCCTGGGCGCCGCTGTCCGTCATATAGGCATGCTTGCCGTCGGGCGAAAACCGCACGTCGTTGAGATAGCTGCCCTGCGGAGCCACGTCCCCGCCGAAATTGTAGGTACGGACGACCTTGTTGGTCTTGAGGTCGATCTCGACCAGCTTCGGGCCGCCCGGCACGATGAATTCGGTCGCCGGGGCCGCGGGATCGAGCACCCAGAGATGGCCGTGGCCATCGGCCGTCTCGGCCTGGACGCAGATGAAATGGTCGCCCGGCGACTTGGGTGCGGCGTTGCGGTAGCTGTTCCACTCCGCGTCCGGGTAGGGGTGCAGCTTGCCGTCCTTGGTGATCTCCGCGACCGAGACCGGCGAGTCCTCGAACCAGCGCGGGAAGTTGACGAAGATCCGGCCGTCCTCGCTGACCGCGACGCCCGTGACCTGGTGGTCGAAACTGGCGACCTTCTGCAATGTGGCGGTCGGCGCCTCCGGGCCCCTCATCGGGGTACTGGCCATCTGCGACGCGGCGGAGGCCGGGGCGGCGAAGGCCGCCGCGAGAGCAGTGGCGGTCAGAAGACCGCAGGTCGCGTTGAACCGGGTCGATCGGCGAGGGAGCATGGCGGTGTCGGTCCTGAAGACGGGTGCCGCGTCAACGTAAAAGCGACAAGCGGCGTTCCTGCCGAGGCCGCGACGAAGGAAATCCGCCGGGGACGAGCCGCGGCCATGCGGAGTGGCGCCATGATGATCGAGCTGTGACGACGACGCTCGGCGCGTCCGCAGCCGAAGCGTTACGCAATGCTTCCTTTATAAGGCGTGGCCGTCCTGTTCGTAAGCCGCCGGAAGCGGATCGTCGCTGCACCGAACGCACGGAATGGCGCGATGCCTGGTCGAGAGGACGCCAGAAGCTCACTCGCCGGGGGGGTGGTGTCGGCCCCATTTACGGTCGAAGGCCTTCGACTGCATGTAAGTATAGACGAACGCCGCGGCTGCGAGAGCGAGAGCGGAGGCCGGCAGCGTGAGATAATTCCAGTCCATGACTCACTCCTCGGCTTTCAGCAGCCTTCGCAGGGCGACCTGAGCCAACAAATGTAGTCCGAAAGCCGCCACTAGCAAACCCATCGCGGCCCACCACGGTTCCGGGTGCCCTGACGCCCAGGGCGATAGGAAGCCCGCCACGATCGTGCCGACCGCGAGATTGTTGAGGAGAGCGCCGAAAGCCCTGAGCCCCTCGTTGGCCCGTTTCGCCGCCAGCTTCTCCCCGGGGCTCATCGGGAGCGTCGACCTCCGATCGTCAGCCGCCGGTCACGCTCATCATCCGGCCGACGCGGGGCTTGGCGGCCAAGCGGTCGGCCACGAAATCGTGTCCCTTGGGCTTGCGCGCGATCGCGTCCGCGATGGCTGCGTCGAGCGCAGCATCGGCATCCGCCGAGCGCAGGGCGCCACGCAGATCTGCCGCGTCGTTCTGCCCCAGGCACATGTAGAGCGTCCCCGTGCAGGTGACGCGCACGCGATTGCAGCTCTCGCAGAAATTATGGGTGAGTGGCGTGATGAAGCCGACCCGGCCGCCCGTTTCCGCCACCCTGGCATAGCGGGCCGGGCCGCCCGTGGAGACCGACAAAGGCTCGAGCGTGAAGCGTTCCGCCAGCCGGTGGCGGACATCCTCCAGGGACAGGAACTGGTCGGAGCGGTCGCCACCCTCCTCGCCGAGCGGCATCACTTCGATGAAGGTGATGTCCATGTCGCGCCCATGCGACCAGGCCACCATGTCGGCGAGTTCGTCCTCGTTGACGCCCTTCAAGGCCACGGCGTTGATCTTGACGTTCAGCCCCGCGCGTTGCGCGGCCTCGAGCCCTTGCACGACCTTGCCGAAATCGCCCCAGCGGGTGATCACGCCGAACTTCGCCGGGTCGAGCGTATCCAGGGACACATTGACCCGCCCCACACCGCAATCGGCGAGTTCGGCGGCGAAGCGGGCCAGCTGCGAGCCGTTGGTGGTCAGGGTCAGTTCGTGCAAGGCCCCTGTCTTCAGGTGCCGGGAAAGGTTGCGGAACAACCCCATGATGTCCCGGCGCACCAGCGGTTCGCCGCCCGTGATGCGCAGCTTGCGCGTCCCACGCTCGACGAATGCCGTGCAGAGCCGGTCGAGTTCCTCGAGCGTCAGCAGGTCCCGCTTCGGCAGGAATTGCATCTGCTCCGACATGCAGTAGACGCAGCGGAAGTCGCAGCGATCCGTGACCGAGACGCGCAGATACGTGATGGCGCGGCCGAAAGGGTCGACCAGACTTGCGGGTTCGGCAGCCGCGAAGCCTGACGGGGGCGAAAGGATCATGGACGGGATATAGGGCCTTCCATGGCGTGGCGGTAGTCAGACGTAGTCGGCCGCGATCGTTGCGTCCTGGTTCTCCGGGCGCCGTGCCATGTTGAACAGCAGGGTTCCGAATGCCGCCACGATGAGGTTGGCCAGCAGGGAATAGACCGCCACATAGCCGGGGAACTGGTACCCGAACAGCGCCAGCGTATAGGTCGCGGCCTTGAACTGAGTCGCCGCCACGGCCGCCGTGCCGAAATACATCCCGACTGCCCAGCCGGCCAGCAGTGCCCAGGAGTTGAACCAGCGCGTATAAAGGCCCAGCAGCACGGCCGGCAGGGTCTGGATGATCCATACGCCGCCAAGAAGCTGCAGCGTGATGATGAAGCTCTTGTCGAGCCCGACGACGAAGAACAGAGCTCCCACCTTGACGACCAGGGACACGAGCTTCGCCATCCGGGATTCCTCCGCCGGCGTGGCCCGCGGATTGATGAACTCCAGGTGGATGTTGCGGGTCCACAGATTGGCGGCCGCGATCGACATGATGGCGGCGGGGACGAGCGCCCCGATGCCGATCGCCGCGAAGGAGAACCCGGCGAACCAGGGCGGGAAGATGTCCAGGATCAGGGCAGGGACGGCGAAGGTGTTCGAGTATTTCGCGAAGAGGGTCGTATAGGCGGGGTTGGTTTTGACCCCCACAGCGATGGCCATGAAGCCGAGCAGCGTCAGGAAAGCCAGAACCAGCGAGTAGGCGGGCAGCAACGCCGAATTGCGACGGATGACGTCGCGGCTGGATGCGCTCAGAACGGCCGTGATGGCATGCGGGTACATGAAGAGAGCGGCGGCCGAGCCTAAGGCCAGGGTGGCATAGGCGCTGTACGAGCCCGTCGAACCCGCCGGCGGGGACGCCAGGATCAGCTTGTCGGCCGGCACGGCCGCGAAGATGGCCGAGAAGCCGCCGAACCTGACCACGACGGCGCCGACCGCCGCGAAGATCACGGCATAGATCATCAGATCCTTGACGACCGCGATGGCGGCCGGTGCCCGCAGGCCGGAGGTATAAGTGAAGGCCGCCAGGATGACGAAGGCGATGACGAGGGGGAGGTCGCCCACGAAGCCGCTGGTCTCGACGCCGAGGCCTGCGATCACGACCTCGAGCCCGACGAGCTGCAGTGCGATATACGGCATGGTGGCGACGAGGCCTGTCAGTGCCACGGCGAGCGCCAGCCAGCGATTGCCGAACCGCCCGCGCACGAAATCCGCAGCCGTGAGGTAGCCATGGCGCCGGCAGACCGACCACAGGCGCGGGAAGACCACGAAGGTGATGGGATAGATCAGCGTCGTGTAGGGTACGGCGAAGAAGGCGATGGCACCGGCGCCGAAAGCCAGCGCCGGCACGGCAATGAAGGTATAGGCCGTGTAGATGTCGCCGCCGATCAGAAACCAGGTAATCAGCGTGCCGAATCGTCCGCCGCCGAGGCCCCATTCATGGAGCAGGTCGAGGTCGCCCCGACGCCAGTAGGCGGCCGCGAAACCCAGGACGGTAACGCCGCCGAAGCAGAGCACGAAGACCATCAGGGCTACCCAGTTGAGCGGCATGATTCTCTCGATTTGGAATGAAGGAGGTCGCCCGACGGAGTCCCGCGCCCGGATCGCCGCCACCCGGTCAATCGGTGACGAAATACACGAAAGCCGTCAGCATGGCGGTGATGACCACGAACGCCATCTGGTAGACGTAGAAGAATGGAAAGCCGAGGATCCGGGGTTCGACCGTGTTGTAGAACGGCACCCAGAGCACCGCCGGATAGGGGATGAGCAGCAGCCACAGCCACGCTGACGAGCGCTTGCGGCGCGGCTCGCCGTCGATCCGATGGACCATCGAACTCCTCCCGGTTTGGCCGGAATACTACAAGGGCGAGCGTGAACGTGGCAATGCGTTTGACGCGCCGGATGGGGACAAACAACGATGTCGACGGAACATTGGCCCAAGGAGCTGCGCCTCAAGGACGGTGGCCGGACCTTGGACGTCAGCTACGACGACGCGACTTTCGCGCTACCGGCGGAGTACCTGCGCGTCACGAGCCCGAGCGCCGAGGTGCAGGGCCACTCGGCGGCCGAACGGCGGACCATCGGGGGTAAAAGACGCGTGGTCATCACGGCCGTTGAGCCGGTAGGCCATTACGCTGTCAAGCTGGTGTTCGACGACGGCCATGACAGCGGCCTTTACACCTGGGACTATCTCCACGAGCTCGGTGCCGAGCAGGAGGCCAAATGGGCCCGTTACATCGGCGACCTCGACGCCAAGAACCTGTCCCGCGACATCCCGAGCTTGTGAACGGAGGTCCTGGACGACACGGAAGAGCCGGGCAGGTGGGCCCGGCTCTTCGTGGGGCGGAACTCGCCTGGTCGATCGTGGTTCAGCGCTCCACGATCACCTTGGTGCCGACTTTGACGCGCTCGTAGAGATCCGCCACGTCCTCGTTGGTCATGCGGATACAGCCCGACGATACGGCCTGGCCGATGGTGTCGGGCTCGTTGGAGCCATGAATGCGGTACATGGTGCCGCCGAGATACATGGCGCGGGCGCCGAGGGGATTGTCGATACCCCCCGCCATATGATGGGGAATGTCGGGCCGGCGCTTGATCATTTCGGGCGGCGGCGTCCAATCCGGCCATTCCCGTTTGGCCGTGATCGTCTTGCCACCCGACCACTCGAAGCCCGGCCGGCCGACGCCGACGCCGTAGCGGATCGCCTGCCCGTCCGGCATCACGTAGTAGAGGCGCTTCTCCTCGGTCGACACCACGATGGTGCCGGCCGGCTGGGGACCATCGAAGGCCACCAACTCGCGGGGAATAGCCGACGCCAGCGGGCGGACTTCGGTCTGCGGCGCGCCGCCGTAGATGACATGGCCGCTGGTGAACGCCGGTTGCTGGTCCTTCTCGGCGTCGGTGCCAGCATCCACCATGGGCTGGGCCGGCGCCGCGGTGCTCGGCCGTGCCACCGCCGCCCGCGGCCGCGTCGCCACGACCGGGGGAGCAGGTTGGGATACGGTTCCGCCTTCGAAATAAGCCTTGTGCTGTTCCGTGAAGAAGGTGCCTTCATAGGCCTGGGCCGGTGCCTGGCTCGCGAGCGTCGCGATGCTGAGGGCTCCGGCCAAGGCGAGCGCGTTTGACCGCATCGTCATGCCTCTTTCGCAAAGGAGTCGTCCCGCAACTGGACTACCGGGAGCCGGTCACTGGAAGGTTACCAAGATGCCATCTTTCCGCCTCACGGCAATCCGTCGCGGCCGATTGCGGTCGAGCGTTGCGGCAGCGTGACAGTGCAGTCGTCGGGCGTTCCGACTGGTCGTGGGTCAGCTTGACCTCCGCCCGGGTCGACCCCCCGGAGCAAGGCTCCGCGGCCGCTGGGTCCGACAGAGAGGATGGAAGGTCGCAGCCCGTTCTCTATCGGGAAACTGGCTGGGTGGACGGCGGCAGAACAGCTTATGGCGACCCGCCATCGTCGCCATGCGGCGCTGCGTGCGCCGACGAGGTGTGCCCCGCTGGACAGGCCTGTCTCATGAGATCGCTATGACAGGAAGCCGTCGAGGGCGAGCAGCGTGGCAAAGCCGAGGGCGGGAGCGAGATGGCCCCAGCCGGAACGATGGCGGACGAGCGTGGCGATCGCTGCGGTAATCACCGCTGCCAAGAGCGCCAGCGCGGCCGCACGGGTGCTTAGACTCAATGACGCCAGGCCTCCACCGACCTCCAGGGCGGCGACCAAGAACCGAAGGCCGCTCGGATAGCCCCATCGGCGGAAGCTGGCCGCCGCGTCGCCGACGTTGAGAGCGTTCGCGACGCCTGCGCCCACGAATGCAAGCGCTGTCGCGACCGGGAGGATGGAGGGGGCGATCATGCCCGACCTCCCCGCATCTCGACCGCGCCCATCTGCTGGAATAGCTCCAAAGTATTCAACTCGTCCCAGTGCTCCACGAAGAGGCCATCGCGAACGCGCCAGATGTCGATGGAGCGCATCGTGATCTCGGCACCGGACGGGGGCACACCCATGAACGGCCCGGTATGGCGTCCTCGATAGGTGTAGCGTCCCACGACAGTGTCACGGTCGACGAGAACATCCTCGACCGTGACACGCGTGTCGGCGACTGTCTCGAACCAGTGCTGCATGAAACCGATCAGCCCATCTCGCCCTGGCATGACATGAGGATTATGGTTGACGTAGTCTTCTGCTACCAAGTCCTTGAATCGGCTGGCGTCATGGCCATTCATGATCTCGGCGAAAAGGTGAGCGAGGCTTTCGGGGTTGCGCATGGGATACCCTATATGGGACTGTATACGATACAATATCGTATCATCTAACTCATGTAGTACGGATTCGTATCGCTTGCAAGCACCTCCCGAACCGACGTCATCCCGTTCTTGGAAGCCCGACGATCCGCGTCGTCGATTGGTGGAGGAGAAACGGCGCGCGATCCTGGATGCGGCTCGCCCCATCTTCCTCCGTGAGGGTTTGGCGGGTGCTACGCTGGATCGCGTCGCCGCCGAGAGCGGCATTTCCAAGATGACCGTGTATCGGCATTTCTCGAACAAGGACGAGCTGTTCCAGGCATTGGTGGAAGTGATGTGCGAGGCGATGCGGAGGGAAGCCGAGTCGACTCCGAATGCCGCCGATGACATGCTCCCTGCGGATCAGCTGCGCCGCGAGGCGGAAGGCTTCACGGCAGCCCTTGTGCGGCCAGACGCCCTGGCGCTCTATCGTGTCATCGTGGCCGATGGCTGGCGCTTTCCCACGCTGGCCCGGATGTTCGAGCGCTCGGGTCTTGCGGTGCTGCGGAAGCGGGTTGCCTCGATCCTGTCGCAACTGGGCCTTGCGGAAGACGAATCCGCCCGACGAGCCTCGAGCTTCATCGCTATCGCGCTGGGAGACGCCTACCTTGAGGCCGCGATCGGCCTGGACGACCCGGCCCGAGGGACACGCTTCGTCAACCAGATCGCCGCCGCGGTCCGCTTCGCCCTCTCCTGAAGTTCGCCCCGTTACCATGGGGCGAACGTCGGCTCCCGGGAGCGGCGCCGACCGGCCGGCAGAGCGAGGTTGGTCGGAAGCCGTCGTAAGAGTGCCGCAATCCAATAGCGGCGGCAGTCCCGTCGATTGCCAAAAATGCGCCCCACGCCATGCACGCACGGTTTCGAACCGACCGCTACCTCGGCGTCGCTTGCTTGACAGCGCTCCGGGCGACCGATACCTCCCGCGATACGGTCAGGGCGCGTAGCTCAGCGGGAGAGCATTCGCTTCACACGCGAAGGGTCACAGGTTCAATCCCTGTCGCGCCCACCGCCGGTCCGTAGCGCGTCGGCTTAGCGCGTGTTCCCCGCCAGCAGTTGCTCGACTGCCGTTTCCAGTTCATCGAAGTGCCCGATGACACGGTCGGGCCCGAGATCGGCGACGGGCGTGTCGGTGTAGCCGAAATCCACCGCCACGACGGGGACGTTCGCGGCCTTGGCGGTCGCGATGTCGGTGATGCTGTCGCCCACCATCACACTGCACTCCGGGCGGCCGCCCGCCGCCGCGATGGTGCCCAGCAAGGCGCCGGCCTGCGGCTTCGAAACGGCAAAGGTGTCCTGGCCGCAGATGGCCTTGAACCGAGCCGCCACGCCGAGAACATCGAGCAGCTTCCGCGCGGTGCGCTCCACCTTGTTGGTGCAGACCGCCATGCCGTATCCTCGTGCCTCGATCCGGTCGAGAGCTTCCAGGACGCCTGGGAACAGATGCGAATGGTCTGCGATATGGTCCTCGTAGAAGGCGAGGAACCGCCCGAACAAGACCTCGAGCCGGACCTCGTCGAGGTCGCGGCCGTCCGTTGCATAGCCGCGCCGGATCAAAGCCCGGCCACCTGACCCGAGAAGATTGCGGGCCCGATCCACGGGAAGCGGCGCGATGCCGTCGAGCGCCAGCACGTGGTTCAAGGCCCCCATCAGGTCGCCCGCGGTTTCGGCCAGGGTACCATCGAGGTCGAAGACGACGAGCGGGGGAGACGGCATGGCATCCTCGACAGGGCGTGCGGCGACGCGGGCGCCTCGCCCCGACTGGTATCACGCCGCCGGTTCCGGTATGCGTAACCTGATTCGGGTCGCCGGAGAGGATGAAGATGCATTTTTCGGCGGCGCCGGCTTGGCTTGCTGCGGGCCTGTACCTCGTCTCGGCCAGCCATGCTTCAGCCGCCTCATACGAATTCCTGGCAGCACCGGAGACCGACCTCAACCGGGTATACCGGCTCGACAAGGCGACCGGCGAAATGGGAGCCTGCCAGTACGGGCTGTCCGAGAACACGGTCGGGGTCACGTTGTGCTACCCGCCGGGCGAGGGCGGCGGCGCCCAGTCGCAGAGCGAATTCGCACTGATTGCGTCGCGGCACGACCGGGAGGGTGGGGTGTTCAGGGTCGACGTCCGCACCGGGACCATGTCGATCTGCTACGTGCTCAACGACACGGTGGTGTGCACGCCGCCGGCCAAATAAGATCTCCGACCGGGACATCGCTCCCACGGCCGATCGTCCGTCCGGCTCATCGCCGGGTGGTGGCGCTGGAACGAAAGAGAGCCGTCCGGCTGTCCGCCGGACGGCTCCCGATCGGCGAAGACCCTCCGGTGGGGCGCGAACCGGAGGGTCTCGCTGGCCGGTCGGGCGCTGCAGCCCGGCCGGCCAAGCTCTTCCACGCTCTGCCGCGTTCAGCAGACCCGGACGGGCCGATAGCCCGCGAAGTTGCCGTAACCGTCATAGACCGGACGCCGGCGCACGCAGGGGTAGGGACCCGGGCCGTAGCCGTAGCCGTAAGGGCGCGCCGCGCTGCCGATGATGGCGCCGGCCGCGAGGCCGCCGAGGACACCGGCCG
Source organism: uncultured Lichenihabitans sp. (assembly GCA_964249275.1). Classification (GTDB taxonomy): domain Bacteria; phylum Pseudomonadota; class Alphaproteobacteria; order Rhizobiales; family Beijerinckiaceae; genus Lichenihabitans. The sequence goes on from CAXUCF010000086.1 coordinate 16,286, forward strand.
CCACGGGAGCACCCCAGCCATAGCGCCACCAGGCTTCCGCCGGGGACGAAGCCGCGATGGTGGCGGTGCTGAGCGTCAGGGCCGCAAGCCCGGCCGCGACCGTCTTCTTGACTGCCGACATGGATAGCTCCTTGCAAGCTGAAGGGGAAAGGGCCGACGCTCGGGCATCGGCGACGACGAGTTTGTCGAGGGGTCGATGGAACTATGAATAGCTGCACCTAGCTGAACGTCAGGTGAAGCTTTGGCGCTGCTGTCGCGACATCGCTGCACTGGGATGCCGGGCTTGCGGTCGATTGCCTTTTGCCCTGCGAACCGTTAGTCCTCGCCCGGCTTTCGAGCTACCGCGCCATCAATAGCAATACGAAACCATTTCGCATGGCCGAGCCTCTCGCCGACTCCTCGAAGCGCCGTGTCGCCGCCCGCGCGCTCGACTTCGTGCAGGATGGAATGCGCCTCGGGCTCGGCACCGGGTCGACGGCCAGGCACTTCGTGGTCCTGTTGGCCGAGCGCGTGCGGAGCGGACTCGATATCGTCGGTGTCCCGACATCCGAAGGGACGCGCGCGCAGGCTGAACAACTGGGGATCCGGCTGACCACGCTCGACGATGATCCGGATCTCGACCTGACGATCGATGGTGCCGACGAGTTCGACCCACAGTTACGGCTCATCAAGGGGGGAGGTGGGGCGCTCCTGCGCGAGAAGATCGTGGCATCAGCCTCGGCCCGCATGCTGGTGATCGCGGATTCCTCCAAGAGGGTAGGCCGCCTGGGTCACTTTCCGCTCCCTGTGGAGGTCAATCGCTTCGGCCTCGCCTCGACATGGAAGAAGATTCAGTCCGCCGGCGCCGCAACCGGCGCTCTCGGGACGATGGTCCTGCGTGTCGGGCCGTCCGGCGAGCCCTTTGCGACCGATGGCGGCCATCTCATCCTGGATTGCCATTTCGGCGCCATCCCCGAGCCCGAAGCCCTCGCCTGTCATCTGGCCGCCATCCCCGGCGTCGTCGAGCACGGGCTGTTCATCGGGCTGGCCTCGGCCGTCATCACGGACCACGAGCAGGGAACGCAGATCATCGATCGCACGCGTCTCGGCCCCACCGCATGAAGGAACCATCATGACATTCTTGTTCCGCGTCGCGGCCGCATCCGTCCTGCTGGCGCTGGCCCCGGGCGGCCCGGCCCGCGCCCAGCAGTCGGCTTCACCGGCCCCGACAGCCGGGCCGGCCGCGCC
>CAXUCF010000087.1:0-10517 GCA_964249275.1 uncultured Lichenihabitans sp.
GCGCGGGTGGGGGCGGCATCCCGCCATCATGACCTGCATGCAAGACCATGGACAACAATGACGGATCTCCAGAATCGCCCCTCTGCGGTGCCGCCGCGGCCGGATCTGACCGTCAGGCTCAAGGCCGGCCTGTCGCTGCTGTCGGATGCGCTTGCGGCGCGTGATCTCGTCGGGATCCAGGCAGGGCGCGACACGATCGCGCCGGGCGGCCCGCCGGGCGAAGCGCCGTCCTGGTGGGATCCGGACAGCCGCGGCCTCAGCCTCGCCGGGCTCGACCTCGCGGGCGCCAACCTCGCGGGCGCGCATCTCAAAGGCGCCAACCTGCGCGGCGCCGACCTGTCGGACGCGGTCGGGCGTTCGGCGGATTTCACCGAGGCCGTGCTGGAACAGGTCCGCTTCACCTCGGCCGACCTCGGCGGCGCCTGCTTCACGGACGCCAGCGCGGGCGAAGCCGACTTCACCCACGCCATGCTGGAGGATGCGCGCTTCGCCAGGGCTCACCTGCGCTACGCCACGCTGGCCAACGCCCTGCTGGACAGCGCCGACTTCACGCAGGCCGACCTATGGGGCGTCAATTTCGTCGAAGCCGAGGCCGATGACGCCTGCTTGCGTGACGCGCGCTGCGACGAGGCGGACTTCACCGGGGCCGACCTGTCGGGCGTCGACCTGTCGGGCGCAAGTTGCAAGAAGGCCAAGTTCATCGGCGCCAGGATGCGCGGCACCCGCCTCGACGGTGCGGCGCTGGATGGCGCATCCTTCGACGGCGCGGATCTCGCCAATGCCAGCCTGGCGCGGCTGAACCTGCAGACCTGCTCGCTGAAGCACATCCGCCTGGCCGGCGCCTGGCTCGACAACACGCGGCTGCACCCCGAGCAGCTCGGCGGCGCCGTCGGTGAGGAACTGGCGGGGGAGTACCATGCGGCCCGCGACGCCTATGTTGTGCTGGCCCAGAATTTTCGCGGGCTCGGCAACGGCGACGGCGCGTCCTGGGCTTTCCGCAAGGGCCGGCGCATGGGCAAGCTTCACGAGCGCGAGACGGCTTGGCACGGCTGGAAACAGCGCCACTGGCGCCATGTCGTGCGGCACGGGCTCGCGTGGCTGTCGGGCGAGTTCGTCGAGTGGCTTTGCGACTATGGCGAAAGCCTGTGGCGGGTGCTGCGGGCGTTCGCCACTCTGGTCCTCCTGTTCGCGGGTTTCTATGGCGCCACGCAGTCCCTGGTCCGGGTCACGACCGGCCCTGCGGGCGAGATCACCAGAAGCTTCACCGAGAACCCCTTGGACCTCCTGGTCTTCAGCCTGCTGAACATGCTCTCCACCTCGGCGCCCGACATCGGCCTGAGACCATCCAGTCCCATCTTCTACCTCGCCACGAGCCTGCAGGGCGCGGTCGGGATCGTGCTGATCGGCCTGTTCGGCTACGTGCTCGGCAACAGGATGCACCGTTGACGAGTGCCACGCCGTCGTGGACCGGGAGGGTTGGCACCTCCGTTGGTGGATGATAGATCGGATCGCAATGATCGGCGTCTCCCGGCGCGACGCCCCAGGTATCGCCCGGATCCGTCGGGCGGGGCCGGGCCTCGAGTTCGGCGTCGACGAGAGGTTGCCGCGTGTCTTTCCCGTTCTTGATCTGGACGATGCAGCGGACCGGCGGCACCTCGCTGACCGAGCTTCTGATGGCGATGTCCGAGCACAGAAGCGCGGAGCATGAGCCGTTCAACTGGGCCAAGAAGCAGCCGCGGCAGTTCTGGCCCATCACTGACGCCTGGAACACCACGAAGAACAGCGACGTGCTGCGGGCTTCGCTCGAGGGGCTGTTCGCGCAGCGCTACCTGATCAAGCACTGCTACGAACTGCTCAGCATGTCGTTCAACATGCACATGATGCAGGTCGCGGCCGAGACGCCCTACCGGCATATCCTGCTGCTGCGGCGTGACGAACCCTCCCGCCTCGTATCGAAGTTCATCGCGGAAGCGCAGGGCACCTGGTTCAAGGACTACTCCCGCAAGGTCTTCACCCAGGTGGCCGAGGGGGAGCGCCAGCTCACGCCCTTGCCGGTCGATCGCGTCGTCGGACATTACCGCCATAGCCAGGATGCCACCAAGTTCATTGTCGACACGCTTCGCGGCCTCAAGATCGAGATGCTGCCGGTTTATTACGAAGACCTCTACGTCGGTGACCGCGAAGCGCGCCTGGCGCACCTCCAGCGGCTGTTCGATTTCCTCGGTTTCACGGCCGAGGAGATCGACCGGCATCGCAGCCTGATCGAGGCGAAGATCTTCGACGGCGGCCAGAACACGCGATCGGTGGCGCCGCTGCTGCCGAACCTCGGCGCCGTGCTCGAGGCCTTGCAGTCGGCCGGCTGCGAGGTTGCCGCCAGTACACTGAGCCAGGGGGTCGAACTGCCGCCGCATGTGGATGGCCCGGCCGGTCCGCGTGAACGGATCGCGCGCGAATGCGCCAATCTCGTGCAGACCTTCGGAGCACTTGGGCCCTTCCTCGAGATCGGCGGCGAAGGACCGCAGCACGCCGTCCTGCTCCATCCGGATTTCGCCAGCCAGGACCGCGAGTTCATCGGCCGGCGAAACGGGCGGGGGCCGGGCGGCATGACGACCCGGGTCGCCGACCCTCACGACCTGCGCGAGCACTACGCCGACGGGCGCTTCGGCACGGTGCTGTGGATCAACGCGCTCCAGCACGACAAGCAGTTCTGGCGCACGCTGGCGGAGATCAAGCGCGTGCTGATGCCGGGAGGAACCTTGATCGTCGTCGCACCCGGTTTCAGCAAGAGCGCCGGCCAGGCCGGCATCAACATCACGGGCCAGAAGGGCAACACCATCGCGGATGCCACCATCACGTATAAAGTTCACGATGCGCCGGACTACTGGCGCCTCAGCCCGCAGGGATTGAGGGATGCGGCGCTCGACGGTTTCGAGGTTCGCGACGTCCGCGTCATGATGATGCCGCCGCGCATCTTCGGCATTGCGGCCAAGCCCGCCTGACCAACTGATCCATGCTCTGCGTCATGGATTTGACAAGGCGCCGGGCTTTATGGCGCATAGACCTCCGGAGGCGGCTGAGTGGCGCCGCGTCACGCAGTGGACGATCGACCATTGGACGACCCCCAGTGGACGACAGCGCCGTGGAAGACATGGGCCCGAGACTCCATGACTGAGACCCGCCATCATCCCTATGTCGCGCAGCCGGACCGCGCCTTCTGGCGCCGCACCGTGGAGGACACCAATCCTCTCGAGATCGGCGATTGGTACCGCAAGAAGTTCTCGCTCGCAGGCCAGCGGCTCGCCACCGGCGGCAGCTGCTTCGCGCAGCATATCGGCCGGGAGATGAAGCGGCGCGGCAGCGCCTACCTGGATGTGGAGCCGGCGCCGGGCTTTCTGCCGGCCGAGCTTCACCTTGACTATGGTTACGGCATCTACTCGGCCCGATACGGCAACATCTACACGTCCCGCCAGTTGCTGCAGTTGCTGGAGCGGGCCTTGGGCGAGCGCGACCCGGTCGACACGGCCTGGGCGCGCGACGGCGGTTTCGTCGATCCGTTCCGCCCCAACATCGAGCCCGGCGCAATCGGCAGCGCCGAGGAGGTCGATGCCTCCCGGCGTGACCATCTGGCCAAGGTGGTGCGGCTCTTCGAACAGACCGACGTCTTCGTATTCACCCTCGGCATGACCGAGACCTGGATGTCGAAGCGGGACGGTACGGTCTTCCCGGTCGCCCCCGGCACGGCGGGTGGCGTCTGGGACGAGGGTCAATATCGGTTCTTGAATCTCACCTATCCCGAGATCGTGGATGACCTCGAAGCCGTGATGGCGCGGCTGTGCGCCATCAACGGGCGCATGCGTTTCATCTTCACGGTCAGCCCGGTGTCGATCATGGCGACCGGCACCGAAGATCACGTCGTCGTGGCCAACACCTATTCGAAGTCGATCCTGCGCGGAGCCGCCGGCTACCTGACCGAGCGCCACGATTTCGTCGACTACTTCCCGGGCTACGAGATCACGACGTCTCCGCCGATGCGGGCCATGTTCTACAATCCCGACATGCGAACGGTGTCGCCGGCCGGCGTGCGCCATGTGATGGGCCACTTCTTCGATCAGCACGCGGCGCCGGCGCCGAAGCGCGTCAAGGTCGGCACCACCGCACCCACCGTGCCGGCGCAGTCCGCGCCGGCGTGGCCGGGGCAGGATCCTGACCGCGTTCTCTGCGACGAAGAACTGGCGGCCGTGTTCGGGCGCTTCTGATGAGGAACGTCTTCGTTACCGGCGACTCGCATACCGCCGCGCTGCGCCGGGGCCAGACAGCCATCGAAGCCGATGGAGGCTGGCCGCAGGATGTGCGGCTTGCGATCCAGCCGCTGGGAGGCGGACACCTGACGCGCGAACCCTTCTTCATAGACCGCGGCGACCATGCCGAGATAACGGCCGTCGAATATCGACGACGCTTCGATCGCCTGCCGCTGGAAGATGCCGATGACCCCGGCACTTTCTACGGATTCTCGGCGCCGCTCCACTCGGCCAGGATCTGGCGTCATCCCGCGTGGCAGAACCACGCGCCCGCAGCGATGAAGGTCCCGGGCACGCCGGTATCCTCCGGCATGATCACGCAGATCGTGTTGGACGACCAGCGATATGTCATCGACCTCCTGGCGTTGATGACCCGGATCGGCCGGCGCGTGTTCGTCATCGAGGCGCCGTACCCGTTCCGCCACCATCCGGCCCTGCGCAAAACGCCGGCCGCAATCGTGCGCCATCTCGATCGCGCCTACCGGGCGATCGTGCGACGCGAACTGGCGCGCCTCGAGGTTGCCGTCGTCGGCGTGCCGCAAGGCTGCACCGAGGACGGCTTCATGCGGCCCGAGTACGCGCAGCCTGGCGATCACCACCACGGCAACGAGCGCTATGGCAGGACGATGATGACCGAGATCCTGGCGTTTCTGGACCGGGAACGGAGCGCGCCGCCCGACGCCGCGGTCCCGCGCACGGAGCCCCGCCTGCCCGCGCAAGGGATGGGAGCATGACGATGGTCGAAGAAGCCGGTTCGCCCAAGCCCGGCATGCGGGCCAAGATCGTCGAGGAATACGGGACGCTGGCCCGCCTGCACGGGTTGCAAGGCCCGGTGCTCGAAATCGCGCATGGACCTCGCCACAATGCCATCTCCCTGGCGCCCTTTCTGGCGGGCTTCGAACGGCATGTGGTCATCGACGGCGACAGCGGCGAGGCGGACGGAACGCACTTCCACCGAGGCGATCCGAACGACATGGGGCAATTGTTCGACGACCATTGTTTCTCGAGCGTGATTTGGGACCGCGGGCTCGAGCGGGATCCATCCTTCTGGTTGACGCTGGCCGAGATCAGGCGGGTGTTGATGCCAGGCGGCGCTCTGATGCTCTGCACGCGCGGTTTTGCCAAGAACAACAAGTTCGGCATCAAGGTGGTCGGCGCCAACGGCAATCCCGTGCCGTTCCTGACCGCCACCAGCGCCGTGTCGGCCACCGGCGCCGATTATCTGCGTTTCAGCCCGCAGGGGCTCCGCAGGGTCGTGCTCCGCGGGTTCGACGTTCGCGAACTGCGCTCTTCGTTCATGGTGCCGCACCTTTTCGCCGTTGCCCTCACGCGGGGGTGAATGGTCCACCGGCCGCTACCGGCGCGATTGCGAGGAGATCGGGTTTGTCGGAGACCCTCATGGCTGTCCTTGCGCATCGAAGCCGTCTTCTCGTGCTGGCGGCGGCCCACCTGGCCCTGGCTTGTACCGCGGCATCGACATCGGCCTCGGAACTCCCGAACCTTGCCTATGGGCCGGATCGCCAGCAGGTGCTGGACCTCCATCTGCCCGACCGGTCCGGTCGCCTTGCCCCGGTGGTGGTATTCTTCCACGGCGGCGCCTTCGTGGGCGGCGACAAGCATCCTTGCGCGCCGCGCCTTGCGGCGCTGCTGACGGGGCGTGGCATCGCTTTCGCCTGTGCCAATTACCGGCTCGCTCCAAGGGTGCATTATCCGGCTCCGATGCGCGACGGTGCCCGCGCCGTCCAGTGGCTGCGGGCCCACGCCGTCGATTACGGGCTCGATCCGCGGCGCTTCGCCGTCATGGGCATGTCGGCCGGGGCCGGCATCGCGCTCTGGGTGGCGTTCCGCCCAGACCTCGCGGATCCGGCTTCCGCCGACCCGGTGCTGCGGGAATCGACGGGCGTGTCGGCCGTGGTGACCGGAAACGCCCAGGCCACCTACGATCCGGCCGAGATCGAAGCGAGGCTGCACACCCGCCGCGTCCCGAAGTTCCTCGCGCAGCTCTTCGGCGCGACTTCGGTCGAGGGGCTCGGGGAGGCTCGCTACCGGCAGGCCGAGCAGGACGCCTCGCCCATCGCCAACATGCATGCAGGCGAGCCGCCGTTGCTGGCCTATTACGCAACCGCCGCGGCGCCGCTGGCTGCAGACAGTCCGCCGCAGGTCTATATCCACCATCCCGAGCAGGGCAGGGTGCTCGAGAGCGTAGGGCACGAGCGCGGTGCGGATGTCGTGTTGCGCGACGTGACCGATTATCCGCAGGGTTGGCAAGGTTTCCTGGAAGCGGCGACGGACTTCCTGGCGGGGAGCCTCGACCGCTGAAGCCCTGTCCCGACTTATTTCGGCCGCCAGGGCTTCGTAACTTTCCATGTTTGCGTCCGGCTCGGTCGAGGGCCGGTGGTGTTGAGCGCCCGGACGCAAGGTGAGGAGTTGCCTCCTGAATGAACCCGTCAGGACGTGACGCGAAGTCTGTGGCCCTGGCTGGCCGCTCCGGCCGTGTAGTCCCGTCGCGGCGCGGCTTGCCGGCGTGCGGGCTCTCCGGGGCTCCGCCGGCATGACGGCGTCGGACGGGTCCCTCGCGCTTGACGATCGAAGCGATGTGCTCGGGGGCGTGGAGCCTTCACGGACAGCCGGGGTGGCGGCCTGCCGCCAGCGGCGTTTCGAAGCGGCCACGTCGGCTTTCGCGGCCTGGACGGTGGCAGAACCCCGAAACGCGGCTGCCTGGCTTTCGCTGGCGCGCGCTCAGTTCCTGGCAGGCCTCGTGGATGAAGCCCACCGGTCCTGCGACGAGTCCCTGAAGCTCGACGCGGCCCAGCTTCGGGGCCATTTGCTGCTCGCCCGCATCGCCGCATCATCGGACGACGGCCGGCTCCGCGTCTTGGCCGTGAAAGGGGCCGTGGCTCTGCGCCCGGCTGCGGTGGCTCTCCGCCTGACGCTGGTCACGCTCATGCTGCGCCGGATCCAGCATAAGGCCGCGATGGCGGTTGCCAAGGAAGCCTTTGCCCTCGATCCGGGAAATCCCCGTGTGATGCTGGCGCTGGCACGGTGTCACCTCGTGCTTGGGCATCTCGTCGATGCCGAAGCCATGCTGAGGCGCGTCGGCGAGGCGACGGCCGTCACGGACGGGGCGACGGCAATCGAGCGGGATCGCCTGCTCCAGGATCTCGCGGTCCGTCGGACACGGGCCGCCGACATCTCGGCCAGTCAAACGGCCGATCGGGACGCCTCCGAGCCTCCGGTCCCCTCGATTCTGCCCGGGGGCAGGCCGCCAGGGGTCGCCCTGGCCGCGGTGGGGCCTGCCGGCCCGGCTCCGGTCGTGCCTCTCACCGGGCCGCACCGCAGTGCCGCCGATGTCGAGGGGCTCGTTACGCCGGCCGTCCTGAGGACGATCGATCGGGCGCGACGCGGCCCTGGACTGGTCGATCACCTTCTCATCGTCCGGGCGTTGATCCTGCGCGATATCCGGCTGCATCATCGCAACAGCGTGTTCGGGGTGCTGATCGAGCTGGTGCGGCCGGCCGTCGTGGTGTTCGTCCATTACTGGCTGTTCGTCCTGCTGCATAAACCCATGCCGGCCGAGATCCCGATCGAGATCTTCGTGCTGGCCGGCTTCACCGTGTGGTTCGCCTTCAACGCCACCTGGCTCGGCGCATCGACGGGCGGCAGATGGCCAGCCGGGGCGACATCCCTGCCCGGGGTGACAGAGTTGCACCTGCGCGTCGCCAAGGCGACCTGGGGGTTGCTGCTCAACCTCGTATTCTGCCTACTCGCCGTTGTTCCACTCAGTCTCATCGACCGTAGATTGCCGCTCCCCAGCGTGCCCGAAACCTGCGCGGTCTTCGCGATCGCGGGTGTCTCTGGTTTCGGCCTCGGACTCATTCTGGAGCGGCTCGGGCGGCTTTTCTCATTCGTCAAGACCATCGAAAAGCTGCTGACCTGGGCCATTTTCGTGACCTCGGGCCTGTATTTCTCCATCGAGACGACGCCGCCGCAAGTGGCCTATTACTTCCTTTGGAACCCCATGTTGCATCTCGTCGAATTCGAGCGCAGCGCCTTCGATCCCGGCTATCCCGTCGCCCTGCTCGATCTGCGATACCCGGCCTGCGTCATGGTGTTCCTGCTGATCACGGGCCTGCTGGTCTATGGTGGGGTGCGGTGCCCGACTCGCGATTGATCCACCTCGTCGACCTGGCCATGAGCTATCCCCAGGCCGCCGGGGTGCCGCTTGTCGTGCTGGTACCCGGGACCATCAGCCTGCCATCCGATCGGCGCCTCGCGATCCTGGCGGAGCGACGGCGGGGGAAGACCACGCTGCTGAACCTGTTGTCGGGCAAGCTCCGCGCGGACCAGGGCGAGGCTATCTGCGCCGACAGCCTGTCGCCCGTGCTGAACGCAGGAACCCTCCTACACCCGCAACTGAGCGCCGTGGAAAATATCCGCTTTCTGGCCAGGGCCTATGGCTTCCAGCCGGACACGATGCTGAGGGCGGTCGATGCGCTGCTCGGCCAGGTCTTGTCGCTGGATCGCCCGTTGAAGGACCAGGACGGCAACAAAAAGCGGCAGCTCGAGGCTGCCATCATGGTGGCGCTGCCGTTCCAGTGCTACCTCATCGATGAATTGGGGCTGCTCGAACCCGAACTGATCGGCCGGTGCTGGGAATCGTTCGCGGATCGGCAGGCCGGCGTCGTATTCGCGACGTCCCAACCACGGTTCGTGTCGCAATATGCCGATACGGCCGTCATCATCGACGAAGGCCGCCTTCTTCTCTTCCAGGATATTAAGGAGGCTATCGCATCCTACGAGGCCAAGAGGCACGCATGAGCGACGTCAAGGACCCATCGGTGGCGGTCGTGGTCAAGGCCGACGGCGGGCCCAAAGCCGTGCCGCGCATGGGCCGGGGCGGCACGTCGGTGCAAGGCCGGCAGGGATTCGGGTCGATAGCGGAAGACCGCGTGCAGTCGTTCGAGGGCGCAAGGCCCTCGTGGCCCGCGACCGCGCAATATGCCCAGGCGCTGATCGAGACGCGGCGGCATCGCAGCCGCCGCTTGATGGGCTGGTTCACCCTGATCGTCCTGTTGCCGACGCTCGTCACGGCGGCCTATTTCGTCCTGGTGGCGAGTCCGCGCTACAGCTCGAAGTTCGAGTTCACCTACCAGACCTATCGCGGGCCGTCGTCGCTGGCCTCGGGTCTGGTCCAGAGCGTCACGGGCACGAGCCAGACCAACACGGTCGATCTCGGCTCGATCGTCTACGAGTACATGCGCTCGCCGGCACTCGCCGAAAAACTCGACGCTTCGCTCGACCTCCGCAAGCGTTTCACATCTCCCAACATCGACTGGTTGTCGCGGCTGGCCGGCAACGCGAGCCGCGAGTCCTTCCTCAATTATTTCAGATCCCACGTGGTGGTGTCGCAGGGACTCGGCGGCTACCTCGACGTCATGGTTCAGGCCTACGATCCGGCCTTCGCCCAGGTCCTGGCAAAGGCGGTGGTCGCGGCCAGCGACGACATGGTCGATGATCTGACGGCGCGCGCCCGGCAGAACGAGGTGAAGTTCGCTGAAGCCGAACTCGGCCGCCAGGAGGATCGCGTGCGCAAGGCGCGGCTGGCCTTGACGACGTTCCAGAATCAGCATGGAGACCAGGATCCGACGCGTGCAGCCAGCCAACTCGGGACGATTGTCGGCACGATCGAGAGCGATCTGTCCGCGGCCCGCACGCAGCTCAGCAATACAGCGCCGGCACTGGCCTTGAATTCGCCCATCGTGACCCAGCTCAAAATCAAGATCGCATCGCTCGAGCAGCAACTCAAGGAAGAGCAGCAACGTCTCGCGAGCGACAAGAGCGGCACCAGCAAACCCTATTCTGAGATCCTGGAAGAATATTCATCGCTGCAGCTGGAGCAGGAATTTGCCAGGAACGCCTATCTGGCGGCCCAGCAGGGCTTGACCGTGGCGCGGGCGGACGCCGCCACGAAGCAGAACTACTTGGTGGACTTCGTTCCGCCAACCCTGCCCGAGCGCATGAGCTACCTCTATCCGCTGCAGGTGACCGCGACCGTTTTCTTGTCGATGCTGCTGGTCCTCACGTTCGGCAGCCTCGTCATGGGGGCGGCGCGCGACCAGATCGTCGGCTGACTCGGCTTCCCGTCGGGTCATGGGCTCGGGTCCGTCACTCGGGCGGTCCTGCCGATCGTCGGCCGATCCGTTTTCTGCCGGGCATGAG
>CAXUCF010000087.1:10527-17493 GCA_964249275.1 uncultured Lichenihabitans sp.
CCCCTGGGCTGGCCACACCTGGAACTTTGGCCTACCAAAACGGATGCTGCGGATCGGTCGAGAATGCGGGAATCAGGTTGGCCGGGAACCCGGAATGGCGGTACTCCCCAGAGCCGACGTGCCGGCAGCGCGAGGCCGAACGGCATTCTGAGGCTATGAGGGCATGCTCCTGAAACTGGCGGTCGCGGTCCTCGCCTTGACGGGTCTTTGTGGCTGCGCCCTCCTGCCCGCCGGATCGCCGACCGCGCGCGAGTTTGAAAACAGCGCCGTGCCGGATCGCGATCCCGGCTTCGTTCTGGTCGACCTCGATCTCGGGGTCGCCAAGGCAATCGCGAGCTACCGCCAGCCCGGCCTGGCGTCGCTCGGCCCCGACACCTATCGGCCGACCCTCGTGCTGAAGGTCGGCGATGTCGTCGCCACCACGATCTACGAGGTGGCGCCGATTCCGCTTTTCGGTGGATCCGGCGAACTGCAGGCTTCGGCCACCAAGGGGCAGCCCGTAGGCGGACATGTCTCGACGCTGCCCATTCAAGTGGTCGAACAGAACGGCACGATCCCGGTGCCGTTCGGCGGCAGCGTGAAACTGGCCGGGTTGACGCCCGCCCAGGCCGGCACGGCGATAGCCAAGGCGCTCGAAGGCAAGGCCACCAATCCGCAGGCCGTCGTCAGCCTGGTGAGTTCCACCATCAACATCGCCACCGTCAATGGCGATGTCGAGAAACCGGGCCTCGTTCCGCTCACCGTGCGGGGTGAGCGAGTGCTCGACATCATCGCTCAGGCGGGCGGCCCGAAAGGCTCCACATACGACGAGGAGGTGCAGCTGGTCCGCGCCGGACGCGTCGCCAAGATCAACATGCAACAGCTGGTCAGCGATGCGTCGGAAAACATCCGGGTCAGCCCAGGCGACAGCCTCGTGGTGGTGCGCAAACCGAGGAGCTTCGAGGTTCTGGGATCGGCCCTCAAGGTCGCCCAATACGATTTCAACGTCGAGCAGGTGACTTTGGCCGAAGCGGTTGCCCGCTCGGGCGGCCTCAACGATGCCATCGCCGACGTCGGCCAGCTCTATCTTCTGCGCTTCGAATCCGTGAGCCTGCTGCGCCGGATCCTTCCATCAAACGATGCCCAACTGCGCAAGTTCGAAACCCGCCGCGAGACCGTGCCGGTCGCCTACCATTTGGATCTGCGCGGGGCATCGGGCTATTTCATCAGCCAGTCGGTGCAGATGCGCGACAAGGACCTCGTGCTGATCACCAATGCCGAAAGCGTCGGCTTTGCCAAGCTCGTGCAGATCATGCGCGGGGTTGCCGGGATATACTACGATTTCCGCGGCCCCGTGACCTCGACCACCACCCAGGCGGGTCGGGTCACGACGACCACGACGTCATCGGGCGGCAGTTCGTCCAACTGAGCTTTCGGCGGGAGCGAGTGGCGGACGAGTCCTGATGGTGGTGCGATGTCGGATGTCGAATCGATGACGTTTTTGGCGGGCAGGGGGGTGCCTTGATCCCGCCGCGCAAGAGTCAGGTCAACCGCGGCCCGATGCCCGGCCGGCGACGGACCAGGATGTTCCGCTTCCTGCGCCTGAAAGGAGCCCGCTCGAAGGCGAAACCGCCGCTGCAGTTCCTCCGCCTGCAACTCTGGCCCTGGTTCAAAGCCATGATGAGCCTGAGGCACCTGCAACTTCGGGCGGGGCCGGCCGAGCGTGTCGCCGCCAAGGGCACCGTGGTGGTGGCGTCCCATTACGGCAACCACGAGATCGTGGAAGCCTTCATCGATCATCACCGCAGCCTCGGCATCCACGAGTTCGTGTTCCTGGATCTGTCGGACGACGGCGGTCTCGCGGCCCATCTTGGCAATGGACCGCATGCGGTGTGGCGCCCGCGAGCCATGGGCGACATCGAACCGCTGACTTTGTGGCTCAACGGCCTCAGGACCCGCTATGCCGCCGGCCGCTGGTGCCTGTCCCTCGATACGTCGGACGCTTTCGTGTTCTACCGGTGTGAGAGCCGAAAGATCGGCGACCTTACGGAGTTTCTCGAATCGGAGAGCCGCGGCCACGTCTACGCCCTGGCCGTGGAGATGTACGGCGTGGAACCCGCGGCCGACCTCGTGGCCGCGGCCGGGTGCCGACCGCCGTTCGCGGCGCTCGATCATTTCGACCCGTTCGGCTTCGTGACGCTGGATCCGGGCCGTTTCCGCAACGTGATCGTCCGGGGCGGGTTGCAACGCAGGACCTTGTTTCGGACGCGTCCGCGCCAGAGCCCGGCATTGAACCGAATCCCTCTGGTGAAATGGCGCTGGTTTTACGCCTACAAGGCGGGCACGCGCCTGATCATGCCGATGCACCTCAACAACCCGCATGCGCGGTGGCACTCGAGCCCGACCGGTTGCATCCTGCGCTTCGCGCTGCTCGCCGACAAGGCGACGCTGGAGACGGCGGCGCGGTGGGAACAGGCCGTCGCCGTGAAGGACGGCGGCCTGGCCGCCTACCCGGGCTTGGCCCGGCTGCGCGAGATCGCGCTCATGCACGACGTCAGCCGCCGTTATACGGGGACTCGCGACCTCGTGGATTGTGGTCTTTTGAACCCCGGGCAATGGTTCTGACCGGAGTGGGTCATCCTCCAATCAGGTGAGCTGCTATGTCGCAGGCCTTGGTGGTGGCTTGGCCTGCATCGTCGACCAGGCTGGGCTTCGCCTTCCAGATGACCAGGCCCTGCACCCCGCCCGCCACGGCCTGATCGAGCCCAGGCAGGCCTTGCACCCGGCCGGCCGTCCAGCCGGCCGGGTTCTCCGAGGACCAGACCGGCTTGTCGCTCGGGACCTTGTCGACGAGGTGCGACCAGTTCTCGGCGGTCGCGGTGATGTCGCTGTTGGCATTGTGGGATCCGACGATGTCGAATAGCGCGGCAAGGCCGGAGTGCTCGTCGAGATCGCGCAGCGTGCTGACCACGAACTGCTTGTCGGGCCCGACCAGGAGTAACGGCACGGTCAGCTTGGCCCGGAGCCTGGTCACGATGGACGTCATGCGGGCCTCGTCCATGCCGGCCTCGTTGAAAGGCGAAAGCGCATCGGGCCGGAAAGTCCCCGCGTAAGTGGCGAGCCAAGTCGCATAACGATCGTCGGACCACCCGGCGAAGGGCGCCCTGCCGACCGCCAAAGGGCTGGCATAGATCAGGAGCCCGATGCTGCGCGCATAGGCGACGATATTCCTGTAGAGTTCGGAATAGGCGGAGGCGCCCGCGTAGGTGACGACGATCGGCAATCTGATGCCGTCCACACCGACGTTGCGCGACAGTCCGGCCAACACCGGGCGGTAGTTGATGTCCGTCAGTGCCGTGGCGGCCGAGTAGCTCGTATGCTCCGGGAAGGATGTCTTGAGATCCGCGATGTAATGCCTGACCGCGCCTGCATATCGGTGCGAAGCCGGAGCGGCGCAGAGCGCTGGGGCCGCGGCAGCAGCGGGGATGCCGCCGAGCCCGGCCGCAAGCAGGCCGATGCCGAAGACCGTTCTCCGGACGCATTTCACGCCGAACCCCATCGCAGTCCCTCGCATTTTGGTTAGCGAACCGCCCGGTTCACACGAGCGCCAGCGCGATCGACGGGCTGCCGCCGCCCTGTCGCAACACCTCGAACACTACATCGTCGATGCCGCCCTGGAGCAACAGCGCCATGACGCTCTGTCGGCGCCTGTCGTAGTCCGCCGCCGCCGCGGCGCGCTCGGCTTCGAACGCCTCGGCCGTGATGTCGACCTTGACGCCGAGGCAGAGTTCTAGCCGCTTCAGCCAGTCGGGACCGATGCGGGCCGGATCGAACCGTCCCATCCACCCCTTCGGCCGCGCACCCGCCGAGGCAGTGAAGCGCTTGTCCATCGTATCGGTATGTTGCTGGAACTCCTTCAGAAAGACCCTGAACCGATTTGCCGCCGCGGCCGGCGGTACCGCCGCGATAGCGGGGGGATTGAAGGGGGCGTCGAGCGCCGGTTGCCGGCCCGTCAGGTTCTCGCTGAACGAGACCAGAGGATCTCCGGTCAGCAGCACGACGCGGACGTTGGGCCGCGTCAGCAACGCGTCATCGATCGCGCGCCCCTGCTGCCAGCGCAGCACGAACCCGGACGTCCGGGTCGGTTCCGCCCGGATGACATCGGCGAGGAAATCGAGGTCGGACACGTCGCGCGCCTGCACGTCGGCGTGGCTGTAGCCGGCGAAGCGTTCGGCGTGCCCCGCGAACTCGATCTCGGTCGCATGAAACAGCTGGCCGTGCATGAGTACGTCGGCGTTGTGCGACAGGATACGATGCACGAAATGCAGTTCGGCCGTACTCGTGCCGAGGACGACGAAATAGGCCTTCGTGGTGCGCCGGGGCCCGGCGGTCCAGCGCAGGCCCGCCGCCCCGCCGAGCGGCTGCCCGGGCGGCCCCTCCCGATGGTTCAGGCGCCAGTCGTCGAATTCCGTGCTCCGGATCCCGACATCCTCGTCCATGAAGGCGGGCGCCGTCTTGTCGCCTGTCCAGTAAGGTTCGAGCAGGTCGCGCAATGCCATGTCGTGCGACGACAGCTTGCGCGCCATGAAGAAGCGCTGGCGGATCAGGTAGTCGAGGTGGTCGGCATGGTAGACCACGGGATAGCCGTAATCGGTGAACTGGTAGAGGGTTAGAGGGCAGCCGATGATCCGGTTGTCCGGGACGACCTGACGGACCAGCGTCTGGAAGAAGAGTTCGTCGGCGATCAGCGTGGTCTTGAAGAAGTCGACGACCCCGGGCTGGCGCGCGAGCTTCATGATGGCCTTCAAGGTCTGCCAGGTGAGCACCCACCACTGCGAGCCGAGATGGGGCGACATATTGGGCAGGAACCGTCGCTTGAGGCCGAGGTTGCGCTGCAGCGCGAAGATGTTCTCGGTCAGGTTGGGGTTGTCGCGCCAGTTGAAGTACCAGCGGTATTGATAGCGCTCCCGCTGCGGTCCGCTCTTGACCCACTTGATCGATTCCGAGGGCACACTCTCGATGAACTCGTCGCCCTGGTTGCGCCGCAGGAAATGCTCGAGTTGTCCCGAGTCGCGGATCGGGTAGTCCATCCCGCTCATCAGGTAGACGTAGTCGGGTTCCCATCCCGAAGCCTCGATGGCTTCGATGCAGTTCAGCGTCGCTTGCACGACCGACCATTCACCCCAGCCGACCCGCACACGACGCGCGTAGCCCACATGGTCGGGATCCTCGCCTACCGCCGCCTGCAGTGCCTCGTATTGCGGATCCGCGACCTTCGCGTCGTAATGGACGACGATGCGATGGCCTGTCTTGATCATGGTGCGGACCACACGGGCCACGAGTTCCGGATCGCCATGAGCCAGCAGGGCGAATACGATCTTCAACGCCATCCCCCGCCCACCTGCTCCAGCTCCCGTCTCCGTGCCGGCCCGTCAATGAACGAACTTTCCATTCGCGGCACGGGATAGCACGATCGTGCCTTCGGTCCATCGCTTTGTGGATCGCGCCCATGTCAGGAAAACACGATGTCGGATGGTTTGCGCAAGGGGCTCACCAGCTACGGCGACGCGGGTTTCTCGCTGTTCCTGCGCAAAGCCTTCATCAAGGCCGCGGGCTACTCGGACGACGCGCTGGACCGCCCGATCGTCGGCATCGCCAACACGGCCAGCGACTTCAACCCCTGCCACGGCAATGCGCCGCAACTCATCGAGGCCGTACGGCGCGGCGTCATGCTGGCGGGCGGCCTCCCGATGAGCTTCCCCACGATATCGATCCACGAATCCTTCGCCCACCCCACCAGCATGTATCTGCGCAATCTGATGGCCATGGATACCGAGGAGATGGTCCGGGCCCAGCCCATGGACGCGGTCGTGCTGGTCGGCGGCTGCGACAAGACCCTGCCGGCCCAGATCATGGGGGCGGCCTCGGCCGGGCTCCCGGCCATCGTCGTACCGGTGGGACCCATGGTGGTGGGCCACCACCGGGGCGAGATGCTGGGCGCCTGCACGGACTGCCGGAGGCTCTGGGCGCAGCATCGCGCCGGGCGGATCGACGCGGCCGAGATCGAGATCGTCAGTGGCCGGCTCGCGCCCTCGGTCGGCACCTGCATGGTGATGGGGACGGCTTCCACCATGGCCTGCATGGTCGAGGCCATGGGCCTGTCCCTGCCGTTCGGCGCCACGATCCCGGCGCCCCACGCCGAGCGGCTGCGCTGCGCGGAGGCGACCGGCACGGCCGCGGTGGCGATGGCGCGCCGGCACGGGCCGCGGCCGGAAGCGCTCGTCACGGCGGCCTCGATCCGCAACGCCGTGGTGGTGCTGCAGGCGATCGGCGGATCCACCAACGGCCTCGTGCATCTCGCGGCGATCGCCGGGCGCGTCGGCATCCGGCTCGACCTCGACGCCTTCGACCGCGTCGGCCGCGAGGTGCCGGTGCTGGTGGACCTGAAGACCTCGGGCGACCACTACATGGAGCACTTCCACTGGGCCGGCGGGGTGCCGCGGCTGATGCGGGAACTGGCGCCGCTGCTGGACACCACCGCGCGGTCGATCAGCGGCGGCACGCTGGCAGACGCCATCGCGGGGGCCGAGGACGTGCCGGGGCAGACGGTGATCCGCTCGAAGGACAACCCGATCTACCCCGTGGGCGGCATGGCCGTGCTGCGCGGCAACCTGGCGCCGGGCACCGCCGTGCTGAAGCAGGGTGCCGCGACGGAGCGGCTGTTGCAGCACACCGGCCGCGCCCTGGTGTTCGACGGCGTGGACGACATGGCCGCCCGCATCGACGACCCGGCGCTGGACGTGGCGGCCGACGACATCCTGGTGCTGCGCTACGCGGGGCCGAAGGGTGCGCCAGGGATGCCGGAAGCGGGCTACCTGCCCATCCCGAAGAAGCTCGCCCGGGCCGGCGTGAAGGACATGGTGCGGATCAGCGATGCGCGCATGAGCGGCACGGCGTTCGGCACCATCGTGCTGCACATGGTGCCGG
>CAXUCF010000088.1:0-17474 GCA_964249275.1 uncultured Lichenihabitans sp.
CCCCACCCCGCCGGGCGGCCTTAAGGCGGTGCGGCCCCCTAACGGTTCCAGGCCGCCGCGACCGTTGCACCCGCGACCGAGGGACCCCATCGCGGACCTCGTGCCGAGTCTTGTCGGCGGCCCGCATTGGCTGGAGCGCAGCGGCATCGGCCGGGAGCTGGCTCGCCACCCGAATGCTTGCGTCGGCCTCGGATTGGCGGAGTTGAGCGGCTCTGACGGCTTCCGCGCGAGTTGAAGTTCTACGCTGGTTGGGTGATGCCCACATCTCGGAGCAGCGCGGGTGTCAACTCAGGACATGCGGGATGTGCGAGATAGATGGCCGGCAGCACGGAACCTATGTCGGCATTCGACCCGACACGCTATTTGCTCCAACTTGCCTGATGGCCGAAAGCCGACATCCCGATCCCGGCGCGATCACCGTCTGTCATTCGGCTTCGCCATTGGAGGAGCGACGGGCATAGGGCGACCCGTCCTGCCTGGTGTAGCCATCCGGGCTCTCGTCGATGATCATCATGTCGATGTCCGAGTAGTAGCAACCGTCGCCGGGAAGCCGCGTGCCGACCTCGAGGACCAGTGCTTCCGACGTGCTGCGGTTCTGTAGGTGATGCCCGTCGGGGGTGCCTGCCTTGAAGCCTGCGGCGTCGCCCGCGCGCAGCGTTTCCTCGCCGGCACCTGTTATCAGAACGACCTCCCCGCTGACGACGTAGACGAACTCGTCGCTTGCGGTCTGCCAGTGTCGCTGGCTTGACCAGGTTCCGGGTGGGAGGCGGAGGAGGTTGACGCCGAACTGGCTCAGACCCGCGGCCTCGCCGAGGCGCTTCCGCTCGCTGTCGCGACAGGGGGCATCGAAGGGCGGCGGGTAATCGCTGCCGCGCTCGACGTCGATGACGGCAAGGTCGAGTTTTCGGTTCATAGGATCAGCTCACCATTGCTCAAACACCACGCCATGGCATCCGGAATCGCGTTACGGCAAGCTGTCGCTGCAAAGGCGGCGTCCGTGTCTTCCTCTCGGCTAGGAAGGGCCGGTTTGGACTCCAGCACGCCCGCAAGCGGACCGGCTGCCTCCCGCCCTAAGCAGTCGTTTCCCGCTTCCTATATGAGTCTAAGCTTCCGGCCACGAGCGGGGTCACGCCTCCTCGGATTGAAAAAGTGAGACACTAACCGCTGCCGTGACCCTTCGACCGAGATGTGCGAAAACGGCTTCGTTGCGCGACAGAACCGAGTGGCGCCCCGCGGACGTTCGAGCCAAGACGAGCGGTGGAAGCGCCCATGCGGGGATTCCGCCGGCGAACCGCACCCGCGAACGGCGGCCAGAGGGAGGATATGGCATGGCACTCAGGATCGGTGTGATCGGCGTCGGCATGATCGGGCAGGATCACATCCGCCGATTGTCGACCGTCCTGGCCGGCAGCACGGTGGTGGCCGTGGCCGACGTCGATGCCGAGCGCGCCCGCTCGGTCGCGGCCGGCATCCCCGGCGCCCGCCACCACGCGACCGGGCAAAGCCTGATCGACGACCGCGAAGTCGACGCCGTGCTGGTGACGTCCTGGGGTCCGTCCCACGAAGAATACTGCGTCGCGGCCATCCGGGCCGGCAAGCCGGTGTTCTGCGAGAAGCCTCTCGCCACCACGCAGGAGGCCTGCCTGCGCATCATCGACGCCGAACGCGCGGCCGGCCGCCGCCTCCTGCAGCTCGGCTTCATGCGGCGCTACGATGCGGCCTATCGGGCTCTCAAGAGCACGGTCGCGAGCGGCGCCATCGGCACGCCGCTCATCATGCACAGCGCCCACCGCAACGCCTCCGTGCCGTCGCACTACACGAGCGACATGGCGATCGTCGACACCGCGGTGCACGACATCGATATCGCGCGCTGGCTTCTCGACGACGAGGTCGCCGAGACCATGGTGGTGGCGCCGCGCAAGTCGAGCCGCGGCGGCGAACTCAACGATCCCCTGGTGATGCTGCTGCGGATGACGCAGGGCGCGCTCGTCGACGTCGAGATCACGGTCAACATCGCCTACGGCTACGACATCCGCGGCGAGATCGTGGGCGAAACCGGGGTCGCCACCATGGCCGAGACAGCGCCGGTGCTGGTCAAGCGCGAAGGTTCCTTCTCGGGCCGGGTGCCGGAGGACTGGCGGGAGCGCTTCGTCCGGGCCTATGACGTCGAGCTGCAGGAATGGGTCGACAATTGCGTCAAGGGCACGGTCGAGGGCCCGAGCAGTTGGGACGGCTACGCCGCCACCGCCGTGACCGACGCCGGCCTCATGGCCATGAAGACGGGTGGCTGGGTGGCGGCGGCGCTGCGCGACAAGCCGGCGCTCTACGCCTGACCGGCGGACGCCGCAGCACCCGAAGGATGAGGTCCATCCCATGAAGATCGCGCTCGACCCCTACATGCACCGCCACGTGCCGCTGCTCGAGCTGCCGCGCTTCGTGGCGAACCTCGGCTACGAGTATATCGAGCTGTCGCCGCGGGCGGACTTCCTCGATTGGTGGGTCAATCCGCGCACCTATCCGGAGCGGACCCGCGCCTTCAAGACGGCGCTCGCCGACGCCGGCGTGAAGCTCGCGTCGCTGCTGCCGATGTATCGCTGGGCGAGCCCACATCCGGTCGAGCGCCTCGCCGCCATGCGGTACTGGAAGGCGGCCATCCGGATCGCGATCGAGATGGACTGCGACACCATGAACTCGGAGTTCGGCCGCGGCCCGTCGCCGAACTTCGCGTCCTTCAACGCTTGCTGCGCGGGCGGCACTACCGAAACCTGCGAGTCCGCCTTCTGGGACAGCATGGACGACCTCGTGCCGATCTTCGAGCAGGAGGGCATCACGCTCAACATCGAGCCGCATCCGGAAGATTTCGTCGAGACGCTGGCGCCCGCCGTCGACATGATCCGCTCGATCGACTCCCCGAACGTGCGCTTCCTTTATTGCGCGCCGCACAACTTCTACTTCGGCGACGACACCGCCAGGATGATCGAGACGGCGGCACCCGTGCTGGCCCATGTTCACGTCGCCGACACGTTCAACCACAAGGCCTCCTCGGGGCTGCGTTACATCGTCAACCCGCCGGGCGCGACCGCACGGGTTCACCAGCACCTGAACATCGGCGAAGGTGAGGTCGATTGGGACGCCTTCTTCGGCACGCTGGCGAAGGTCGGCTTCGACGGCATCATGACGGCCTGCGTGTTCGCCTGGGAGGAGAAGGCCGAGGAATCCTCGCGCTTCATGCTGGCCGAGATGAAGCGTTACGTCGCAAAATATTGGACCGAGGGGCCGTCGGCGGAGGTCGCTGCCCAGCCCGGGCATTCCCGAGCATCCCAGTCCTAGCGCCGGGACCTTCCCGCGCCCCGGCCGGGACCGACCCCGACCTCGACGATCGGTTCGCAACCCATGGCCAGCGCCGGATCCCGGTGTTAGCCTCGGGCTCGCTCCTCGTGCGTGGCGGACGCGCGGGGGTCGACACCGAAGCATTGAGGCCGATGCGACTCCAAGCTCTCACGCTGCCCGACGACGGGCGGCAATCCGAAACCGCGCGCGAGGTGGCGCGCGGCACGCGGCGCCTCCTGCGGGCGCGCAACATCGCCACCGTCACCGAGCTCGTGCTCAGCGACGGTCGCCGCCCCGATATCGTCGGGCTCGGGCCTGACGGCTCCATCACCATCGTCGAGGTCAAGTCCTCCGTGGCGGACCTCAGGGCCGACCGGAAATGGTCCTTCTACCGCGCCTTCTGCGACCGGCTGTTCTTCGCGATTCCCGTGACCATGCCGGTGGCCGTGATGCCGGACGAGACGGGGCTGATCGTGGCCGACGGCTATGGCGCCGAGGTGGTCCGCGAAGCCGCCCTGCAGAAGCTCGCGGGCGCCACGCGCCGGGTCATGACGATCCGCTTCGCCCAGGCCGCGGCCGACCGCCTGCATGCGCTGAGCGACGCGGGCCACCTGTCTTGAGCGGCCCCGGCGCCCGTGGTTCGACCCCTTCCACAGCTCCCGTCCGACCCGGGAACTGCCCCACGACGCGGGCGTTGCCATCGCGACACCCCGACGCTAAGGGTCCCCACGGGAACAACCGCCGCGAATCACGGGCTTCGCCACCGGGCAGGGTTCGGGCGAGCGGTTGGTGCCGTGGGAGCCTTGAGAGGCCTTCATCATGACCCAGGACGACGACAAGCGCGAGCCGGTGAATGTCGAGCCTTTCGAGCCCGAGAGCCCGGATCTCGAAGGCCGGGACACGTCCATGGATCCGGAGAGCATGACGCTCGAGGACTGGGTCGAATCCGAGAACAGCCGCCCGACCATTCCGGGCGAGACGAGCGACGGGCTCGACGACATGGACGAGGAGGTTCGCCGTCAGGCCGAGGAGCTGCCGGCCGACACGCCTGGGAGAGTCTAATGGCGCAGGACACCGACCACGAGCGCATTGCGCGCAAGGCCCACGAGATCTGGGAAAGCGAGGGGCGGCCACACGGCCGCGACCAGGCCCATTGGGACCAGGCCAAGGAGATCGTCGCTCTCCATGACAGCATGGGCGACACCCTGCTGCCGCGCAACACCGGCGCGATGGAGCCGGAAGAGCCGACCCAGGCGGTCGAGCCCTACGGCGACGTGCCGAACCTCACCGATCAGGGCGAGCACGACCTCACGGCCACCGACCGCGAGCCGGAGGTCACGAAGCCGTCCCACGCCGTCTACACGACCGGTGCCAATTCCGGCCATGTGGCCCGTCCGGCCCAGACGGCCACGCCCGACATGGACGAGCCCGAGACCGTGACGCCGGCCCCCAAGGTGGCGGCCGTCACGCCGAGCCCGAGCAACCCGACCCTGGGCACGCCGGCGCCGCGGCCGACCTCCAAGACCGCCCAAGCGACCCCGAAGCCCGCTGCCGCGCCACTCGCGGCTTCCCCGGTCGGCAACAGCCCCCCCGTGGCCGGCAAGGCGCTGGCGTCCAAGGCTGCCGCGAAGCCCGCGCCCAGCGCCAAGCCGGCCGGCAAGCCGCAGGGCAAGCGCTGAACAAGACACCGCGGTCGATGAAGCCATTCTGGGGCGCTGCTTCGACGAGATGTGAGCGGCGTCCGGCGGCGTGACCCGGATCCGGCCGAAGCCTGACCGTTCTGCTGTCCCCCTCCTGGTTCGGGATCGCCGGGATGGTGCCCCCGCGTCCAATGCGTTCGGCGAGAGCCGATACCACGAGGCTGCCACCCCAGCATGCCGGGAGAAGAGGCCTTGATGGTCCGATGGCTTCCCCGGATGGAGGCGGATTTGGTTGTACGAACGTCTTGAACGTGGCCTCGTCCGCAGAAGGCCCGTCCGGCATGTCGTCTCAGATTTGGTCGGCCCCCTGCACCCTCCCAGAGCGCCGGCGCATGTTCGGATCGAGCGGCTCGAGCATGACGAACCGGCCCGCATAGGTCTTGCGCTCGGAGGCCTCTGTCGGCGCGGGTCGACTTCGGGACCGATCGGCCGCATTTCGCTTGCTTGTGACATCGAATGCCGTTCCTCCAATGATGCTGCGTGCTCTTGACAGAACGGGGTGCTTAGCTAACTTAGCTTAGCAAGCCGAGACCGAGCCATGCAAGTCACCGTACACGCCGCCAAGACCAACCTGTCCAAGCTGATCGAAGCTGCTCTGAAGGGCGAGGAGGTCGTCATCGCACGCGGCGACAAGCCGGTCGTCAAGCTCGTGCCGATCGAGAAGAAGCCGTTCCGCTATGGCATCCTTGCCGACATCCTGAAGGGTCCCATTCCGGATTTCGAGCCAATGAGCGGCGAAGAGCTGGATGAACTGGACCGCGAAAAGGAGGAACGACTTGCACGCGGTGCTCCTTGACACAAACGTCTGGTTCTGGACCCTGCTCGGCAATCGGCGGCTGACCGAGGCGGCGCAAGACGCCAACGACACCGCCCGCACACGCTATCTCAGCCCTGTATCACTCTATGAGGTCGGCCAGAAGGCCCGGCTCGGCAAGTGGCCGGAGATCGCGCCCCATGTGCAACGGTTGCGCGAACTGGCCGAGGCGCAGGGGCTCGATCTCGCCAGACTCGACGGGGACATCTGCTTGCGGGCCGGAACCATGGACTGGTCCCACCGCGACCCGTTCGACCGCCTTCTGGCCGCGACCGCACTGCACTATGGCGTGCCGATCATCTCGGCCGACCCGGTGTTCGACGGCGTCGTCAGCCGGGTGTGGTGAAGATCAGCTAACCGGGGTTCGATTGACAAACGACGAAGGCCCTCGTGAGGTCGGCCGCGCACAGTGGATGTGCGCGAGGTGCCCAACGCGATTGCTACGTGCTCTCGACCCGGGTGCAGAACGCGGTTCAAGATCATGACGCCGTGAGTGGCGCAGATGTCCCTGACGGTTCCGTGAGAAAAGAGGTCGTACTCGCCGCCGCTCTACCCGCGATAGTTGATTTCCTAGCCCGTCAATGGTTGTCGCGCGGCACGCCCATGGTCTGGGCGACGCGCTGGTATTTGACGGCCGGCTTCAGCACCATGCCTTCGTCGAACTGGTCCACCATGGAGCGCTGGATCTCCTGCCAGGGCGTCTGGTTGCCGGCATAGTGGAAGCCGCCTTGCCCCTGCAGCGCCGTCCGCCGTTCGTTCAACTCGCCGGCCGGGACCAGCATGTCGGCCGTGCGGCGGTGGAGGTCGATGCGGACGCGGTCGCCGGTGCGCAGGATGGCGAGGCCGCCGCCCGCGGCCGCTTCGGGCGACGCGTTGAGGATCGAGGGCGAGGCGGAGGTGCCGGACTGGCGCCCATCCCCGATGCAGGGCAGCGCGTGGATGCCGCGCTTGATGAGTGCCGCCGGCGGCTGCATGTTCACGACTTCGGCGCCGCCCGGATAGCCGATCGGCCCGGTGCCGCGGATGAACAGCATGCAGTGCTCGTCGATGTCGAGCGCCGGATCGTCGATGCGGTGGTGGTAGTCCTCAGGGCCCTCGAACACGATGGCACGGCCCTCGAAGGCGCCGGGATCCTGCGGATCCGACAGGTAACGTTCGGCGAATTCCTGCGAGATCACGCTGGTCTTCATCACGGCATTGTCGAACAGGTTGCCGTGCAGCACGATGAACCCCGCGTCTTCCCGCAACGGCGTTTCGATCGGCGCGATGACGTCGGGGTCGCGCGTCGCGATGAAGCTGTTGTTGTGGCCGAAAGTCTGGCCGTTGGCGGTCAGCGCCTCTTCGTGCACGAGCTTGTGCTTCATCAGTTCCTTGACCACGGCCGGCACCCCGCCGGCCCGGTGGAACTCCTCGCCGAGATATTTGCCGGCCGGCTGCATGTTGACCAGCAAGGGGATCTTGTGACCAACCGTTTCCCAGTCCGCGATGGCGAGCGGCACGCCGACGTGGCGCGCGATGGCGTTGATGTGGATCGTGGCATTGGTCGAGCCGCCGATCGCGCTGTTGACCACGATGGCGTTCTCGAGCGCCTCGCGCGTGATGATGTCGGAGGGCTTCAGGTCCTCGTGCACCATGCCGACAATGCGCTTGCCGGTCTCGTAGGCGATCTGGCCGCGCTCGCGGTAGGGCGCGGGGATCGCGGCGCAGCCCGGCAGCGTCATGCCGAGCGCTTCGGCGAGCGCGTTCATTGTCGAGGCCGTGCCCATGGTGTTGCAATGACCGACCGAGGGGGCTGAGGAGGTCACGATCTCCATGAACTCCTCGTAGTCGATGTGGCCGGCCGCCATCTCCTCGCGGCTCTTCCACACGATGGTGCCCGAACCCGTGCGCTCGCCGTTGTGCCAGCCGTTGAGCATCGGGCCGCCGCACAGCACGATGGCCGGGATGTTGACGGTGGCGGCCGCCATGATGCAGGCCGGGGTGGTCTTGTCGCAACCCGTGGTCAGCACCACGCCATCGAGCGGGTAGCCGTAGAGCGTCTCGACGAGGCCGAGATAGGCGAGGTTGCGGTCGAGCGCCGCGGTGGGCCGCTTGCCGGTCTCCTGGATCGGGTGGACCGGAAATTCCATCGGCACCCCGCCCATGGCCAGGATGCCGTCGCGCACGCGCTTGGCCAGTTCGATGTGGTGCCGGTTGCAGGGGCTGAGGTCGTTGCCGGTCTGGGCGATGCCGATGATGGGCTTGCCGGAGCGAAGTTCGCCGGGTGTCAGGCCGAAATTCAGATAGCGTTCGATGTAGAGCGCCGTCATGCCGGGGTTCTCGGGATTGTCGAACCACTGCTGCGAGCGCAGCTTGCGGACCCCGGCCGACCCGTTCGAATTCTGGCTCATGACGTCCTCCAAGATCCCGATTCGTTCTAGGCCGGCAGGGTTTTCCGGACAAGTCGGGCGACGCTACGCGCTCGCGTCTGGTGGGATGTCCGTAAAGGATTGTGCAAGGACGACGCCAATCCCGTCGGTTCGGGACGAACGGATCCGCGATCTCGCGCGTTCAAGGGCGGGGTTGCAAGCTACGGAGTTTCGACATGCGTATGATTTTCGTCGCCGTCACGGCGATGTCGCTGATGGGGTCGGTTGCGTCGGCCCAGGCAGGCTGCGTCACGGGTGCCATCGTGGGCGGCATCGCGGGGCATTTCCTGCATCACGGTGCCGTCGGGGCTGCGGCCGGTTGCGCCTATGGTCACCATCGGAGCGTCGTGAAGACCCGGACCTATCGGGGCTACTGAGCCCGAGGCCGGACAAATGATCCGACAAAGGCGCCCTTCGCGGCGCCTTTGTCGTGCGGTCAGCCGAAGGCCTGAATTCCCGTGATGGCGCGGCCCAGGATGAGCGCGTGGACGTCGTGGGTGCCCTCGTAGGTGTTGACGGTCTCGAGGTTCTGGCTGTGCCGCATGACGTGGTACTCGGCCGCGATGCCGTTACCCCCGTGCATGTCGCGGGCCAGACGCGCGATATCGAGCGCCTTGCCGCAATTGTTGCGCTTGATCAGCGAGATCATCTCCGGAGCCGCGCGACCGTCGTCGAGCAGTCGACCGACGCGGAGCGAGGCCTGCAGCCCCAGCGTGATCTCGGTCTGCATGTCGGCGAGCTTCTTCTGGATCAGCTGCGTGGCGGCCAGCGGCCGCCCGAACTGCCTGCGCTCCAGCGTGTAGCTGCGCGCCCGGTGCCAGCAATCCTCGGCTGCCCCCATGACACCCCAGGAAATGCCGTAGCGGGCGCGGTTGAGGCAGCCGAACGGGCCCTTGAGGCCCGATGCGCCGGGCAGCAGCGCGTCGTCCGACACCTCGACGCCCTCCATCACGATCTCGCCCGTGACGGAGGCGCGCAGCGACATCTTGTTGGCGATGCGCGGAGCCGAGAGCCCTTTCGAGCCCTTCTCCAGCACGAAGCCCCGGATGGCCCCGTCATGGGCGTCGGACTTGGCCCAGACCACGAAGACGTCCGCCATGGGGGCATTGGAGATCCAGGTCTTGGCGCCGGTAAGCCGATAGCCGCCGTCGATCTTGGCGGCCCGCGTCCGCATGCCGGCCGGGTCCGAGCCCGCATCGGGCTCGGTCAGGCCGAAGCAGCCGATCCACGTGCCCGAGGCGAGCTTCGGCAGGTACTTCCGGCGCTGGGTCTCGCTGCCGTAGCTATGGATCGGGAACATGACGAGCGACGATTGCACGCTCATCATCGAGCGATAGCCGGAGTCGACGCGCTCCACTTCGCGGGCCACCAGCCCGTAGGACACGTAGGAGGCACCCGCGCAGCCGTAATCCTCGGGCAGCGTCAAGCCGAGCAACCCGAGCGCCCCCATTTCGTCGAAGATGGCGCGATCCGTCGTTTCATTGCGGTAGGCGTCGAGGATGCGGGGCTGGAGCTTGCCTTGCGCATAATCCCGCGCCGTATCGCGGATCATGCGCTCGTCCTCGCTCAATTGGTCGTCGAGCAGCAGCGGATCGTCCCAGGTGAAGGCGGCCGCCTTGGCGTGGTCTTGCTTGGGGAGATCGCGGTCGTGGGCATTCATGCGGCACCTGGTGGGTCGGGGTTCGCGTTGCCGGGAACCTAGGGCCGAAACCGGGAGAAGGCCAGGGCGCTCCTTCCTCCCCGCCCAGAAGAAAGGGGCCCGGCCGAAGGCCCAAGACGGACGATCGAGATCCAATGCGTATTGACGATGTAGATACGTAATCCTATCTTACGGCATGACCGATGATCGGCCATCGATCCTAGATAGTTGGAGGTCTCGACCGTGGCGGTGACCGAGCGTTCTGCGACGGCCGACATCAAGGGCAGCATCAATCTCCGCATCGAGGCGCAGACCCGGCGACTCATCGACGACGCCGCTGCCGTCCTGGGCAAGACGCGGACCGAGTTCATGATCGACAGCGCCCGCGCGCTCGCGATCGATGTGCTTCTGGATCAGCGCCTCTTCAACCTCGATCCCGAGCGGTACGACGCCTTCCTCCACGCGCTCGACAACCCGCCGGCGCCGGGGCCCAAGCTGCGCGCCTTGTTGCGTCGAACACCGGCCTGGAAGGCGTGACGACCCGGTCTGAACCACTTGGGTCGAAGCTGTCGGCGCCGGTTCCCCTGACTGAGAACCATGATGTCACGGACTTCGATTGCGGTATGCCGGCATTGAACGACTGGCTCAAGCGGCGTGCGCTCCAGAACGAAAGTCGCTTCTCTCGCACTTACGTCGTCTGCGCGGGCGATCAGGTCGCCGCGTATCATTGCATCTCCGCAGGATCGGTGGAGCGGGGGGCCGCGCCCGGGAAAATCCGCCGGAACGCGCCCGACACGATCCCCGTTTCCGTTCTGGGGCGCCTGGCGGTCAGCCGCGCCTATGCTGGTCGGGGTCTCGGCGCCGACATCCTGTCGGACGCCCTGCGCCGGATCGCGATCGCCTCCCAGAGCATCGGGATCGGAGCGGTGTTGGTTCAAGCGAGGGATGAGAACGCCAAGCGTTTCTACATGGCCTGCGCGGAGTTCGTCGCATATCCGGTCGACAGCCGCACGCTGTTCCTCCCGATCGAGACGGTGGTGGCGGCTTTCAGCTGACGAGGAAGGAGCGAGACCAATCCATTCTGAAGTCTATCATTCGCTTCGATCTGGATTTCTCCAGCCCTCCGATCTCCCAGGTTGGGGACCCTACGTCACAATGGTTCCCGCGAACGTCCATTCAAGGCCCGTGGGAGAGCGCGGCGGGATCTAAGACGAGATGGATTCGCGCGTCAGTGATCGAAGATCCGGCCAAGATCGCGGCGACCGTGGATGACGCGGACGATGTCGATGTCGGGTCCGATCAGACGATAGAAAATGATGTAATTGTCGCGGGTGAACGACCGTAAGCCGGCCCGCAGTTCTTCCCTCTGGCGACCGATCAACGGCGACGCGCACAACAACCGGAAGGTATCGATCAATTCGTCGATGAAGGAGATCGCTCGGGAAGGTCGATCGCGCGTGATCCTTCCACGGATCTCGCGAATGTCGGTTCGCGCACCCGGGGATAGGCGATAGCGGCTCACTTATCAAGGGTGGCGGCAGTGGCCGCGGCCACCATGGCTTTCGTCTCCTCAAGCAATTCGCGGATGAAGGTTTCGCCGTCGACGCCTTCTCCGCGATCCAATGCTGCCAGCTCCGGATCGATCAAAGCACGCAACGCTTGCACCTCGTCGAGGTAGTCGCGGAGGGCGACCGCGACGGCTTCCTCCTCGGAAGCCACGTTGCCTGCGGCGACCTGCTCGCGGGCGAAGCGTTCGAACTCGGGTGGGATTGCCACTTCCATTCTGACGGTCCTGATTATCGGTGATTATGGACTTCGCGAAACTGGACTAGCGGGGCGGTAGGTGCTGCCGCGGGGTCTGAATCGCTTGTAAGAGGCGCTTGCCGAACAGCACTCTCAGAGTCAGCATCCCGAGAGGGATTGCTACGACAGCAGCATCATGAGTCAAGACCCAACCGCACATAGCAACGGGAATCGCTATGGCGTACGCCCGAAAAATGGGACGATGCGTCAGAGGCCCGAACAAGAAGAGGGACGCCACACTTAAGGCGATCGACATGATCGATAGTGCGCGATCAATCGTGGACCAACTCGGCCAAAGCCCTTCCAGATACTTAAGCCACGCCCATGCGAGGCCGACGAAGCCCGATAGCAAAGGTAGAACGGCAAACCACCACGCCATGCGGTCGACTCTAACCGGCATCATTGGCCGGAGCCCTATTCTGCGCTGAAACTGTTCAGAATGGAAGGCCGTCGTCGTCTTCGTCGTTGAGGGCCTTACCATAACCCGTGTCCTCTGGAGATGATCAGTAACGTTACACAGAATTCAGAGCTCATCAATGCAAATTACAATTGGCTAGAAAATCCGACCTCAATACAAAGTACCCACGGCTTGAAGCCGTCGACTGCTCGTCGGCCCTCACTTCGCACGTCACCGCGGCAGCACCGTCTTGCCCATCAGCCCCTTGTCGACCGCGTGGGCGGCCTGCCGGCCTTCGCGGATCGCCCAGACGACCAGCGACTGGCCGCGCCGCATGTCGCCGCAGGCGAACACCTTGTCGGCCGAGGCTCGGTAGCTCTTCATGTCGGCCGCGACGTTGCCGCGCCCGTCGAGCGTGACGCCGAGGTCCGTCAGCATGCCGTCGTGCAAGGGCGACACGAAGCCCATGGCGAGCAGCACGAGGTCGGCCCGGATCTGGAACTCGCTGCCCGGCACCGCCTGCATCTTGGCGTCGACCCGGACGCAATCGACCGTCTCGACCGTGCCGGCTTCGCCCGAGAAGCGGCGCGTCATGACGCCGAAGTCGCGGTTGGCACCCTCCTCCTGGCTCGACGAGGTGCGCAGCTTCAAGGGCCAGTCCGGCCAGGTCAGGAGCTTGTTCTCCCGCTCGGGCGGCTCCGGCATGATCTCGAGCTGGGTGACCGACAGCGCCCCCTGGCGGATCGCGGTGCCGATGCAATCGGAACCGGTGTCGCCGCCGCCGATCACCAGCACGTGCTTGCCGGTGGCCAGGATGGGGTTGTTGGAGCGCAGCGGCTCGCGGCCGACCCGGCGGTTCTGCTGGGGCAGGAACTCCATGGCGTAATAGACGCCGCCGAGGTCGCGGCCCGGCATCGGCAGGTCGCGCGGCTTCTCGGCCCCGCCCGCCAGGACGACGGCGTCGAAACGGTCCAGCACTTCGGCCACTGCCATGTCGATCCCGACGTTGACGCCGCAACTGAACACCACGCCCTCGGCCGTCATCTGGTCGACGCGGCGGTCGATATGGGTCTTGTCGAGCTTGAAGTCCGGGATGCCGTAGCGCAGCAGACCGCCCGGTTTCCGGTTCTTCTCGTAGACCGTCCCGTCGTGGCCGACCCGGGCCAGCTGCTGGGCACAGGCGAGGCCGGCTGGCCCCGAGCCGATCACGGCAACGCGCCTGCCCGTGCGCTGCGTCGCGATCTCGGGCTTGATCCAGCCTTCCGCCCAGGCACGGTCCGCAATGGCGTTCTCGATCGTCTTGATGGTGACGGGCGCGTTGTCGAGGTTGAGCGTGCAGGAGGTCTCGCACGGGGCCGGGCAGATCCGTCCCGTGAACTCGGGGAAGTTGTTGGTCGAATGGAGGTTGCGGGAGGCCTCCGCCCAGTCACCCCGATAGACGAGATCGTTCCAGTCGGGGATCTGGTTGTTGACCGGGCAGCCGGTGTGGCAGAACGGGATGCCGCAACTCATGCAGCGCGAGGCCTGCGAGCGCGTCGCCTCCTCGCTCAGCGGCAGCAGGAATTCCTTGTAGTGACGGATGCGGTCGGCGGCCGGCGCGTAGCGCCGGTCCTGCCGATCGAGCTCCATGAATCCCGTGATCTTGCCCATCGGGCTACTCCCCCGCGGCCGCGAGCAGCGGCTCGTCGAGCTGCGTGAGTTCCGCGAGGGCGCGGCGGTACTCGACCGGCATCACCTTGCGGAATTTCGGCAGGGTTGCGGCCCAATCGTCGAGGATGGCCCGCGCCTTCCCCGAACCCGTCAGCTCGTGATGCTTCGAGATCAACTGCCGCAGCCGTTCGGCGTCGAAGCGCGTCATGTCGCCCATCACGTCGACCTGCGGCGGCCCCGTCCAGTCGTCCAACTGGTGGAACAGCCGCCGGTTGTGCTCATCCTCGGCCCTGACCATCTCGAGTTCGACCATGGCCATGTTGCAGCGGCGCCTGAAGTCGCCCTCCTCGTCGAGCACGTAGGCGATACCGCCCGACATGCCGGCCGCGAAATTGCGTCCGGTCGGCCCGATCACCACGACGATGCCGCCCGTCATATATTCGCAGCCGTGGTCGCCCGTGCCTTCCACCACCGTGATGGCCCCGGAGTTGCGGACGGCAAATCGCTCGCCCGCCACGCCGCGGAAGTAGCACTCGCCCGCGATCGCTCCATAAAGCACCGTGTTGCCGACGATCATCGATTCCTCGGGCACGATGCTGGTGGCCGAGGCCGGCGGATAGATCACCAGCCGCCCCCCCGAGAGGCCCTTGCCCACGTAGTCGTTGGCCTCGCCCTCGAGTTCCAGCGTCACGCCGTTGGCCACCCAGGCGCCGAAGCTCTGTCCGGCCGTGCCGGTGAGCTTCACGTGGATGGTCCCTTCCGGCAGCCCCTTGTAGCCGTAACGCCGGGCGATGACGCCCGACAGCATGGCGCCGGTCGCCCGGTCGGTGTTGCGGATCGGCAGCGCCATGGACACAGGTTCGCGGTTTTCGATGGCGTCGGTCGCGCGCGCGATCAACGTGCGGTCCAGCACCTTCTCGAGGCCGTGGTCCTGGTGCTCGGTCTTGCGGATGCCGACGCCCTCGGGCGCGTGCGGCTTGTGGAACAGCTTGGAAAAGTCGAGTCCCCGGGCCTTCCAATGATCGACCACCTGTTCGCGGTCGAGCATCTGCATCTGGCCCACCATCTCGTCGAGCCGACGGTAGCCCATCCTGGCCATGAACTCGCGCACTTCCTCGGCCACGAAGAAGAAGTAGTTGATGACATGCTCGGGCAGGCCGACGAAGCGCTTGCGCAGCACCGGATCCTGGGTGGCGACGCCGACCGGGCAGGTGTTCAGATGGCACTTGCGCATCATGATGCAGCCGGCCGCCACCAGCGGCGCCGTCGCGAAACCGAACTCGTCGGCCCCGAGCAACGCCCCGACCACGACGTCGCGCCCGGTGCGCAAGCCCCCGTCGACCTGGACCGAGATGCGCGAGCGCAGGCGGTTGATCACCAGGGTCTGGTGGGTCTCGGCCAGGCCGATCTCCCAGGGCGATCCGGCGTGCTTGATCGAGGTCAAGGGGGCGGCACCGGTGCCGCCCTCGTAACCCGATACCGTGACATGGTCGGCCCGGCCCTTGGAGACCCCGGCCGCGACCGTGCCGACGCCGATCTCACTCACGAGCTTGACCGAGACGAGGCTGTCCGGGCTGACGTTCTTCAGATCGAAGATGAGCTGAGCCAGGTCCTCGATCGAGTAGATGTCATGGTGCGGCGGCGGCGAGATCAGGCCGACGCCCGGCGTCGAATGCCGCACCTTGGCGATGATGGCGTCGACCTTGTGGCCGGGCAACTGCCCGCCCTCGCCGGGCTTGGCGCCCTGGGCCATCTTGATCTGGACCATGTCGGAATTGACCAGATATTCCGTGGTCACGCCGAAGCGGCCCGACGCCACCTGCTTGATGGCCGAGCGCATGGAGTCGCCGTTCGGCATCGGCCGGTAGCGGTCCGATTCCTCGCCGCCCTCGCCGGTGTTCGACTTGCCGCCGATCCGGTTCATGGCGATGGCCAGCGTCGTATGGGCCTCGCGCGAGATCGAACCATACGACATGGCGCCTGTCGAGAAGCGCCGCACGATGGAGGCCGCTTCCTCGACCTCGTCGAGCGGCACGGGCCGGCGCCCGTCGGCTTCCGCATCCTTGATGCGGAACAGCCCGCGGATGGTCAGCAGCTTCTCGTCCTGCTCGTTCAGCAGTTCGGCATAGGCCCGGTACTTGTCGCGGCTGTTGCCGCGAACCGCGTGCTGGAGCAGCGACACCGATTGCGGCGTCCAGGAATGGGTCTCGCCCCGGACCCGGTAGGCATAGTCGCCCCCGACGTCGAGCGCGGTGCGATACACCGGCGCGTCGCCGAACGCGAGCGCGTGGCGCTCGGCCGTCTCGGCCGCGATCTCGGTCAAGCCCACCCCCTCGATCATCGAGGCCGTGCCGGTGAAGAAACGGCGCACGAAATCGCTCGACAGGCCGATGGCATCGAAGATCTGGGCGCCGCAATAGGACTGGTAGGTCGAAATGCCCATCTTGGACATGACCTTGAGCAGGCCCTTGTCGATCGATTTGATGTAGCTCTCCACCGCATGGTGACGGTCGATCTCCTCGGGGAACTCGGAGGCCAGCGCGGTCAGCGATTCGAAGGCGAGATAGGGGTTGATGGCTTCCGCCCCGTAGCCTGCGAGGCAGGCGAAGTGGTGCACCTCGCGGGCTTCGCCCGTCTCGACCACGAGGCCCACCGAAGTGCGAAGCCCCTTGCGGATGAGATGATGATGCACGGCCGCGGTGGCGAGCAGCGCCGGGATCGGGATGCGGTCCGGCCCCATCATGCGATCCGACAGGATGATGATGTTATAGCCTTGTCGCACGGCCGCCTCGGCGCGGTCGCCCAGCCGCGCGATGATGCTCTCCATGCCCTCCGCGCCGAACTTCACCCCATAGGTGACGTCGAGCGTCTTGGTGTCGAAGGCGTCCTCGAAATACGAGATGCAGCGGATCTTCTCGAGGTCGTCGTTGGTCAGGATCGGCTGGCGGACTTCGAGCCGCTTGCGTTTCCAGTTGCCTTCCAGATCGAAGATGTTCGGACGTGGGCCGATGAAGCTGACGAGACTCATGATGAGCCCTTCGCGGATCGGATCGATCGGCGGGTTCGTCACCTGGGCGAAGTTCTGCTTGAAATAGGTGTAGAGAAGCTTCGACTTGTTGGACAGCGCCGAGATCGGCGTGTCGGTGCCCATGGAGCCGTCAGCTTCCTGGCCGGTGGCCGCCATGGGGGCCAGCAGCGTCGTCAGGTCCTCCTGAGTGTAGCCATAGGCCTGCTGCTTGTCGAGGAGCGACACGTCGGTGCGGGCCGCGCGCGCCTCGACGGGTTGCAGCGTCTCGAGCACGATCTGGGTCTCGTCGAGCCAGGCGCCATAGGGATGGGAGGCGGCCAGTTGCGCCTTCATCTCGTCGTCCGAGACGATGCGGCCCTGTTCGAGGTCGACCAGCAGCATCTTGCCGGGCTGCAGCCGCCATTTCTTGACGATGCTCTCCTCGGGGATCGGCAGCACCCCCATCTCGGAGGCCAGCACCACGAGGTCGTCGTCGGTCACGAGATAGCGGGCCGGCCGCAACCCGTTGCGGTCGAGCGTGGCGCCGATCTGCCGGCCGTCCGTGAAGGCGACCGCGGCCGGGCCGTCCCAAGGTTCCATCAGGGCCGCGTGATATTCGTAGAAGGAGCGGCGGCTCTCGTCCATGAGCGGGTTGCCGGCCCAGGCCTCCGGGATCAGCATCATCATGGCGTGGGCCAGCGAGTAGCCGCCCTGCACCAGGAACTC
>CAXUCF010000089.1:0-1205 GCA_964249275.1 uncultured Lichenihabitans sp.
AATCAATGCTGCCCAGCATCTCAAGTGTAAGCAGATTTGCAAAAATCTGCTTAGTGGGCCATCTCGAGGCCCGCGATGGCGCGGCGTCGCATCGGCACCATGGCGGTGCCGTCATTGTCGAACAGGCGGGCTTCGTCCGTGTCGACCGTGAGCCGGACGGGCTCGCCGACCTGCGCCGACGTGCTGCCCGGAGTCTTCACCGTGACGAGGTGGCCGTCCCCCACATCCACGTAGACCAGCGTCTCGCCGCCGAGATGCTCCACGACCGCGACCTTGCCGCTGAGCGGCCCCTGCTCGGTCATGGTCAGTGTTTCCGGCCGGAACCCGACCGTCACGGATGCGCCGGGCATGGCGTTCCTGGGCTCGACCGGGATCGTCGCCTGACCTCCGCCCGGCAACACGATCTCCACACCGATGCCGTTGGCCGATTTCACCTTGGCGGGCGTGAGGTTCATCTTGGGCGAGCCGATGAAGCCGGCCACGAAGGTATTGGCGGGGTAATGGTAGAGTTCGAGCGGCGAGCCGACCTGCTCGATCTTGCCGGCCCGCAGCACCACGATACGGTCCGCCATGGTCATGGCCTCGATCTGGTCATGGGTGACGTAGATCATCGTGGCGTTGAGCTGGTCGTGCAGGCGGGCGATTTCGATGCGCATCTGCACGCGCAGCGACGCGTCGAGATTGGACAAGGGCTCGTCGAACAGGAACACCTTGGGCTGGCGAACGATGGCCCGGCCGATGGCGACGCGCTGACGCTGACCGCCCGAGAGTTGGCCGGGCTTGCGGTCGAGCAGAACCTCGAGTTGCAGGATCTTGGCGGCCGCCGCCACCTTGGCGTCGCGCTCGGACTTCGACACTCCGGCCAGACGCAATGCGAAGGCCATGTTGTCGGCCACCGACATATGCGGGTAGAGCGCGTAGGACTGGAACACCATGGCGAGGCCGCGCGCATCGGGCGGCACATCGTTGACCACCTGGCCGTCGATCATGAGGTCGCCCGCCGTGATCTCTTCGAGACCGGCGATCATGCGCAGCAGGGTCGACTTGCCGCAGCCCGAAGGACCGACGAAGACCACGAACTCGCGGTCCTTGATGGCGAGGTCCACACCCTGGATGATGTTGACGGCACCGTAAGACTTGCGCACGTCCTTCAATGTCACCGTTGCCATGACGTTACCCCTATTTGACGGCGCCGAAGGTCAGGC
>CAXUCF010000089.1:1215-7610 GCA_964249275.1 uncultured Lichenihabitans sp.
GGATGATGTTGACCGGGCCGTAGCTCTTGCGGACGTCCTTCAGTGTGACCGTTGCCATTGGAAGAGACCCCTTACTTGACGGCGCCGAAGGTCAGGCCGCGGACGAGTTGACGCTGCGTCAGCCAGCCGAACACGAGGATCGGCGCGATGGCGAGCATCGATGCGGCCGACAGCTTGGCCCAGAACAGGCCCTCGGGGCTGGAGAAACTGGCGATGAGCGCGGTCAGTGGCGCGGCATGCACCGAGGTGAGATTGATGCTCCAGAAAGCCTCGTTCCAACACAGGATGATCGACAGCAGGCCGGTCGACATCACGCCCGGAAGCGAGAGGGGCAGCAGCAGCAGCGTCAGTTGCTGGCGCGGCGTGGCACCATCCATGCGGGACGCCTCCAAGATCTCCTTCGGCACCTCCCGGAAGAAGGAATACAGCATCCAGACCACAATCGGCAGGTTCATCAGCGTGTACATGACGATGATGCCGGTCCAGGTATCCAGGAGCCCGGTTTGGCGGAAGATGTAGTAGATCGGCACCAGGACGCCGACGGCCGGCATCATCTTGGTGGACATCATCCACATGAGCAGATCCTTGGTCTTGCGACCAGGATAGAACGCCATGGCATAGGCGGCCGGCATGGCGAAGAGCAGGCAGATGATCGTGGCGCCAAGCGATTCGACCACGCTGTTCAAGACGGCGCCGACGTAGTTCACGCGATCGTTGACGGCCGTGAAATTCTCCAGCGTCGGGTGAAAGAACAGTTTCGGCGGAGTCTGCACCGCGTCGATCTCGGTCTTGAAGGAGGTCAAGATCATCCACAGGATCGGGAAGAAGACCAGAAAGGCCACGCCCCAGCCTAGAAACGTCATGACCATCTTGTTGCGCTCTTTGACCTTCATGGTGCTGCCTCAGCTGTCGAGATTGCGGGCGACGGTGCGCACCAGGAAGACCGCGACGATGTTGGCCAAGACGATCGCCACGATGCCGCCGGCCGAGCCGCCCCCGATATCGAACTGCAGCAGCGCGGTCTTGTAGATCAGGTAGACGAGGTTGGTGGAGGCGTCGCCCGGGCCGCCGCTGGTCGTAACCAGGATCTCGGCGAAGATGCCGAGCAGGAAGATGGTCTCGATCATGACCACGACCGTGATGGGCCGGCCGAGATGCGGCAGGATGATGTGGCGGAAGCGCGAGACCGCCTTGGCGCCATCCATGCGGGCCGCCTCGATCTGCTCGCGGTCGAGCGACTGCATGGCGGTCAGGAGGATGAGGGTGGCGAAGGGCACCCATTGCCACGCCACGATGATGCCGATCGAGAACAATGGCGTCTGCGAGAACCAGGTGATCGGCTCCACCCCGACCGACCTGGCGAAGAAGGCGAAGAGCCCGCTGACCGGGTCCATCAGCAGGTTCTTCCAGACCAGGGCCGCCACGGTCGGCATAACG
Organism: uncultured Lichenihabitans sp.; assembly: GCA_964249275.1. Classification (GTDB taxonomy): domain Bacteria; phylum Pseudomonadota; class Alphaproteobacteria; order Rhizobiales; family Beijerinckiaceae; genus Lichenihabitans. The sequence goes on from CAXUCF010000089.1 coordinate 2,653, forward strand.
AAAAACGGAGCGATGACGAAGAGCCGCGCGGCACCCTGGCCGAAGAACTCCTGATCGAACAACACGGCGAAGAGGGTGCCGAACACGATCGTGGCGATCAGCACGCCGCCCACCAGCAGCACCGTGTTGATGATCGAGGTGATGAAGCTGTCGTCGGTGAGCAGGTAGGTATAGTTGCCGAGGCCCGCCCAGCCCGTCTGGGTCGGATCGACGAGGCTGAAGTTGCGGAACGAGAAGTAGAGCGTCAGGACCAGCGGGATGATCATCCACACCAGCAGGGCCGCGATGGTCGGCCAGACCAGGGGACGCGTGTCGATGCCGCGCTTGCTGCGTCGCGCTTTGCTGGGTGCGGCTACGTCGTGCGACAGGGCTGAAGACGTCATGGCGGCCTCCCGGCTGAATCCGTTCTTATCGTCGGATTATTGTCTGTCGCCATCAACGGGTCAAAGGCGATTTTCGCGTCTTGGAAAAGCACCGCCGCGCCAAGGGCCCCGGCGGTGCTTTCGTTCGGCTCCTACTTGGGGTAGCCGGCCTGCTTCATGGTACGCTCGGTCGTCGCCTCCGCCTTCTTCAAGGCGGCATCGGCGGAGTCCTGCCCGGCGAGAGCCGCCGCGATATCCTGGCCGACGTTGGTGCCGATGGCCTGGAACTCGGGGATCGCCACGAACTGCACCCCTGTATAGGGCACGGGGTTGACGGTCGGGTGTTGCGGGTCGGTGGTCTCGAGGGCCTTGAGCACGGTCGGGGCGAAAGGCGCGGCCTTCTGGTAGTTCGGGTTGTCATAGGTGGAGGTGCGGGTACCGGGAGGGGCCGACACCCATCCTTCCGACTCGCCCACCATGGCGATGTATTCCTTGGACGTCGCCCATTTCACGAATTTCTTGGCGGCATCGGCCTGCTTGGTCGAGGTCGGGATGCCGAGCGCCCAGGACCAGAACCAGCCGGAGGCCTTCGGGTTCTTATCGGTGATGGGCGAGGCCGTGAAGCCGGTCTTATCGGCGACCTGGCTCTGCTTCGGGTCGTAGATGCGGCCCGCACCCGAGGTGGCGTCGATCCACATGCCGCATTTCCCCGACGCGAACAGCGCCTGGTTCTCGTTGAAGCCGTTGGCGGTCGGGCCGGGCGGTCCGTCCTTCTTCATCACGTTGAGGTACCAGTCGATCGTCGATTTCCATGGCTGGGTGGTGAGTTGCGGCTGCCACTTCGTGTCGAACCATGCGCCGCCGTTGGCCACCACGGCCGTGCCGAGGAACGCCATGTTCTCGCCCCAACCCGGCTTGCCGCGGAGGCAGATGCCGAAGATGCCGTTCTTCTTGTCGGTCAGCTTGTCGGCGAATTGCGCGATCTGATCGTAGGTCGGCTTGTCCGGCATGGTGAGTCCGGCCTTGTCGAAAAGGTCCTTGCGGTAATAGGTGAAGGACGATTCGGCATAGAACGGTGCGGCATACATTTTGCCATCGACACTGAGCCCGTCCTTCACCTGGGGGATCAGGTCCTTGTAGTCGTAGTCGGTGCCGAGGTCGTCGAGCGGTGTGAGCCAGCCCTGTTTGGCCCAGATCGGGGTCTCGTAGGCGCCGATCGTCATGACGTCGAACTGGCCGCCCCTGGTGGCGATGTCGGTGGTCAGGCGCTGGCGCAGGACGTTCTCCTCGAGCACGACCCAGTTCAGCTTGATGCCGGTCTGCTGTTCGAACTTCGGCGACAGCTTCTGCATCACGATCATGTCGCCGTTGTTGACGGTCGCGATCGTCAGCGTGGTCTGGTCGGCGGCCTTGACGGCGACGGTGGAGGCCATGAGCCCAGCCACCAACCCGCTCATACGAGCAAGACGCATTGCTTTTCCTCCCTTTGGGTAGTCGCTTGGGCGACCACAAACTTTGCTCACTGTGAGAGCAAATGCTCGGTCGCGGCGGCCCAACTGTCAAGGGCAATTTTGTGGCAGGTCAGACCCGTCGGTCGAGCAGGCGGAGGGCGGTCGGCTCGTCGATGACGAGCCCGGTCGCGTAGCGTCCGGCGAGCGCGGCCGCCAGGGCGTCGATCTTGGAGCGGCTGGCCGCGACCAGCACGGTCGGGCGTCGCGGGGCGACGGGCGGCGGCACGGCGGTGAGGCGGGCCGTCACGGCATTGTCGATCAGCGCTCCCGCGGGGTCGATCGGATGAGAGCGCAACTCGCCGACGGCGCCGGCGGCCTGCAGTTCGGCCAGCTCCTCAGGGGTCACGAAGCCGTCGATCAGCAGGGGTGCGGTCGGGCCGATGGAGCCCACCCCCAGCACCTCGGCGTCGGCTTCGCGGACCAGCGCGTCGACGATGCCGTAGCCGCGTTGCGCCTTCAGGAATTCGCATTCTTCGCGGGTGTCGGTCAGCACGGGCAGGGGCAGGGGGTAGCATTGTGCCCCGACGCGGTCGGCCAGCCTGATCGCGACGTCGTAGGGGCTGGCGCGGCCGTCGCGCGTGAGATTGCCGACCGCCGAGACGACGCGATGGTCCGACCGCTCCATCGACGTGACCTGGCGCACCGTCTCGAGCAGCGTCCGTCCGGTGCCGAGCGCCAGGATCTGCGGGGTCGCGGCCGCCAGCAGGTTCTCGATATACTGCGCGGCGAGCAGCGCCACTCCGGTGCGGTCGCTCTGCCCGTCGACGCTCGGCGCCACCTCGCAGAGGTCGAGACCATAGCGGTCGCGGATCCGCTCGCCGAGTTCCATGCTCTTGAGGAGCGGGTGGTCCAACCGGAACTTGATCAGCCCTTCGGAGATCGCGAGGGCCACGAGGCGTTGAGCGTTGGGGCGCGACACGTTGAGGTCGGTCGCAATTTCGTCCTGGGTGCGCCGCTTGATGTAATAGAGCCAAGCGGCGCGCGCTGCGAGGTCGAGCCTTCTCGTGCGGGCATCAGCCTTCTCGTTCACCCCAGGCTCCCGACCCTTGGTCTACCTCCCGACGGTGCCGGCCGGCCCGGGGAATGTGGCGGCACGTTGGCGCAGCTTGCCGTTCCGGGTCAAGCGGCGCCGGACCCCGCGCCCCAGCCTCCGTCCACGTCCGCCCGGGCGGGCCGTGTCGCGGCACGCAACGAGCATCGCTGCACGGCAGACAGGGCCTCAGGGGGGATGGGGCCACGCACGTCGAAATCGGCTTCGGAGAATGGCTCGCCCGGCGAAACCCGCGATCGCCCGCCGCGTAGCTCTGGCGCGCAGGCGGACGGAAGCACGGCCGCCGCCCGAGGATCCTCGCAGCATGTTGACCGGCAAACAGATTCGTGAAGCGCGCGCGCTCTTGGGGCTGCAGCGGTCGAAGTTCGCCGAGAAGGCGGGCGTCCCGCACACCATCCTGAAGCTTGCCGAGATGACGGACGGGGAATGCCCGATCACGCTCGAGCGGGCACGGCAGATCCGCCGCGCCATCGAGACGGCCGGCATCGAACTCTACGAGGAGGGCGGCTATGCGGGAGCGCGGCGCATGGGATCGGGGCAGGGATGATGCAGCCCGACCCGCGCCTCGAATTCGAGGATCGTCGGACGGCGCAGCTCGCCGCAAGGTCATCCTGCAGAAACCATCTTGTCCACCAGTCCGACAATACATCCCGACGGAGGCAACCGGAGAACACGCATCGGCGTTGCAGGCGGGAACCCGACCCAAGGCAGCGTTGCGGTCCGGTATCGCGCGGCACTCAGGAACTGGCCACAATGATGATCCCGTCTCATCGGACCACGGCCCGGCGCATCGCCCGGGTGATCCTCGCGGGCGCCACGGTGCTGCTGGCCCAGCAAGGTGCCGCGGCGAGCGGGGATGATGGCCTCCACCAGTTCTTCTCGGCGATCTTCGGCGGCGGCGCGGCTCAGCCCGCGGCTGCGTCCGCCCCGGTGCAGGGCCAGGGCTCCGGTGAGGCCCCGTATCGCGGACATGGACGGCCGTTTCACGGCCATCCTCTGACCGTGCGGCTGCAAAAGACGAAGCCGAGGGTCGCCGTCGCCCAACTGCCGACGAAGTCCGGCAAGGTTTCGATCTTCGACGATGGTACGCTCCGGCGCGGTGACGCGGTGATGACGGCAAGCGGAATCCGCATCTTCGCCGGATCGGGCGCGCTGCCCCATGCCAGCAGCGACTTCGTCAGTTTGGCGGCAACCAAGGATCTCACGAAAGACCTCACGAAAGTGCTGGCCGAAGTGGACCGGGTGCCACGCGGCTGAGCCGAGGCGGCGTTGTGTTGCAACCCGTCATGGGACGAGGCAGGGCAATGGGTGAGTGGGATACGGAGGTCAGCGGCCCACGCATGGTGGTCGTCACCCATCCTGACGGACATCGATGGTTCTTCAGGTTTCCGGAAGGTTGGACCGAGGGGGACGTGCCTCAATACGATGCGGCGTCATGGGCCTTCGGCGAACAACCCGATGGCCCGTTCCTCAACGACAATGCCGCCGCCATGGCCGAGAAGCGGGCGGCACGGGAAGGGTGGATCGACCGTCCGTAGACCTTTCCAGTCGCCCCCGCTTGGGCTCCGGATGCGACGACGATGCCGCTTTGCTCAACAGCAGCTGTTGCGGCAGGGCTGCGGTGAACGAGCGGAGGAACTGGAGCGATGACGGCTCATCCGCGACACCGTTCGCGGCAGCGGATCATCCGATGCACCCGCGATGTGTGTCTCGTGCGGGGACCCCCGAGATCCTCTCTATTTGGCCGTGCCGTTGCCCATTGTCCCGGGCCTGATGATCGGCGTCGTGCCGGTCTGTGGGGCAGGAACGTGCATGTTCGGGTCGACGTTGTCTTTGGGCTGGATGACGCCATCGGTGTCGCTCAGCTTCTGGCTGAGCGTGCCGGGTTTGTCGTCGAGGTTGGTGGCCGGCACGCTCGTCGCCGGCGCCTTCTCGGGGATCGTGGCGTCGGATCCTGCAGCAGGCGCAGCGGATTGGGCTGAAGCGCCCCCGGCCGCGAGGCAACATAGGGACGCCGTGAAGACCATGCGGACG
>CAXUCF010000089.1:7620-10463 GCA_964249275.1 uncultured Lichenihabitans sp.
GCGGACGAGGTTCATCTTCGCCTCCCTCATAAGCCGTAATTGAAGCCGTAGAAACCGAAGATGTTGCGCCGATGCTCCGGGTCGCGCCATGGCTCCTCGCCCGCGCCGTAGCTCGGCGCCGCTTCAAGCTTCTCCCGGTCGAGGTCGACGACGTAGCCGCCTCGCCCGGGGTCGTAGGTCAAGGCCTTCCAGGGCAGGGGATGGAAGCGCTCCCCGAGGCCGAGAAAGCCGCCGAACGACATCACCGCATAGGCGACCTGGCCCGTCACCTTGTCGACCATGAAATTGTAGACGGTGCCGAGCCGCTTTCCCCCGCGATCGAAGACCTCGGTGCCGGCGACCTTGTCGGATGCGATCAGGCGGTCGGTCTCGTCCACCGCCATGATGGCGGCCGGCGCCTCGGCAGGCGGCAGAGGCTCTGCGCGCCTCGCGTCGTCATCCATGACGTCCTCTCCGTGCTGCCGAGTCAACGGAGGACGCGGCGGGGCGGTTCCCCGCGGGCTCACAGCCAGGGCCGGCCGGCGGGCGTCGGCGCGAGGCCGAGATGGTGGGCCAGGGTGGCGCCGATATCGGCGAGGCCGTCCCGCCGGCCGAGCGGCATCCCGGGCCGACCCGGCGCGTGGCTCAGGATGGGGACATATTCGCGGGTGTGATCGGTGCCTTGGAAGGTCGGGTCGTTGCCGTGGTCGGCCGTGATCACCAGCAGGTCGCCGCAGCGCAGCTCCGACAGCAGTTCGGGCAGCCGCGCGTCGAAGCGCTCGAGGCACGCCGCATAGCCGGCGACGTCGCGGCGATGTCCGAACTCGCTGTCGAAGTCCACTAGGTTGACAAAGGCGAGGCCGCCGTCCGGCAACCGCCGCAGGGCCGCCGATAGGTGGTCGAGGTTGCAGTCGTTGCCGGCGCCCTTGAGCTCCGATCCCGTGTTGCGATGGGCGAAGATGTCGCCGGTCTTGCCCACCGTGACGATGGCACGGCCGGCCTCGGCGGCGCGGTCGAGGATCGTGCCCGGGGGTGGTGGGACCGCGTAATCCTTGCGGTTGGCGGTTCGCCTGAACGAGGCGGGGTCGTCGCCCACGAAGGGTCGCGCGATGACCCGGCCGATGCGCAGCGGATCGCACAGACGCCGGGCGATGCCGCAGAGCCCGTAGAGCCGGTCGAGCCCGAAGCTCTCCTCATGGGCCGCGATCTGCAGCACCGAATCGGCCGAGCCGTAGCAGATCGGCCGACCGGTCTTCATGTGCAGGACGCCGAGTTCCGCCACGATGGCGGTGCCCGACGCCCGCCGGTCGCCCAGGATGCCGTCGAGGCCGGCTTCCGCCACCAGCGCCGCCACGAGGGCCGGCGGAAAGCAGGGCTCGGCGTCGGGGAAATAGCCCCAGGCGAACGGCACCGGCGTGCCGGCCATCTCCCAATGGCCCGACGGCGTGTCCTTGCCGGCCGAGACCTCGGCCCCGTATCCCCAGGATGCCACGGCGCGTCCCGCCGTCAAGCCGGCCGGAAGCCGTCCCGTCGCGGCCGCGGCGGCCGCTCCGAGCCCCAGCGCGTCGAGATGGGGTAGGGCGAGCGCCCCGGAGCGAAGCCCCGGGCGATCGGCACGGCCGGCCGCGCAGGCCTCGGCGATGTGGCCCAGCGTGTCGGCACCGCCGTCGCCGTAGGCGGCCGCATCCGCGGCGGCGCCGATGCCGACGGAATCGAGAACGAGCAGCACCGCGCGCGCCATGGCGCTACTGCGCCCCCACGGCTGCGTCCTGGCTCGCCTTCATGTCGAAAGCCGCAGCGAACAGGGCGCGGGTGTATTCCGTCCTGGGCGCCGCGAAGACATCGGCGGCCGGCCCGGATTCGACCACCCGGCCGGCCCGCATCACCACGATCTCGGTCGCCAGCGCCCGCACCACCTTGAGGTCGTGGCTGATGAACAGGTAGGCGAGGCCCCGCCGCACCTGCAGGTCGCGCAGGAGGTCGACGATCTGGGCCTGCACCGACATGTCGAGCGCCGAGGTCGGCTCGTCCAGCACAACGAACTTGGGGTCGAGCACCATGGCACGCGCGATGGCGATGCGCTGGCGCTGCCCCCCTGAGAATTCATGCGGGTAGCGGTCCATGGTGGCGGGGTCGAGCCCCGTGTCGGCGAGCGCCCGGGCCACGATCTCGCGCCGTTCGGTATAGGGCAGGCGGCGCTGAACCGTGAGGCCCTCTTCGACGATCTCGGCCACCGACAGGCGCGGCGACAGCGAGCCGTAGGGGTCCTGGAACACCACCTGCATGTCGCGCCTGAGCGGCCGCAGCGCCTTGCTGTCGAGCCCGTCGATGCGGCGCCCGAGATAGCTCACCGGCCCCTCGGAGCGGATCAGCCGCAGGATGGCCAAGCCCAGCGTGGTCTTGCCCGACCCGGATTCCCCGACGACCCCCACGGTCTGGCCCTCGCGCACCTGGAGCGAGATGCCGTCGACCGCCTTCACATGGCCGACGGTGCGGCGCAGGAAGCCGCGCCTGATCGGGAACCATACCTTGAGGTCGCCGGCTTCGAGGATGGACGTGGCCGAGGCATCGGCGGGCGGCGGCGCGCCCTTGGGCTCGGCCGCGAGCAGCATCCGGGTATAGGGATGCCGGGGTGCGCGGAAGATCGTTTCGACCTTTCCGACCTCGACCACGCGCCCTTTCTGCATCACCGCGACGTCGTCGGCGATGCGGCGCACGATGCCGAGGTCGTGGGTGATGAACAGCATGGCCATGCCGAGCTTCTGCTGAAGGTCCTTCAGGAGCCGCAGGATCTGGGCCTGCACGGTGACGTCGAGCGCCGTCGTGGGCTCGTCGGCGATGAGCAGGTCCGGCCGGTTGGCCAG
>CAXUCF010000089.1:10473-13397 GCA_964249275.1 uncultured Lichenihabitans sp.
CATGACGCGCTGGCGCTGCCCGCCCGAAAGCTGGTGCGGGAAGGCGCCGAGCCGGGACGCCGGGTCCGGGATGCCGACCTCGGTCAGGAGCTCGATGATGCGCGGGCGCTGCTTCGTGCCGCCCGACAGCCCGTGCAGTTCGAGGATCTCGCCCAGCTGCTTCTCGATCGAATGCAGCGGGTTCAGCGACGTCATGGGTTCCTGGAACACCATGGTGATGGCCTTGCCGCGGATCCGCCGCATGGCGGGCTCGGACGCTTCGAGGAGATCCTGGCCGGCGAACAGGATGCGGCCGCCCAGCACCTCGGCGCCGGAGGACTCCAGCAGGCGCGCGATCGCCATGGCGGTGACGGACTTGCCGGATCCCGATTCGCCGACCAGCGCCAACGTGCCGCCACGGTCGAGCGCGAACGAGACGCCGTCGACCGCCCGGGTGGTGCGGCCGCCCTGAGTGAAACCGACCGCGAGGTCCTCGACCGAGAGCAGGGGGGCGGCGGTCGTGGTGTCGTTCAAGCGTGCGGGTCTCCGGGGGCGTGCCCCATCCTTCTCCCGTCCTGCGCGGGATCGCAAGTTCCCAGGCGGCGGACGTTGTCCTCGGGTGGCCGAGATCGCGGGTGGGCGCTATAGCTCGGCCGGGCGTGGCGGAGCGCGCGCGATCGAGGCATGAACCATGCAGGACAGTCCCCCCGGCCGCCCGGCGCTCGACGAGGACACGATCGCCTTCGCGGGCAGGGTGTTCCAGATGGCGCGCGGTGGCCACGCGCCCGAACTCGCCGCCCTGCTGGCCGCGGGGCTTCCGGCCAACCTCATCAACGACAAGGGCGACAGCCTGCTGATGCTGGCCAGCTATCACGGCCACCTCGACATTGTGCGGGCCCTGCTGGCGCACGGCGGCGACCCGACGCTCGCCAACGACCGGGGCCAGGCGCCGCTAGCGGCCGCGGCCTTCAAGGGCTATGCGGATGTCGTCGAGGCCATGCTGGAGGGTGGTGCCGCGGTCGACGGCTGCGGCCCCGACGGCAAGACCGCCCTGATGATGGCGGCCATGTTCGACCGCACCGACATGGTCGACATCTTGCTGGCGCGGGGCGCCGACCCTGCCGCCCGCGACGCCGCCGGCCTCACGGCCCGGGAACTGGCCGAGCGGATGAGTGCGACGGCGACGGCGGCGCGGCTGGAGGCAGTGGGTAGGGCGGAACGGGAAGCCGGATAGCCGTTTCAACGAGTTCGCTATGGGGGGATGCACGATTGACCGACGCGCACGATGGATGGCCCGATAGCGGCGAGCCGCACCCAGGAGCCCCGGGCGATCCCGCATTGTCGCGGCTGATCCTGTCCAGCTACGAACGCGTGACCGGCTCCTCGCTCCTTCCGTCCGGCATGGGAGACGTCGAGGCCGTCGGCTGGCTCTACGAGGCGGCCCCGTTCTGCGTCCTCGCCCACGACACGGCGTCCGACCCGCGCTTCGTCTACGCCAACGTGGCGGCGCAGCGATGCTTCGAGTACTCCTGGGCCGAGTTCACCCAACTGCCGTCCCGCCTGTCGGCCGAGGCGCCCAACCGCACCGAGCGGCAAAGCCTGCTCGACCAGGTGGCGCGCCAGGGCTACGCGTCCGGCTATCGGGGCTTGCGGATTTCCCGGTCTGGCCGGCGTTTCTGGATCGAGGACGGCACCGGCTGGCAACTGACGGACGCCGCCGGCGCCGTGCACGGCCAGGCCGCCGTCTTCCCGCGCTGGCAGGACGTCGTGAGCGATGGGGGTGGCACGGCATAGGCGTCCATGGGGGCACGGGTGCGGTCGAAACGGCCGCGGCTGGATTAGCGGCGGTCAAGAACGATGGGCTTTTCCGGAAAAGCCCGGTGTCGCTGCCCTGCTGGCCGCGGGGCTCCCGGCCAACCTCATCGACGACAAGGGCGACAGCCATGCTGGCCAGCCACCACGGGCCACCCTGACACGGTGCGGGGACTGATGGCGCATGTCCGCCCGGACGGAAGGCCTGTCGCGCCAAAAACAAAGGATGCAGAAAATGGGTTCGCACTGCCGTAAACGGTGCCAAACTGTCCGGGCGGATCGGGTAGAGGGGTCGATCCGCCCCGGTTCGTCGGGCAGGCCCCGCGGTCGGAGACGTTTGTGGCATCCATCGCAGAGACCCAGGCCGCACTGCTCCAGGGCGGGGTGCTGCAGTTCGATCTTCCGGCCGTCGCAGCCCCCGCGTCGCCGTCGACGTGGCATCCGTCCTGGGGCTTCGGCGACGTGGACGTCGTCTGGATCCTGGCCGCGCTGGGGGCGGCCGTCGCGATAGGGCTCGCGGTCGTCTACTTGCGGAACCACTTGGCCGTGCCGGACGCTTCCGCGCCGGGCCGGGCGCCCGAGCCGTCCTCCTCCGTCGCGCCCGCGGGAGCGCGGCTGGTACTCGGCGACGCCGACCGCCTTGCGGCGCTTGGTTTACACCTCGAGGCTGCCCGCGCCCTGCTGGCCTGCGGGCTCGACGCCCTCGGGGAACGCCACCCTGGCCTCGTGCAGCCGACGACGACCAGCCGCGACATCGCGGGCGATGCGACCCTGCCCGAGCCGATGCGGCTCGGCTTCGGTCGCATCGCCCACGCCGTCGAGGTGGGGCTCTTCGGCGGCCAACCGGTCGCTGCCGAAGATTATGCCGATTGCCGCAGGGCCTTCGTGGCCTCGGCGCTGACGGCTCGCGCTGGACCGGCCGCTTCGTCCTTCGCCCTTTCGCATGGGGAGGCAGGTTGATCGATCGGACCAGTCGGCGCCAGGTGGACACTGGGCGGGCAAACGTCGGCGCCTCCGAGGCCGCTGCGCTCCTCGGTCACTCGGCGCGCTCCGAGCCCGTTTAGCGGCTCGTCGCCCGCGGCCACGGGGGGGGCGGGCTCCAGGCCTTAGCGGCCGTCCGGGGGTTCGGCGCC
>CAXUCF010000089.1:13407-17383 GCA_964249275.1 uncultured Lichenihabitans sp.
TGGCGCTGCTGCGCGCCGAGGGCGTCCGGGTAACGGTCAGCCGCGCGGCCCCTGGGCCGGGGCGCCGAGGCCTTTTGGTGCTGACGCCGCCCCAAAGCGCCGCCGTCCTGCCGCCGCCGCTCCTCGACGATCGCGCCGGGCCGGTGCTGGTGGTGCTGCCGAATGGCGCGTCCAACCGCTGATGGGCCACCCCGGTTGGGTCGAGAGCGAAGGGCCATTGCCGACCGGATCGGCGGAGCACGTCCTGCCCGTCCCCGTGGCGCTTCGGCAGGTGCCGGGTCCGCACCGAACGCTACACGGCGGCACGGGCCGCATGGAGGGCTTCTCCGCGCTGCCGGTCGGCCCCATCGACCCCCTCCAGGTCGTGGAGGTCTCGGCCGACTGGACCCCCGTGCTGCTCGACGAGGCGGGGGACCCCGTGCTGGCCCGCTGGACCGGCCACCGCGTCTACGTGCTGGCCGACCCCGACCTCCTCGACACTCATGGCCTTGCTACACCCGAGAACGCGCAGAGCGCCGTGACGGTGATGGACGATTTGCGGGGTGGCGGCCCCATCATCTTCGACGTCACGCTCGACGGCTTCGGCGCGCCGCCGAGCCTGCTGCGCCTGTTGTTCGAGCCGCCGCTCATCGGCGCGACGCTCTGCGCCGCCGCCACCGGGCTGCTGGTCCTCATGATGGCGCTCCAACGCTTCGGCCCGGCCGCGGTGCCCGACCGCGTCCATGACTTCGGCAAGCGGGCGCTGGCCGACAATTCGGCGGCGCTCATCGCCCTCGCCGGCCGGGAAGCCCGAATGGCCTCGCCCTATGCGCAGTTGGTCCGCGGGCTGGCGCTGCGCGACCTTCACGCGCTGCCGCTACTCGACGCGGCCGCGGCGGATCGGCTGCTCGACGCAGCGTCGCGCTCGCGCGGCCTCGCCGACGGATGGACGGCACTCGCCGCCCTCGCGTCCGCGGTGCGGAGCCGCGCCGATCTCACCGCCGCGGCCGGGCGGCTCTATCGGTGGAGAACGGGGGTGACGCGTGACGATCGCTGAGATCCAGGCGCTGGCGGGCCGCATCCGAGCCGAGATCGCGCGCGCCGTGGTGGGCCAGGACGCGACGGTGGACCTGCTGCTCACGGCGCTGCTGGCCGGCGGCCACATGCTGCTCGAAGGGCCGCCCGGCACCGCCAAAACCTTTCTGGTTCAGTGCTTCGCCCGTGCTGTCGAGGCCAAGTTCGGCCGCATCCAGTTCACGCCGGACCTGATGCCGGGCGACATCATCGGCTCCAACATCTTCGACTTCCGTTCCGGCAGCTTTGCGCTGACGCCCGGCCCGGTGTTCTGCGACGTGCTGCTGGCCGATGAGATCAACCGTACCCCGCCGAAGACCCAAGCAGCCCTGCTCGAAGCCATGCAGGAGCGCCGCGTCACGATCGACGGCACCTCCTACGATCTCGGCGCTCGCTTCATGGTCGTGGCGACCCAGAACCCGCTCGAACACCAGGGCACCTACCCGCTGCCCGAAGCGCAGGTCGACCGGTTCATGTTCAAGCAAGTGCTCGGCTACCCGTCCGAGGAGGAGGAGCGCGACGTCGTCCGCCGGCACGGCGCTCGCGCGGGTTCGCTCGACCCCGGTGCCTTCGGCATCACGCCCGCCGTCAGCGCCGCCGACCTGGACGCCGCCTTAGCGACCGTAGCATGCGTGCGCGTCGGCGAGCCGATCGTGGACTACGTGGTTCGCACCGTTCGGGCCACCCGCGGCAGCCCGGACCTCGAAAGCGGCGCCTCGCCCCGCAGCGCCGCCATGTTGGCAGTTGCGAGTCGCGCCCGCGCGGTCCTCGACGGGCGCGACTACGTGATCCCGGACGATGTGAAGGCCCTGGCGTTGCCGGTGCTGCGCCACCGCGTCGTGCTGTCGCCCGCCGCCGAGATCGACGGCCGCCGAGTCAACGAGGTTGTGGCCCACCTGCTGTCGCGCGTGGAGGCGCCCAGGTGAGGGAGGACGACGCGAAAGGGGTACTGTCGCCTCGCCGCGCTGTCCTCTACCCGACGTGGCGCGGCGTCGCCCTAATGGCGGCGGGCGCGCCGGCTTCGGTGCTGGCCTCGGTGCTGCTCGGACCGGGATGGTGGAGCGTGGCGCTGCTGTGGATCGCCCTCGCGGCCGTCGTCCTGGCGCTCGACGCCCTCCTGGCGCCCTCCGGCGATGCCTTGTCGGCCGTCGTAGACGTGCCCTGCCGATTGGAGGCGGGGGGCGCCGACGGCGAGATCCGGGTCGCCTTCCCGGCGGCGCGGCGGCCGGTCCTGTTGGAGCTCGCCGTCGAGGCGGACGCGCTGCTGGCCGTGTCGCCGGCCAGCCTTGCCCCGTCCACCGCCGAGGGGGCGCGCTTCGTCGCGGCATCGCGACGGCGGGGGCGGGCCGCCGTCCGCGCGCTGCACTTGCGCTGGCGCGGCCCCCTCGGCCTCGTCTGGCTCAACCGCGTGCAGCCGCTCGACCGCGCCCTCGACGTCGTCCCCGCCATGTCGGCGGTGCGGGACGAGGCGATGCGGCTTTTCTCGCGCAACCGCGACGGCGGTACGGCGGTGCAGCGCGACCTCGCCTCCAGCCTCGAGTTCCACGCACTGCGCGAGTTCCGGGCCGGCGATGACACGCGCACCATCAACTGGCGGCAGTCGGCCCGCCACCGTGCCCTGATGGTTCGGGAAACGCGGGCCGAGCGGAACCGCACCGTCGTCGTGGCGCTCGACACAGGGCGCCTCATGTCGGAGCCGCTCGACGGCGGCCTGCCTCGCATCGACCATGCCGTCAACGCGGCGCTGATGCTGGCCTACGTGGGCCTCAAAGTCGGAGATCGCGTGGGGCTCTTTGCCTTTGCGGCGCGGCCCCGCCTCGCCCTGCCGGCGCGCTCCGGCGTTCGGGCTTTCGCCGACCTGCAGGCCGGCGCGGCGGAGCTCGACTATTCGACCGAGGAGACCAACTACGCGCTCGGGCTGTCGACGCTGTCCGCCGCCCTGCCGGGCCGCGCGCTGGTGATCATCTTCACCGAATTCGCCGACTCCACCAGTGCCGCCCTGATGGTCGACCATCTCGGCACCCTGCTGGCCCGCCACCTGGTTGTTTTCGTGACCTTTCGCGACACGGAGCTCGAGGGCCTCGTGCGGGCTGCGCCCGAGCGCCCCGCCGACGTATCGCGCGCCGTGGTGGCAGGAGGGCTCATGCGCGAGCGCGACGTCGTGCTGAGGCGCTTGGCTCGGCTCGGCGTCGACGTGCTCGAAGCGCGCGGTCCCGCAGCCGGTCCGGCCCTGCTGCGTCGCTACCTCGCCCTCAAGCGGGAGGACCGTATATGAACCAGACCGCCCCCGCCCGATCGCTACGCCGGGAGCGGGAAGCCGACTGGCTGCGCCTTGAAGAACTGCTCGACAAGCTGGAGCGTCGTTCGGCGCGCCGCCTGACCGACGAGGAACTCCTCGCGATCCCGGTGCTCTACCGCTCGACCTTGTCGTCGCTGTCGGTGGCGCGAGCGACCGTGCTCGATGCGGCCCTGGTCGATTATCTCGAAGCGCTGAGCACCCGCGCCTACCTCGTGGTCTACGGGGCGCGCGCCTCCATCGCTTCGCGGATCGGCAGGTTTTTCGCCCTTGACTGGCCCCGCTCGGCCCACGCGCTCGGCCCCGAGACGCTGGCGGCCGGTGGTTTCCTGCTGCTCGGCGCCGTTGCCGGCTACCTTATGGTGCGGGCCGACGCGGACTGGTTCTACGGCTTCGTGCCGGTCGGCCTCGCGGGCGGGCGCGACCCGTCCGCCGCCACCGACACGCTACGCGAAGCGTTGGGCGCCCCGAAGGCCACCCAGGGCCTACCCCTCTTCGCGAGCTACCTCTTCACCCACAATGCCCAGGTGGCGATCCTCTGCTTCGCGCTCGGCTTCGCGCTGTGCCTGCCGACGGCCATCCTGCTCGCCTACTCCGGTGGCACCGCGGGAGCTTTCCTGGCGCTCT
>CAXUCF010000090.1:0-13237 GCA_964249275.1 uncultured Lichenihabitans sp.
CAGGATGTCGACCGAGAGCGCGGCGACCAAGCGCTCGTAAGCCACGAGGGCTTTGTCGTCCCGGATCATGGCCGTCCCCCGTCCCCGTCTTGTCGCAGCAACGTCCGGCGCATGCGCCTGCGCGCGCTGTCGTAAGCCGTCCCGCCGATGGCATAGCACCGGCGGATCTCCTCCGGGGCGAGGCCCTCGGCGAGGCCCGCGATGATCTGCAGCGCGATGGCGTCGCCGGCGAAGAGCCGATCGATTTCGGCCAGCGCCTGTACGGCCGCGGTCACGCGCTCCGGGTCGGCGCTCGGCGACAGGTCCGGCCGCCGCGCGGCAGTGTCGTCGGCCAATGGCACGAGAACCGGGCGTTCGCGCCTCACCTTGCGCCAGTGGTCGTGGGCGACACCCCGCATCGCCGTGGCGAGCACCACGGCCAGCGGTATGTCGGGCGGCCGCGACCGGGACCCGTCGAGCAGCCTGAGCATCGCCTCGTGGAGGACGTCCATCCCGTCCAGGCCGGGCAGCCCGCGCGCCCTCAGACGCGCGAGGGCGCGCAGGCGGAGGAGGTCGGCGTCACCGAGTCCTGCGATCTCGGCGACGAGGTCGGGCACGGGCGGATGTGGCGTTCGCAAACTGTTCGGCACGGCATGACCGGTGAGCATGGTCCTGCTGGGTTATGCGCCTCGCGAGCCGCCGCGCGGACAGGCGGTCGGCTTTTCTTTTGTGAACGTCAGCCTCGATGTGCCTCCAGCCGCACCCTGAGCGACCCCAGCGCGTCCCAATAGCCCGGGTAGGTCTTGGCCACGCAGCCGGGATCGAGGATCGTCAGCCCGTCCGTCTTAAGTTCTACCGGCGCAAAGCTTCCCCTGGCATGGCTCGCGAGGAGGGCAGCAAGGAAGCTGGCCCGAAACCGCTTGGTCATCACCGGTAACGTTTCTGGTTGCCGATCCTCAGGGATCTGCAAGAAACCGTCCTGAATGCCGGCGGGGGCCGCCAAGGGTAGCCACGCCCTCGTCCAGGACGCGCAGGATCCTGGCCGCGGCCGGGCTATCAAAGCCGCCCATCTTTCGGGGCCGCATCAGATCATTCGATCCGCCACGCCATAGCTCTTCATCAGCACATCGAGGGAGATCTGCGGGTGTTCGCCAGATACCTACGCCGCAGCCCGTCCGATCTGAACGCGCACGTCGAGGCCGGCGCGCGCGGCAAGCACGGTGAGGGCATCGAGACTGAAATTGTTGATGCGCCCGCGTAACAGGTCGTTGAGCCGTGGCTGGGTCACTTCAAGGCGGCGAGCCGCCGCCGCCTGGGTTGCCCCCCATTCCGCGACAGCTTGCCGGATAGCGATCATCAACTCTGAGCGCAGGCGCATATTGGCCGCCTCCGCTGGGCTGTCCTCGAGGGCATCCCACACGCTCGCAAACACCTGGCCTTGTATGCCGTCCGCCTCCGTCATGACTTGCTCCGTGTCAACTCCTTAAGCCGCGCCTCTGCCAGGTTCAGGTCGCGTTTCGATGTGGCCTGGGTCTCTTTTGGAAGGCGTGCAGCACAAAAACCGCCTCGGGCCGGGTCGCCACATAGATCACCCGGAACGCACCTGCCTGGTCGCGTATGCGCACCTCTCGCACGCCAGCTCCCATGTTCTGCATCGGCTTCCAATCGTACGGGTCCAGTCCACGCTAAACTCGGTCGAGTTGGTGGCCCGCTTCACGTCGTGCCGCCTCCGGGAAGGCTCGGAGGTCATCGAGCGACGATCCCAGAAAGGACAGCGGCCTCATGGCAGGAGCACCTATATCAGCTTTAGTATCGAACCGACTCGCATTCAAGCCTTCTCGGCCTCCGCGGAGAGCCTGTCGGCGGACATGGCGCTCGGCTCCTCGCAAGGACAGCGCGTCCGACTACCTGGGTAGGTGACCACGCAACCGGGGGCGAGCGGTCAGTCCGGCAGCCGGACGCGGCACGTCCTGGTGTCCCACGCGTCACCGTCGGCGATCAACTTTCCGCTTTCCACCAGAGCGACGACCCTCGCCCGCAGCATGAGGTCATGGACCTGATGGTAAGGCTCCCAGTGACGCCCCATGAAGTCCCCGATGACGCGTGCACTCCTCTGCCACTCGACGGTTGCGCAGTCCAGGAGCGCCTGATCGAAGTGATCGGCCGGTGCCGATAAAAGACCTTTGGCCGTAACGATGCGGAAGGGCGCATTCTCGCTTTTCAGCCGCTGCCAAGCCTGCCGTGCCGCCTCCCGCTCGCGTGGCGCGAAAGCCCGCTCGGTCCCGAGCAACGGCCCTAATGCGTCGGTTGGCACGCTGGAGACCGCCGAGACTGGCCTCGTTACGGCCTGCGAGCCGTCCCTTTTGCGGTAAGGAAGTTCCAGTCCCGTGACATCGACCACCTCGTACGGCCGGTCCCCGAGCCGGTCCGCCCAGGACAGGAAGAAGGCGAGTTCCCGTGCCGAATGGCGGGCGAACCACACGACGAGGCGATCTTTCGTCGTCGCGACCGTGTTCCAGAAGATCTTCGTGTGCTGCTCGATGAGCCCTTCTTCCTCAAAATTCCACCATGCTTCTCGAACGGCGGCATCTTCCGCATCGATGGGACCGCAGCTCAGGTCGTCCCGGAACGACAGCACGGCATCATCATGGCCGCTTCACGGATCGCGTGCCGTAGAGAGCCGCCCGCAGAGTCGCCGGGCCGCAACATGCAGCGTCTTCCTCACGGGTTCCGCTGGCATGACGCTCGACCTTTCGATCCTCGGATGTCGTCCGTTCAGCATCTCACGTCGGTGCGTCGAGCGCCATGCGAAGCACCTGCCAGCGAGGCACCATCGCTTCAGCTCCCCCTCGCCTCCAGCCGCACCCCAAGCGACGCCAGCGCGTCCCAGTAGCCCGGGTAGGTCTTGGCCACGCAGCCGGGATCGAGGATCGTCAGCCCGCGGATCTTCAACCCCGCGAGCGCGAAGCTCATGGCGATGCGGTGGTCCGCGTAGGTCTCGATTGCGGCCGGCAGGCTCTGGTCGGCGAGCCCCGGATCCGACGCCACCACGAGGTCGTCGCCGTCCTCGCGGCCAAGGCCCGGCCGGATCCGGTCGAGTTCGATGGCCAGAGCGCGGACGCGGTCGCATTCCTTGACCCGCAGGTTGGCGATGCCGTTGAAGCGCACCGGGCTCGCGTTGAAGGCCGCCAGAACCGCCAGGGTCGGGACGGCATCCTGCATCTGCGACCCGTCGATGACGGGCGGCAGGTGCGGGAAGGCGTCGATCATGGCCTTGGCACGGGCATCGGGCTGGGTGAAGGCGCGCGATGCGACGCCGATGTCGATGGCGCCGCCGGTCAGCACTTCCGCGGCCCAGAGGTAGGTGGCGGCCGATGCATCGGGCTCGATATGGAAATCCGTGGCGCGGTAGCCGCTCGGCGCCACAACCCAGGCGGCGGCGTCCCGCTCTTCAATGGCGGCGCCGAAGCTCCGCATGGCGCCGAGCGTGAGGTCGACGTAGCCCCGCGCCCCGATGTCGGCGCCGGCCAGCGCCACCTCGATAGGGCCGTCGCCGAGCGCCGCCACCATGAGGACGGCCGACACATACTGGCTCGACAGGCCGGCATCGATCGTCACCCGTCCGGACCCGAGCCGGCCCCGTCCCCGCACCGTCACGGGCGGGCAACCCCCGGGCGCCTCGACATCGACGCCGAGCGCGCGCAGCGCCTCCACCAGGGGCGCTATGGGCCGCCTGCGCATGTGGGCGTCGCCGTCGACCACCACGGCGCCGTCGACGGTCGCGACCGCGGCCGTGAGGAAGCGGGTCGCCGTGCCGGCATTGCCGAGGAACAGCGGGCCGTCCGGCGCCCTCAGGCGTCCGTCGCCCGTCACGACAAAATCCGTCTCGCCCGGCTCGTCGAGCGTCACACCCATCCGGCGTAGCGCCTGGGCCATGTGGCGCGTATCGTCGCTCTTCAGCGCGCCGGTCAACCGGCTCGTGCCGCGAGCGAGCGCCGCCAGCAGCAGCGCCCGGTTGGTGATGCTCTTCGAGCCCGGCGGCGCGACGCGCCCGCGCAAGGGGCCGGTCGGCGGCAGGATCGTGACGGCGGGGCTGTTCAGGTCGAAGCTCATCTCGAAAGTCCGGCTTCCGCTCGTGCGCCCGCGACCATATGACGACGCGGATTCACGTATGCGTCGGTGCATGGAAGCGTCAGCCACGCGCTCCAACAATCGAAATATGCTTTGCTTTCATTGGTCAGGCGACCCAAGCTGCCGTCAGCAGCGCCGAAATAGTTGCGTGGAGGCTCGGCAGCCATGCCTCCCTGACGTGCCAGACGCGGGCGTGATCGATGGTAGCGTAGCATCGGATCAGGACGTTGCGGAAAGCGATGATGTCCCGAAGGTGGGGCACCAGCTGCGCCAGATCCGGAGAACTCTTGACGAGCCGGCTTAGCGCCTCGCCGATGATCTCGAATTGCCGTTCCACCGCAGCGCGAACGAGGGCATCCCGCGCATAATGCGCGGCGTCGGATCCCGCCGCGAAGGTCTCGATCGACTCGGCGGCCCGCTCGACGTCCCAGAGATATGCCCGCGGGTCACGCAGCATAGACAAGCTCGCGCGAACGGTTGATGCCGGCGAGAATATAGGGGTTATCGATCGCCCGAAATTCCACGACATCGACCGGGCGGTCGAGCAAGCGCTCCAGAGCCCTCTTGAGATCCAGGATGCCTCGACGCCAGGGCGGGCCGCCGGCGTAAACTCCACCAGGAAATCGGCGTCGCTCCTGGCAGGGTCGAAGTCCGCCCCTCGCGCCGCCGATCCAAACACCTCGAGCCGTGCCACGCCGTGGCGTCGGCAGAGACCGGCAAGGTCGCCGCGCTTCGCGGCGATGACGGCGTGCATTGCGGGATCCCTTCGTGGTCTGCCAATCCGGGAAGACCTTCTCTAAACTCTCTCGCGTGCGAGGAGAAGGGATGGGCTCGCCAGCCTGCGAGCCAGCGCCGACCTGAGCACCTTTGTCCGGATCGCGTGAGGCATTTAGAAGGGCAGCGAAGTCTTCAGCAAGTGTCGCCACCGTGCAATCACTCTGCCCGCGATCATCCGACGCCAAAGGGACCGACATATCGATGCCGACGCCCGGGGAGTTCGCGAGACTTGCATCGCGCAATCCGCATAATGCGGTGATCCTCGATCGCCTGGCGCATCTCGGCCTTGGCGAATGCCATCTCGCGGCCGGCTGCCTGTTCCAGACGGTGTGGAACTGTCTGACGGGCCGTGAGCCGACGTCGGGCATCCGGGACTACGACATCTTCTACTTCGACGACGACCTGTCCTGGGAAGCCGAGGATGATGCGATCCGTCACGCAGAAGCCCTGTTCTCCGACCTCCACATCAGGGTTGAAGTCAGGAATCAGGCCCGCGTGCACCTCTGGTACGAAGCGCGGTTCGGCAGCCCCTGCCCGACGCTCCGTTCGGCGAGGGACGGGATCAATCAATTCCTGATTGCCTGCACCTGTGTCGGCATATCGTCGGAGAGCCGGGAGGTCCATGCGCCCGACGGCTTCGACGACCTCTGGGCCGGCATCTTGCGGATCAACCCGCGCAACCCACGGCCGGATCTGTTCCGCAACAAAGCCGCCGACTATCGGACGCGCTGGCCGTGGCTGCGGATCGTTCCGGCGGATCCGCCCTGAGCGGGCTCAACGCCGCCTGGTCTTGTCGTAGGGGTTATCGCCCTGGCGCATGACCATGCGAATCGGCACGCCGGGCAGGTCCATGGTCTGGCGCAGCCCGTTGACGAGGTAGCGCTGGTAGGACGTCGGCAGCCCCGCGAGCTGGTTGCCGAACAGGATGAAGGTCGGCGGCCGGGCCTTGGCCTGCGTCATGTAGCGGATCTTGATGCGCCGCCCGCTGACGGCAGGGGGTGGGTTGGCGTCGATGGCGCCGGCGAGCCAGCGGTTCAGCCGCGCGGTCGACAGCCTGCGGTTCCAGGTCTCGGCAGCGCCCCAGGCGGCTTCGAGCAGCTTGTCGAGGCCGAAGCCCGTCTGCCCCGACACCGGCACCCCCGGAGCGCCCCTGATCTGCGGCAGCAGGCGCTCGGCCGATTCGCGCATCTCGTTCAGCTTCGCGCCGCGCGCCGCGATGAGATCCCATTTGTTGACGCCGATCACGACGGCGCGGCCTTCGCGCTCGGCCAGCGCCGCAATGGTGAGATCCTGCTTCTCGAACGGAATCGTGGCGTCGAGCAGCACGATCACCACCTCGGCGAACTGCACGGCCCGGATGGCATCGGCGGCCGCGAGCTTCTCGAGCTTGTCGTCGATACGGGCGCGCTTGCGCAAGCCCGCCGTGTCGAACACCTTGAGGTCGCGGTCGCGCCATTTCAGCTCGAGCCCGATCGAGTCGCGCGTGATGCCGGGCTCGGGTCCCGTCAGCAGGCGATCCTGGCCCAGGATAGCGTTGAGCAAGGTCGACTTGCCGGCATTGGGACGCCCCACGACGGCGATGCGCAGCGGCTTCGTCGGGTCGAACTCCGTGCCGTCCTCGTCCTCGGCGAAGACATGGGCGGCCTCCAGATCCTCGAGCGGCGCATCGGCCGCCTTGGGCAGAACCGCGGCCAGGGCCTCGTAGAGGTCGATCATGCCCTCGTTGTGCTCGGCCGAGATCGCGATTGGCGTGCCGAACCCGAGTTCGTGGGCCTCCATGGCGCCCGCCTCCCCGGCGCGCCCCTCGGCCTTGTTGGCCACCACGATGATGGGCTTGTCGGCCCGCCGCACGAGCTGGGCGAAGTGGCTGTCGACCGGGGTCACGCCCACGCGGCTGTCGATCACGAACAGGATCACGTCGGCATCGACCACCGCGACTTCGGTCTGCTGGCGCATGCGGCCGGCGAGCGTCTCCTCGGCCGCGTCGTCGAGCCCGGCCGTATCGATCAGCGTGAAATCGAGGCCGCGCAACTCGGCCTCGCCCTCGCGCCGGTCGCGCGTGACGCCGGGCTGGTCGTCGACCAGCGCCAGCTTCCGGCCGACGAGCCGGTTGAAGAGGGTCGACTTGCCCACGTTGGGCCGGCCGATGATGGCGACCTTGCTCACCGCTGCGTGGCGGGCTGGCCCGCAGCGGGCTGGTCCGCGGGGGCGGGTTCGGGTGCGGTGGCCGGTGGTGAACTGGCGGACGGCTTCCCGGCCCGCAGCAGGCTGAGGTAGAAACCGGCGCGCTGGCGGGTGTCGGCGGAGGCGATCGGGTCTGCCACGATCGCATCGAGCCACTTGCCCGCATCGGCGTCGTCGCGGCGTTTCAGGGCCGCCACGGTCAGCATCTCGCGCGCGATGCCGCGATAGCTCGAATTGGCGTCGGCCAGCGGCTCCAGGCGGCGTCGCAGCTCGGCAGGATCGGCGGTGTCGACCGAGAGGATGCCGGCCCGCAGGGCCGCGACGTCGCGGAGGTCGGGGTCGACCGAGGTGTCGGCCGCAACCGCGTCGAAGGCCATCACACCGGCCGCAGCATCGGTGCTTCCAAGATCGCCTGCGGCGCGCAGGCGTGCCAGCACGCGATAGCCGGCCGGCCCGTCCTTGGCGAGCGCGTCGAGCGCCGCGACGGAGCCGGAGGGGTTGGTCGCCTGGAGGTCGAGCGCCTCGAAATAGCGGGCGCCCGCCGCTTCGGCCTGCTGCTGGCGCCAGTAGCCATAGCCACGCCAGGCCCCCGCCCCCGCCAGCACCACTGCCACGACGAGCAGAAGCGAGACCCAATGCCGGTTGAGGAAGTTGCGAAACTGGTCCTGACGATATTCTTCGTCGACCTCGCGGATGAAATCGGACATCGGGAACTCTCGGGACCTCGTTGAGGCCGGTCCTCGGATGCCGGCCTTCCGACGCGGGCGCTACCTGGACCCGTCGTCGACCCCTCGTCTTAGCAGCTTTGACGAGCGGGTTGGCAACAGCGAGAACCGGCGACCCGTCTCGGCAGCCTCCCGGCGAGACGATCAGATCAGCGCGGTTGCTGCCGCCAGCCGCTGGCGTTCGCCCTGCGCGGCGCCGAGGCGAGCGCGGTTCTTGTCGATGACGTCGGGGTCGGCCTTGTCCAGGAACGCCTGGTCGCTTAGCCGGCGTTCGATCGACTGGATGTCGCCGTCGACCTTCTTCAGCTCCTTCTCGAGCCGCTGCTTCTCCTTGGCGAAGTCGACGATGCCGGCGAGCGGCAGCACGAAATCGACACCCTCGACGGGGATCCGGACGGACCCTTCCGCCGGCACCGCGCCTTCCTCGATCCCGGACAGGTTGGCGAGCCGCCGGATGTGCGGCCCGAAGTCCCTGAGCCGCCTCCGAGCGACGTCGTTCGCCGCTGGAACAACGAGTGGAATCGGGCGGCCGGGCGCCACCTTGAGTTCACTGCGGACCGAGCGGATGCGCGAGATCACCGCGATGGCGAAATCGACGTCGCCCCCGACCGCAACCTCGATCGCGTCGAAATCGGGGAGCGCCGCGGCCGTGATGGCGCCAGTGCCCTCGGCAGCGCCGTCGGGGCCGAACCCGTCCCACAGCGCCTCGGTGATGAAGGGTGTGAAGGGGTTGAGCAATTGGCAGATCGCCCTCAAGCACCAGCCCAGGACGGCGCGCGTCTCGTCGGCTGCCGCGTGGTCGTCGCCGTTGATGCTGATCTTGGCAAGTTCGATGTACCAGTCGCAAAATGCGTCCCGCACGAAGCTCTGCAGGCCCAACGATGCGTCGTTGAACCGGTACTCCTCCAGCGCCGCGATGGAGGCGCGGGCCACGGCAACGAGCTTGTCGACCACCCAGGCGTCGATGGCGTTCGCGGGCGCGACCGGGACCGGAGTCGGGGCCGCAAAGCAGCCGTTCATGGCCGCGAAGCGCGCGGCGTTCCACAGCTTGTTGGCGAAGAGCCGCGATGCCCGTACGGCGTCGACCGACATGCGGATGTCCTGCCCATGGCCGCACATGGTCATCATGGTGAGCCGGGTGGCGTCGGCGCCGTGCTGGGCGATGAGGTCCAAGGGGTCGATGACATTGCCCTTGGTCTTCGACATCTTCTGGCCGGAGGCGTCGCGCACCAGGCCGTGCATGTAGATGTCGCGGAACGGCACCTCGCCGCAGAGCTCGATCCCCTGCATCATCATGCGGGATACCCAGAAGAAGATGATGTCGAAGCCCGTGACCAGGAGGTCGGTCGGGTAGTAGCGGGCGAGTTCGGGCGTCGCCTCGGGCCAGCCCAGCGTCGCGAAGGGCTGCAGCGCCGAGGAGAACCAGGTATCGAGGATGTCCGGATCCCGCTCCAGCGCGACGTCGTCACGGCCGTAATGGGCGCGCGCGGCCGCGAGCGCCTCCTCGGCCGTCTCGGCCACGAAGACCTCGCGGTCGGGCCCATACCAGGCCGGGATGCGGTGCCCGTACCAGAGCTGCCGACTGATGCACCAGGGCTTGATGGTGTCCATCCAGCGGAAGAAGACGTTGGCCCAGCTCGCCGGCACGAAGCGCGTGCGCCCGTCGCGGACGGCCGCCGCCGCTGCAGCCGCGACATCGCTCGTGATCATGAACCATTGATCGGTGATGCGCGGCTCCACGACGACGCCCGAGCGGTCAGCGAAGGGCTGCGCGATGGTCTTGGACTCGACCCGCTCGAGCGCCCCCATGGCGTCCAGTGCCGCCACGACGGCCTCGCGGGCCGCGAAACGGTCGAGGCCGCGGAACGGCTCGGGCACGGCGTCGTTCATGCGCGCGTCGTCGGTCATGACGTCGAGCGGCGGAAGTCCGTGCCGCAGCCCGACCTCGTAGTCGTTGAAGTCATGCGCCGGCGTGATCTTGACGGCGCCCGTGCCCTGCTCGGGATCGGCATGAGGGTCGGCCAGGACCGGGATGGTGCGGCCGGTCAGCGGCAGCACGACGCGTCGGCCGATGATGTCCCGGTAGCGCGGATCCTCGGCGTTCACCGCCACGGCCTGATCGCCGAACAGCGTCTCCGGGCGTGTCGTCGACACCACGATGTGGCGGCTCTCGTCGTCCGCCAGCGGATAGCGGATATACCAGAGATGCCCTTCGACCTCACGGGTCTCGACCTCGAGATCCGAGATGGCGGTGCGGAACTTGGGGTCCCAGTTGACCAGGCGCGCGCCCCGGTAGATCAGCCCCTTGCGGTAGAGCTTGACGAAGACATGTTCGACGGCCCGCGTGGTGCCGGCATCGAGCGTGAAGCGCTCCCGCGACCAATCCGGCGTGCAGCCGAGGCGCCGCAACTGCCCCTGGATGGCGCCGGCCGACTGTTCCTTCCAGGCCGCGGCCCGCTCGAGGAAGCGTTCGCGGCCGAGCGTGAAGCGCGTCTCGCCGGTCTTGGCGAGTTCGCGTTCGAGCACGAAATGCGTGGCGATGCTGGCGTGGTCGGTGCCCGGCACCCAGAGCACGTCGAACCCGCGCTGGCGCTTGTGGCGCACGACGACGTCCTGCAGCGTCATATCGAGCGCGTGCCCGATGTGGAGTTGGCCCGTGACGTTGGGGGGCGGCATGACGATGCTGAATTTCGGCTTCTGCGAGGTGACGTCGGCGCGGCCGACGCCGGTCTCGAGCCAGCGGTCGACGAGCCTGGGTTCGACCGCCTCTGGATCGAAATGCGAGGGTATGCTCGTCTGCTCAGCAGTCATCACGCGGCTCCGGATCCACGGGCCGCTTCGCGACCGATGAATCGCCTGCCCGCCTCTGCGCGGGGTCGGAGGGGCATTAGCAGATCGTGGCGCGGCGTGCAGCCATGATCCGGCGGCGGACGGTCGCCTCAGTTGACCGGCACGACGCGTGCCTGCAGCCACGCCGCGAGGTCGGCTTCGCCGATGTCACCGGCCGCAAGGCCCTGCCACATCGCGATGTTGGCGTCGTTGTCGATCGGAAGCCTGTAGCCGTTCAGCCGCAGGAAGACGGCGCAAGTCACGAAAGACGCCCGCTTGTTGCCGTCGATGAACGGGTGGTTCTTGGCGAGGCCGAAGGCATAGGCGGCCGCGAGATCCGTGATGTCCGGCTCACCGTAGGCGAACAGATTTTCCGGCCGGCCGAGTGCGCTTTCCAGCATGCCTCCGTCCCGGACCCCTGCCGGACCACCATGCACGGCGAGTTGCCGGTCATGAAGGGTCAGCACCTCGGCCTTGGTGATCCACCGAGGTTCGGCCACAGGCTACTTGGCCAGGGCAGCGAGCACGGTGTGGTGGTGGGCCATAACCTCGTCGAGCGCGTCCGCGAAGCTCGGCCGCTCGGCGCCGTCTCCGGTCGCGCGCTCGCGTGCCCCCGGAACGATAGGCTCCAATTCCGTGGGGCGCGCCATCGGCTTCTCGACCGGCTGCCCCGTTCCCCTCTCGCGCTCTTCCATCGCCCTCGCCTCCAGGCATCGTAGCTACACCAGAATAGCCCTACCCTGGGCGTCAGGCCAAATGGCCCGTTCCTCGTCTTTCATGAAAGAAAAGACCGTGAGGCGATCGCATGAACCTAAATCCAGCCCCCTCCCGGTTTCGCCCGAGGAGCGCGAGGTAGTAGCCGGCTGCCGCTCCCGGTGCAGGCCGGCCTAGCGAAGCCGCCGGGGCAGTCGGGGACAAAACTGTCCCCCGCAACCGGGCAGGAGAACTGGGACGAGCGCGGCCGCTACCCCAACAGAACGGCCGTCTGGTCCGGTGGTGCCCAGGGGCGGAATCGAACCACCGACACTGCGATTTTCAGTCGCATGCTCTACCAACTGAGCTACCTGGGCGTCCGAGGCCAGTCCGGGCCGCGACCGACGTGCTTATAGGGAAGGCGCCGGCCGCTTGTCCAGCGCCTTCCACGCCGTCCTTCGCCGAGCCATGTCATCCGCAGGAGTTGGGTTTGGCGCCCACCTCGACAGGCGTAAGACCCGATCGATCTGCCCGGCCTGGAGAGGTCCGCTGCGGGTGAGGGGCCGCGAGGCCAGCCGACGTCCAGGCGGCCGTCTAAGCTCAAGCAGCCTAGGACATGATCCGACGGATGCAGGGGCCACCGAGGATCCATTGCGCCCGGCCAGCGTTGTCGACAGCACAGAGCAGGAAGGTTTAGCGGCGTGAAAATAACAGCATACTGGATCATTCTCTGCGGTTTAGCCCTGCCGACGGTGGGTTTTGCGCAGGATCGTGGCAGTGCGGAAGATCAACTGGCCTGTACGCCCGACGTATACCGCCTGTGCGGCCAGAACATACCTGATGAAGACGCGATCGTGGCCTGCTTACAGGCACATAAGTCGCAACTCAGCGGTGCATGCAAGGCGGTCTTCTCTCATCCGGCGCCGCCCAAACAGCCGGACGCCAATCAAGACGACGAGTGAGACCAAGGCTGGACGCAACCCCGGGCTCAAGTGCTGCGGAACCGCACATCGATCAATCGCCCTCGCGGCTGTCCCGTTCGTCCTCGGGGTCCGCGCTCACCGGGACGCGGTAATTTCCTCCGAGCCATCGATGCAGGTCCACGTCGGCGCAGCGCTTGGAGCAGAACGGTGCTACTTCTGCCGACGCGGGCTTCCCACAGATCGGGCATTTCCGCTTCGATGCGGCTGCCCTCGGTCCCGCGTTGTCGTTCGCAGCTTTGTCCAAGGTCCTGATCCCTCTTTCTCGCGGCAACGGATCGCGCCACGCCTGCCCGTCACCTCGACGGAGGCCGCGCCCAGCCGGCGTGGACCTGGAAGCCTTCCCCTTCGAGCAGCGACATCGTTTCGTAGAGCGGCAGCCCGACGACCCCCGAATAGGATCCGACCAGCTTCACCACGAAGCCGCCGGCCAGGCCCTGGATCGCATATCCGCCAGCCTTGCCCTGCCACTCCGGCGTGGCGAGGTAGCCGTCCGTCTCGGTTCCGGACAGGCGCTTGAAACGTACCCGGCTCTCCACGAGGCGATGCCGGCGACCGCCCCGCGGCGTCAGCAAGGTGATGGCGGTGTAGACGCGATGGGCGCGCCCGGATAGCAGCCTGAGGCAGGCCTCCGCCTCGTCGCGTGTCTCGCATTTCGGCAGCACGCGTCGCCCCACACTGACCACCGTGTCGGCCGCCAGGATGAAGGACGGCCCGAACGTGCCGCGCGCCTCCGCGGACGCCTGGGCGGCTTCGGCTTTTTGGGCCGCAAGTCGGGCTGCAAGCACGCGCGGCAGTTCGGACCGCTCCGGGGTCTCGTCGATGTCGGCGGGCAGCAGGGCGTAGGGCTCGACGCCGATCTGCTGCAACAGGGAGAGGCGTCGCGGAGACCCTGACGCCAGAATGAGACGAGGTGGTTCGGTCGCCGCGGCGCCGAGG
>CAXUCF010000090.1:13247-17198 GCA_964249275.1 uncultured Lichenihabitans sp.
GCGCCGAGGCGTCCGAGCCCGATCACCGGGGAGGCCTCACTTGAACCGATAGGTGATCCGGCCCTTGGTCAGATCATAGGGCGTCATCTCGACCAACACGCGATCCCCGGTCAGCACGCGGATCCGGTTCTTGCGCATCTTGCCGGCCGTATGGGCGGTGATCTCGTGTTCGTTCTCCAACTTGACCCGGAACATGGCATTGGGCAGCAACTCCGTCACCATCCCGGGAAATTCGAGCAATTCTTCCTTCGCCATATGATCCGATCTTTCGAGCGCCGCGGACAACCTCCACGAAGCGAGGGGGCGCCGGAACGGCGCCCTCGTGAACTGGCGCGACCGTAATGGAGATCGCCACGTTTGTGAACACGAGATGGGGACTGCGGGGCCATCCCGGAAGGCGTCATACCGGCCGGGGCACGACATCGCCCCTCAGGAGGCGAGCGGCGCCTTGTCGGTCGCACTGGTGCGCGACCGCTCGAGGTCGCGGCGCAGGTAGAGCCGGTGCGAGCGGATGCTGAACGGAATAAGGCCCACGAAGCCGATCGTCAGTGCGGCCAGAACTTCCATGGGAAAAGTGACGAGCAGCAGCACCAGAACCGCCACGCCGAACAGGACCGGAATGACCTGTTCGCGCGGCACGCGGCCGATCGACTTCCCCGAGAAATGCGGGATGCGGCTTGCCATCAGACCGGCAACACAGAGCAGGTAGACGATTTCGCAACCGATCGCGACACGGCCGAACACCCAGCCCAGCGCCGAAAGGTGCAAATACAGCGGGAGCAGCGCCACGATGGCGCCGGCCGGTGCCGGCATCCCGGTGAAGAAGCGCGACGTCCAGGCCGGCCTCTCGGCCTCTTCGAGCCCGACGTTGAACCGGGCCAGGCGGAGCGCCATCGCGATCGCAAACACCATGGCGGCGAACCAACCGAAGCTCTTGATCTCGTGCATGTTCCAGAAAAATAGCGTGAGCGCCGGGGCGACGCCGAAACCCACGAAGTCGGCCAGGGAGTCGAGTTCGGCACCGAACCGGGTGGTCCCCTTCAGCGCACGGGCGAGGCGGCCGTCGAGCCCGTCGAAAAAAGCCGCCGCCACGATGGCGAAGACCGCCTTTTCAAAAGACCCCTCGGTGGCGTAGCGGATCGCGGTCAGGCCCAGGCACAGCGCCAGCAACGTGATGAGGTTCGGAAGAACGATCCGCAGCGGCACGTTGCGGAACCGGCGCCCGCGCGTCCCTTGCAGGGGCAAGGCAGGTCCAGTCACCACGGACCGTGCGTCGCTGTCATCCGTCACGAGGCGGACCGGACGGCCCGGCTCGCCACGATTTCCGCTTCGGGACGGAACACGTCGATCGGCTGCTTGAATCCCCGCATCGGGAAGGCCCCGATCCGCACGGCCGTGCCGTCGAGGCGCTCGACGAAGTCTCTCGACATCAGGACCGGTTGCTCCAACGGTCGGTTCAGTGCCGCGATGCGGCTTGCGAGGCCCACGTCCTTGCCGATGACGGTGAAATCGAGCCGAACACCGGAGCCGATATTGCCGTACGCGGCCTCGCCGTAATGCAGCGCCACCCCCGCTTCGATGGGGCGTTCCTCCGGATGCGCCGTGTTGCGGGCGTCCAACACCCGCATGGCATCCACGGCCGCTGCGAGCGCGCGGTCGGCGGCACCGCTGCAGTCGCGGTCATTCTCCCGGAAGATGGCCAGGAGACCGTCGCCCATGTATTTCAGCACCTCGCCGCCACGGCTCTCGATCGGCGGGACCAGGCAATCGAACAGGGCGTTAAAGACGCCGACCGCCGTCACGGCGTCGAGATCGACCGTATAGCCTACCGAATCGCGCATGTCGGCGAACAGCATGGCGGAGCGGATCGTCGAGACCTGGCCGCGCTTGGTGTTGCCTTGCAAAATGGCGCGATGGGGTTCGTCGCCCACATAGGTGCGCAACAGCTTGTCGAGCGACAGCCAGGTCGACCGAAGATCGATCAGCATGGCGATGGCGGGCAACAGACGCGCAAGTGCCGCGACCTCGGCTCGCGAGAAGCCGGATCGGCGGCGGGTCGCGAAGGTCACCCAGCCATGACTTCCGCTCATGAGCGTGATGGGCACGCACAGATAATGCACGAAGCCGTCCGCCTTGAGTTCCGCCACGACGGTGAAGCGCGCGTCGTCGGTCTGGGGCAGGCGGAGTTCAACGGTGCGCCCGGTCCGGGCCGCCTCATGGAACGGCGACGTGAGATATTGCGAGTCGCCGACCTCCCTGATGTAGGTCCGCGTGGTCACGCCCCGGCCGCAGACCCAGATCCTGGCAATCGCATCGTGTTCGACGTCGAGGATTTCGGTCGAGGAACCGTAGCGGTCGAGCGGCAAGCCGAGGGCCCGCAACCTCTCGCACAGCATCGTGATCCGCTCGCTCGGGATATCGGCTGTCCGGGAGTTGCGGATCAACCAATCGGAGACAAGCGAGATCCCGTAGGCCAAGTCGCGATCCATGATGTCGTCGAGGCGCTCGGTCGGCAGGTCGAAGATGTCGGCGGCCCATAGTTCCTCCGGTCCGGCGCGCTTCTGCACCGCGGATTCTCGTATCGAGTCGATCGTCGGATCCTCCATGGTCAACCGGCTTTGAAGCTGCGCGGCGCCTCGATGGCCCGCGCGTCGGCCAGGATCGTTTCACCCGCGATCGCGGTCGCGCCGATCCCGACCATCACCCTGATGTTGTCGGGCAGATAGACGTCGACCCGCGACCCGAACCGGATCAGCCCGAAACGGTCGCCCACCCCCACGGTCTCGCCTTCGCGCACGAAGGAGACGATGCGGCGTGCCACGAGCCCCGCGATCTGCACCACGCCGATGCGCCCGACTCCGGTCTCCAGCAGCATGGACGAACGCTCGTTGTCCTCGCTGGCCTTGTCGAGGTCGGCGTTGACGAACAGGCCGGGTTTGTAGGCCACCTTCACGATCCGCCCGGTCATCGGGGCACGGTTCACGTGGCAGTCGAAGACGCTCATGAACACGCAAATGCGCTGCATGGGCCGCTCCCCGAGGCCGAGTTCGGGCGGTGGCACGAAGAAGCCCACCGACGAGACCGTGCCATCGGCGGGGGAAACGACGAGCCCCTCCCGCATCGGGGTGATGCGCTTGGGGTCACGGAAGAAGTAGACGCACCAGGCCGTGACGATGAAGCCGATCCAGCCGAGCGGGCTCCACAACCAGTCCAGCACGAGCGCCGCGACCGCGAAGCCGGCGATGAACACGTAGCCCTCGGGATGGACCGGCACGACTTGCCGGCGGAGGCTCCTGATCACCGACATTGTGCATGGCCCCCGAGCCGGACCGGCGCGACGTCAACAAGCATGGCCCACTCATCCCAATTCTCTCGGGGCGTGCTCACGCCTCGATCCTGACCCTTTGATCGCCGGTTTCATCGGCTTCGAAGCGGCGCAGGGCATCCGCGGCAGCTTCCGCCTGGCGCTGCTGGTTCCACATCGCGGCATAGATCCCGCCTTGCTCGATCAGCCCATCATGGGTACCGCGCTCGGCGATCATCCCTTTGTCGAGCACCAGGATCTCGTCGGCATTGACCACCGTCGACAGACGGTGCGCGATCACCACCGTGGTGCGGCCGCGAGACACCCGATCCAGCGCGTCTTGTATCTCGCGTTCCGTAAAGGTGTCGAGGGCGGAGGTCGCCTCGTCGAGCACCAGAATGGCCGGGGCCTTGAGGATGGTGCGGGCGATCGCGACCCGCTGCTTCTCGCCACCCGAGAGCTTGAGTCCGCGCTCGCCCACCTGGGCCGCATAACCATCCGGCAAAGTGGCCACGAAGGCGTCGATCTGTGCCAGCTTGGCGGCTTCGGTAACCTCGGCCTCGGTGGCGGCCCAGCGCCCGTAGCGGATGTTGTAGCCCAGCGTGTCGTTGAACAGCACCGTGTCCTGCGGCACCATGCCGATGGCG
>CAXUCF010000091.1:0-16536 GCA_964249275.1 uncultured Lichenihabitans sp.
ACACCGTCAAGATCATCGCCATGAGTGCCGATGCGGGCAAGGTCACGGCCGTGATCAACACGGGAGGCAAGGCCAGGGTGGACGAGATGGCCTACGACCCCAAGGACGGCCTCGTGCTCATGGCCAACAATGCCGACCAGCCGCCCTTCGTCACGCTCGTCTCGACCGCTTCCGACCATAAGGTGATCGCCAGGCTCGACCTGCCGCAGGCGAGCGACGGCGTCGAGCAGCCGGCCTATGACGCGGAGACCGGCATGTTCTACTTCTCGGTGCCGATCCTCGACGATCGGAAGACGCATGGCGCGGTCGGCGTCTTCGACCCGAAGACAGCCAAGCTCGTCAAGACGATCCCGGTCGAGAATTGCAGCCCCTCGGGACTGCAGGTGGGCGAGGGCAAGAACCTGATCGTCGGGTGCGGGGCCGGCAGCAAGGCGAGCGGCATGCCGCCCGCGACCGTCGTGCTCGAGCTCGCGACGGAAAAGACCACCACGGTCGCGCAGGTCGGGGGCGAGGACGAAGTCTGGTACGACCCGGATGCCCACCGCTATTATACCGCATCCCGCGACCAGCCGGGCGGCCCGGTGCTCGGCATCATCGACGC
This sequence comes from uncultured Lichenihabitans sp., assembly GCA_964249275.1. GTDB lineage: Bacteria > Pseudomonadota > Alphaproteobacteria > Rhizobiales > Beijerinckiaceae > Lichenihabitans. The sequence continues at coordinate 602 of CAXUCF010000091.1, forward strand.
CACCAGCAACGCCTGGGTGGCCAACGTCCCGACCGCCAAGAACGCCCACTCGGTGGCGGCCGACCCGAGAACCCACGCGATCTTCGTTCCGCTGACGCCGGGTCCGGCCTGCGCCAACGGCTGCGTCGGGGTCTATGCTTCGCAATGAGGGCTGGGCAGAGCGAGCGCCGGCGCCGCTCTGCCGCCTCGGACCATCAAGACAAGGCCGGTTCTCTGCGCAGATCGCCTTCCGTGCTGGCCGCCTCCATGCTGCTGGCCAGCAGCCGTGCCACATGGATCGGATCGCGCCCGCTGCCGTCCCGGATCTGGTGCCGGCAGGAGGTGCCGTCGGCCACGATGACGCATCCGGGGTCGGCGGCCCGGATAGCCGGCAGGAGATCGAGTTCGGCCATCGCCAGCGACACGTCCTGCGTCTCGGCCTGGTAGCCGAAGGCGCCGGCCATGCCGCAGCAGCCTGACGGGATCGTTTCGACGGCGATGCCGGGGATCAGCCGCAGGGCCGCTTCCACGGCGCCCATGGCGCCGAAGGCTTTCTGGTGGCAGTGGCCGTGCAGCAGCACCCGCCCCGGCACCGGCGCCAGCCGCGGCGTGAACCGCCCCGCCTCGGCCTCACGGGCGACGAACTCCTCGAACAGCAGCGCATGGGCGGCGGCCCGCTCGGCCTCCTCGCCGGGCAGCAGGGCCAGCGCCTCGTCCCGGAAGGTGAAGAGGCAACTCGGCTCGAGGCCGAGCACGGGTACGCCGCGCACCAGGAACGGCTTCAGCGCCGCGAGGCTTCGCTTGAGTTCGGCCCGCGCGGCCTCGACGTCTCCCACGGCCAGGAACGTGCGGCCGCAGCACAAGGGGCGGCGGGAACTGTCGGCGGCGCGCGGGAAATGGACCCGGTAGCCGCCCGCGACCAGGACCGAGACGGCTGCCCTGAGAGTCTCGGGCTCGAAGGCGGCGTTGAACGTGTCGGCCCAGAGGATCACCTCGCGGCCGTCCTCCGGTCCGAGCGCGCCCGCGGGCGACGCGAACCGGTCGCGGCGCCAGACCGGAAGCGGCCTTCGGGCACTCAGTCCGACCGTCCGCTCCATGAGCCTGCGCAGCAGCGCGGATCCGTTCGGCAGGTTGATGAGGGCGGCGAAGCGCGCCGCCGCCGGCGCGTAATGCGGCAGGCGCGAGACCAGCCGGTCGCGCAGCGAGAGGCCGCGCGCCGCCGCCCGCGCCGCCTGCACCTCGATCTTCATGCGCGCCATGTCGACGCCGGTCGGGCATTCGCGCCGGCAGGCCTTGCACGAGACGCAGAGCTTCAGCGCGTCCTGCATGGCGTCCGACGCGAAGGCTTCAGGACCGAGTTGCCCCGACAGGGCGAGGCGCAGGCTGTTGGCGCGTCCACGCGTGACATGCGCCTCGTCGCGCGTGGCCCGGTAGGAGGGGCACATCACCCCGCCCTGGCTCTTGCGGCAGGCACCGTTGTTGTTGCACATCTCGACAGCGCCTTGCAGCCCGCCGGCGCCGCCCGTATAGGCCGACCAGTCGAGCCGCGGCCGGATGTCCTGCGCCCCATAGCCAGGCGGGTAGCGCAGCAGGTTCCGGTCGTCGAAGCGCGGCGCGCGGACGATCTTGCCGGGATTGAGGAGGCCCGTCGGATCGAAGGCGTCCTTCACCTCTTCGAAGGCGCCGACGAGCCGCGAACCGAACATGGCTTCGTGGAACTCGCTCCGCACGATGCCGTCGCCATGCTCGCCCGAATGGGAGCCCTTGTAGGAGCGCACGAGGGCAAAGGCCTCCTCGGCGATGGCCCGCATGGCCTTCACGTCCTTGTCGAGGCGCAGGTTGAGGACGGGGCGCACGTGCAGGCATCCTTCGGACGCATGGGCGTACCAGGTGCCCCGCGTGCCGTGCTTCTCGAAGACGCGCGTCAGGCTGTCGGTATAGTCGGCGAGATGGGCGAGCGGCACCGCGCAGTCCTCGACGAAGGACACCGGCTTCGCCTGATCCTTCATGGACATCATGATGTTGAGGCCGGCCGTCCTGAGCTCGGTGATGGCGGCCTGCAGGGCAGGGTCGAGCACCGGAACGACCCCGCCCCAGCGCGCCCCGTCGCGGTCGAAGCCGAAACCGAGGTCGCCCATGAGTTCGCCGAGTTGGGCGAGCCGGCGCGCGTTCTCGGCCTCGTCCTCGGCGAACTCGACGATGAGCAGGGCCTCGGGCTCGCCCCGCACCACGGCCTCCAGAGTCGGCCGGAACATGGCGATGTCGTGGGCGAGCCCGATCATGGTGCTGTCGACGAGTTCGATGGCGATGGGCTTCAAGGTCACGAGGTGCTGGGCCGAGTCCATGGCGGCCCGGAAGGAGCCGAAATGGCAGACGCCGACGGCCCGCCGGCCGAGGAGGGGCCAGAGCATCAACTCGATCGCGGTCGAGTAGGCCAGCGTGCCTTCGGACCCGACCAGGATGTGGGCCAGGTTCACGCGGCCACGTGCCGGATCGACCGCGTCGAGGTTGTAGCCGCCCACCCGGCGCTGAACCTTGGGGAACCGGACCGCCACCTCCCCGGCCTCGCGGCCCCCGATCGCGATCAGGCGCCCGGCGAGGGCCTTGGCGCGCGGGTCGCCGATGTCGGACAGGTCGGCCGCCACCTCGCCGAAGCGCATGGGCGTGCCATCGGCCAGTACGGCGTCGATGGCCACGACATTGTCCCGCATGGTGCCGAAGCGCAGCGAACGGCCGCCGCAGGAATTGTTGCCCGCCATGCCGCCGATCGTCGCCCGGGACGCCGTCGAGACGTCGACCGGAAACCATAGGCCGTGGGGTTTCAGGGCGCGGTTGAGGTCGTCGAGCACGATCCCGGGCTCGACCATGCAGCGGCGGTTCGCGACATCGAGCGACAGAAGGCGGCGGAGGTGTTTCGACCCGTCGATGACGAGGCCGCCGTTGATGGCCTGCCCGCATTGCGAGGTGCCGCCTCCGCGCGCCGTGACCGGCACCCCTTCGTGCCGAGCGACCGCGAGAGCCCGCAGCGCGTCAGCGGTAGTCTCCGGCACCACCACGCCTTGGGGCATCATCTGGTAATGCGAGGCGTCCGTCGCGTAGCGGCCCCGGTCGAAGGCGCCGAAAAGCACGTCGCCCCGCACCTCGGACCTCAACCGACGTTCGAAGCCCGGCCGCGTCGTGCTGATCATGCCGTGTCCTCCAGGCGGTCGGCTGCTCCCTCCGGCGGCCGGCCACCCGCTGCGGCGAGCCTAGGACGCCCCGGTTTTGAATTCAATTCCGCTGCCCCGCGACCGGAGATCGCGCTCAACCGAAGAGTGGCGCCCGCTTCATTCCGTGCCCCGTCATCCCGCGGCGCCGTCCGCAGCCGACGGGGTCTCGAACAGTTCCAATGATGCTTCGGCCTTGTTGCGCAGGTGCTTGAAGAGGACATCGCTCAACTCGCTGCCGGCGCGCCTGCGCAGCGCGTCCAGCATGGCTTCGTGTTCGCGCATGGCCTCCGCCCAGCGGTCGCGGCGCTTGGCGAAATTGGCCGTGTAGCGAACGCGCCGGATCCGATCAGCATAGCTTTTGTAGGCCTGCGCCAGGGCCGTGTTGCCGGCCGCCTCGACGATCATCTCGTGGATCCGCTGGTTGCACCGGAAATAGGCCTGCATGTCGCGGCGCAAGTAGTGGCCGTACATCGCGTGGTGCAGGTCTTCGATGGCCTGTACCTCGGCGTCCGCGATCAACTCGCACGCCAGTCGCCCGGCCAGGGCTTCGAGGCCGCCCATGACGTCGAAGAGTTCGCGAAGCTCGCGCGCTTCGAGCTGCCGAACACGCGCACCGCGATTGGGAAGGAGGTCGACCAGTCCTTCGGCGGCCAGCACCTTCAAGGCTTCGCGCAACGGCGTGCGCGACACCCCGAACAGTTCGCAGAGCTGCCGTTCCGGGATCCGGGCCCCGTCGGCCAGGTTGCCTTGCACGATGTGGTCGCGCAGACGGGCCAGGACATCGCCGTGCAGCGACGGGGCGCCGCGTCCGCCCTCGGAGGTGCGGGACGCCGCCGTCCCATGGCTCGGCCGCGACAGGGACGTTTCCACCGGAGAAAGGTCGGAGATGTGTGACAGGGATGCGGTCATCGCAGTGGGATAACCCGCCCGCCCGCGGGCGTCGATGTGCGAAATTGCACGCCAAGGCGCTTGCCAGCCGAAAAAATGAATGCATTATTTCGGGTCAGCGCGCGTGATGGCCTGTCGACGTCACGCGATCGGGAGGGCGCATGTCGGGACATCGAGGCCGCCATTTCCTGCAGATCCCCGGCCCCAGCCCGGTGCCCGAGCGGGTGCTCAGGGCCATGGACATGCAGGTCATCGACCACCGGGGGCCGGACTTCGCCAAGCTCGGACGGGAGATCTTCGAGGGCTGCCGGACGGTCTTCAAGACGAGCGGGCCCGTGATCGTCTTTCCCTCGTCGGGCACCGGCGCCTGGGAAGCCGCCATCGTCAACACGCTGTCGCCCGGCGACCGGGTGCTGATGGTCGAGACCGGCCATTTCGCGACGCTGTGGCGGCAGATGGCGGCGCGCTGGGGCGTGGAGGTCGACTTCATGCCCGGCGACTGGCGCCATGGCGTCGATCCCGCCGCGATCGAGGCCAAGCTCGTCGGGGACCGCTCCCGCGCTATCAAGGCCGTGATGGTGGTGCACAACGAGACGTCGACGGGAGTCCTCAGCCGGATCCCGGAGATCCGCCGGGCGATCGATCGCGCGGACCATCCCGCGCTGCTGCTGGTCGACACGATCTCCTCCCTGGGCTCCGCGGATTACCGGCATGACGAATGGGGCGTCGACGTCACGGTCAGCTGCTCGCAGAAGGGGCTGATGCTGCCGCCGGGGCTCGGCTTCAACGCCATCTCGGAGAAGGCGCTCGCGGCGTCCCGCGAGAACCGCCTGCCACGTTCCTACTGGGATTGGGCCGAGATGCTGAAGCCCAACGCCAACGGCTTCTTCCCTTATACGCCCGCCACCAACCTGCTCTATGGGCTGCGCGAGGCCATCACGATGCTGCTCGAGGAAGGGCTCGACGCCGTCTTCGAGCGGCACCGGCGGCTGGGCGCGGCGACGCGCGCGGCCGTGCGGGGCTGGGGGCTCGAGGTCCTCTGCCAGGAGCCGTCCGAATATTCCCCCGTGCTCACGGCCGTGCTGATGCCGCCCGGCCACGACGCCGACCGGTTCCGGAAGATCGTGCTCGACAGCTACGACATGTCGCTCGGTGCCGGGCTGAGCAAACTCGCCGGTCAGGTCTTCCGCATCGGCCATCTCGGCGAGTGCAACGATCTCACCCTCATGGCGGCGCTGACCGGCGTCGAGATGGGGCTGTCGGTGGCCGGGGTCCCGCACCGCGCCGGAGGTGCCGCGGCCGCCATGGCGGTTCTCGAAGGCCGCGACGACACGAACGCGCCGCCGCGGCTGTCCGCCGCCGCTGGCTGACGGGCGGGTTCGATGCCAGTCCCGTTCCTCCGCTCGCGACGCCGTCGAGGAAAGGCGGAGCGCTGAACTACGCAAGCCCGGCTTCGCGAAGAGGCCAGCAAACGGGAGTGAAAGGGCCGAAGAGCCTCGAACGACCATCGGGAGGGACGACGATGAGACGGAGTTTCAAAGCCACGCACACGGTCCTGGGTCTCGTGTGCGTCATGTATTTCATCACTTATGTCGATCGCGTCAACATCGCCACCGCGGCGTCCGACATCCAGAAGGAGCTCGGCCTCAACAACACCCAGCTCGGATTGGCCTTCTCGGCCTTTGCCTATCCCTACCTGCTGTTCCAGGTCGCCGGCGGCTGGGTGGGGGACCGGTTCGGCCCACGCAAGACGTTGTTCTGGTGCGGGTTGATCTGGGCGCTCGCGACGATCCTGACGGGCTTCATCACCGGGCTCCTCACACTCGTCCTCGCCCGGATCCTGCTCGGCTTCGGCGAGGGCGCCACCTTTCCCACAGCTACGCGCGCCATGCAGGACTGGACCCCTGCGGGCCAGCGGGGCCTGGCGCAGGGCCTCACCCATTCCTTCGCGCGCCTGGGAAATGCCGCCACCCCTCCTATGATCGCGGCCCTCATGGTCGCGGTGACCTGGCGCGGATCCTTCGTCCTGCTCGGGCTCGTCAGCCTGGTCTGGGTGGTGATCTGGGTGCTCTACTTCCGCAACAATCCGAAGGACCATCCGGCCATCACCGAAGCAGAACTGCTCAGGCTCCCGCTGCGTCGGACGCAGGCGGCCGTCGAAAAGCGCGTCCCCTGGCGCCCGCTGCTACGCCGCATGTGGCCCGTGACCCTGACCTATTTCTGCTACGGCTGGTGCCTGTGGCTCTACCTGAACTGGTTGCCGCTGTTCTTCAAGAACAGCTACAACATGGACATCAAGAAGTCGGCGATCTTCGCCGCGGGCGTGTTTTTCGCCGGCGTGATCGGCGACAGTCTGGGCGGCGTCATATCGGACGCCATCCTGGCCCGCACCGGGAACGTCAGGTTCGCACGCCTCAGCGTCTGCGTGGCCGGCTTCGTGGGCGCCTTCCTGTCGCTGCTCCCGATCCTGTTCTACCGTGACCTGACCGTCGCGGCGCTGTGCCTATCGGGCGGCTTCTTCTTCGCGGAAATCGTCATCGGCCCGATCTGGTCCGTGCCGATGGACATCGCGCCGCAATATTCGGGCACGGCCGCGGGCCTCATGAACAGCGGCTCGGCCCTCGCGGCGATCGTGTCGCCGCTGCTCGCAGGTTACCTGATCGACGTCACGGGCAACTGGTACCTGCCGTTCCTGCTCACCATGGTGCTGCTCGCGATCGGCGCCGCCTCCGCTTTCCTGATGCATCCCGAACAGCCGTTCGAAGAAAGCCCGGAGGTCGCTGGCCTCCGGGCCGCGGGTGCTGCAGGTTAGCCGACAAGAACGGCTCGTCGGACGAGGACGTCGTTCCTGGTCCGGCGGGATCGCACGACGGCGGCAGCACCATTCGCGTGGCCGTTGGCGCGCCGTAGAACCGGGGGTTCGCACCTCGATCGGGTTACGCCGTGCGGCGATATCATCAGCGTCGGAACGAACCAAGGCCGAAACCGGCCAGCTACGGGGGAGGAAAACATGTCGTCGATCAGCAGCTTGGCGCGACTCTTGCTCGCAGGTGTCGCGGTGCTGTCGTCCGGAGTTGCATTCGCGGGCGGACCCTATGCCTTCGTGACCGGGCGCCGGGATCCCAGGATCATCGTGATCGACATCGCCAAGGCCATGGATCCGGCCGACAACGGAACACAGAAGGCGATCGTCAGCCGCGTCCGGATCTCGCCCGACGTGCCGGCCATCGAGCCATCGCGCCTCGACGCGAAATATATCGGCGTCACGCGCGTGCCGGCCGACGCACTCCCCAACAACATCATCATGGGGCCGGGCGGCAAGGCTTACGTGTCGGATCACGCCGGAGTTTCGAGGCCGGCGGATGTCGAGTCGGGCATGCCCCACGGTTATCCAGGAGCCCTGACGATCCTGGATGTGAAGAAAGCGCTCGACCCGGCCAACAACAACACCGTGAACGCCATCGATGGGATCGTCTCTTCCGGAGGCTACGGCCCGGCCGGCCTCGTCGTCACGCCGGACAACAAATACGCGCTGATCGCCAATTCGGAGGGAGCCGGGAACGAAGACGGAGCCAACGAAATCGGCATCGTCAACCTCCAATCCAAGGCGCTGGAGCGCGTGATCTATCTGGCCAGGGGAACCGGCGGCCACCAGGCCCAGACTCCGGGCCATTCCTGTCCCGAGATCTACCTCAATCCCGCGCTGGTGCCCCACATCTCCCCGGACCCGAACTGGGGCTGTTTCTCCGATCCGAACGGCATCGCCTATACGCCGCGGCAGGGGGGCTACATCTTCTCGGCCAACGAGGGCACGCACGACGTTTCGGTGATCGATGTCCAGAAGGCCCTGAGCGGCGCACCCGACTGGGAGACCTTCCGGATTCCTGTCGAACGCGGACCCTGGGCCATCACGGCCAGTCCCGACGGCGGTCTGATCGCGCTCACGGATCGCGACGACGACGAAACCGACCAGGCTGGCCGCTACATCTCGCTGATCGATGTCGACAAGGCGATCGCCAAGTCCCCCGATGCCGAAATCCGGCGCGTGCTCGTCGGAACCGACGATGCCCAGGGAGAGAGCCATCCCTTCAGCCTCGCGTTCACGCCGGACGGTTCGCGGATCCTCGTCGCCAACGATCTCGCGGCCAATCTCTCGGTCGTTGACGTCAAGAAGGCGGCTGCCGGCGACAAGCAGCCGGAAGTCGCCCGGATTCCCCTGCCGCTACCCCAAGGATCGGGCAACCGGCCTCGGCCGCGGGCTGTCGCCGCAACGCCGGACGGCCGCTATGCGGTGGTCGGCGGTGGAGAGCCCAATATCAAGGCCGGCGGTACGGTGTGGGTCGTGGACCTGCAACAGAACAAGGTGGTCGGGACCGTGACCGGGGTCGGCAACGAACCCTATCTGATGGCGATCACCGACCAGCCGTGACGCGGCGAGACGAGGGACGTCCGGCCATGACCTCTCCCATGTTCAAATGTCGTGCATCGTTGCAGGCTCTCCTGGGTCTGCTGGTGCCGGTCGTTCTCTCGGGTCCGCTCCGGGCCTCGGCCCAGACGACAGTCGAGACGTCCTTCTCCCTCTCCGATCCGGACGGCAGGACGGTCACGCAGTCCGATTTCAAGGGCCGATGGGTGCTGATCTATTTCGGCTATACGCACTGCGCCGATCTGTGTCCGACCGAACTCGCCGACATGATCGACGCGCTGCGGCAGATGGGGGCTGCAGCCAAGCGGGTGCAGCCGCTCTTCGTGACGATCGATCCGCAACGCGACAACGGGGGCTACCTGCGCGATTACGTGGCGCAGTTCGACGACCGGCTGATCGGCCTGGGCGGCACGCCCCAGCAGGTCGCCGCGGCGGCCGAAGGCTTCGGTGTCACGTACGAGAGGATCCCGCGCGACGACGGTTCCTACGCCTTCAAACATGCCTCGAAGATCTTCGCGATCGACCCCGACGGGCACTATCGGGTCACGTTCGCTCACATGAGCGACCCCTACATGATCGCGTCGAAGATGCTGGAACTGCTGAGCAGCGAGCAAACCGATGGAGCGATGTAAGTTTCCCCCATTGCTGACGCGGGTCACGACCCGGACGCCGGGTCGCTGCGCTCCTGAGACAGCCTACACCATCGGTGCATGACCCCTCGGCGTCCTATAGACCTTCAATGCCATGCGTCTCTTGCGAGCTTTCCTCATACTGGGCGTCGCCTGCCTGTCCGGGTTCTGTCATGTCCACCATGCTGCAGCGGGAGATCTCGTCGTCGAGAATGCCTGGTCGCGGGCGACGGTGGGAGCCGGCGGCGTCGGCGTGATCTACATGAGAATCATGAATCGCGGCGCGGCGAGCGACCGCCTCATCTCCGTGGCGAGTCCGGTCGCCAGGCTGGCGCAGGTGCACGAGACCCGATCCGATGCAGACGGCATGGTGACCATGGCAACGGTCGCCGCGGTCGACGTCCCGGCGCACGGGCATGTCGATTTTCTCCCGAGCGGCTTGCACGTCATGCTGGTCGATCTGCGCCGGCCGCTGGCCTACGGCGAGCGGTTCACCGTCGATCTGACGTTCGAACATGCGGGCCTCCTACCCGCGGCCGTGACAGTCGAGAGGGCAGGAGCCCGAGAACCTCCGGCGATGCCGGGTATGAAGATGTAAGGACCCTCCGCAGTCGCCCGACCGCCGCGGCGCGGGTGCACGTCGGACAAACCACCGCTTCCGGAGGCTTCATGAGCGACGATGTTTCGAACCGGTCCGCGGCCGAGCCAGCGGCTTCGGCGCTTCCGCTCGCGGGCCTGCGGGTTCTCGACGTCAGCCAGGTCATGGCGGGACCGTTCTGCTGCATGCTGCTCGGGGATCTCGGCGCCGACGTCGTGAAGATCGAACCGCCCGGCACCGGCGATCAGACGCGGGGCGCGATGAGCTTCCGCCTGAAGGGCGCCGACAGCCTGGGCTTCATCAACATGAACCGGAACAAGCGAAGCGTCGCCCTCGACCTCAAGACGGAGCCCGGTCGTCGAGTGTTCTACAAGCTCGTGGAAACGGCCGACGTCCTGGTCGAGAATTACCGGCCGGGGGCCGTGAAGCGCCTCGGCATCGACTACGAGACCCTGAAGAAGATCAATCCCCGGCTGATCTACGCCAGCATCTCGGGCTTCGGCCAGACGGGGCCGTGGTCGCAACGCCCGGGCTTCGACCTGATCGCCCAGGCCATGGGCGGCGTGATGAGCATCACCGGCCATCCGGGGGAGCCGCCCGCGAAATCGGGCGTGCCGGTGGCCGACATCGGCTGCTCGCTCTTCGCCGTCTACGCGATCCTGAGCGCCTACATCGGCCGGCAGCAAACGGGCCTGGGCCAGCACATCGACGCCTCGCTGTTCGAAGCCGCGCTCGCCTTCGCGGTGTGGGACATCTCCGAATTCTTGGGAACCGGCAAGGTCCCGGGCCGCATCGGGACCGCCAACCGCATGAGCGCTCCCTATCAGGCGGTGCGGTCCCAGGACGGCTGGTTCGTCATGGGGGCCAACAACGATCGACTGTGGCGTCAGCTCTGCGAGGTGATCGCCCGCACGGACCTGCTCGACGACCCACGCTACGCCAGCATCGCGGCGAGGCTCGCCAACCGGGATGCGCTCATCGCCGACCTCGAGACGACCTTCGTGGGAAAGCCGTCGGAGGAATGGGTCGAACTGCTGCTCGCCGTCGGCATCCCGGCCGGTCCGATCTACGATTACGCCCAGGCGCTCGACAATCCGCACGCCGCCCACCGCGGGGTGCTGATGGACATCGAACACCCCGTCGAGGGCACGGTTCGGTCGATGGGCTTTCCGGTGAAGCTCGGCGGCACGCCGCAGCAGGTCCGCCGCCCGCCGCCGCTGCTCGGCCAACACACGCGCGAGATCCTGTCCGAACTCGATCTCAGCGCGGAGGATCGGGAGGCCGTGCTCAGCGGCGGAGCGGCTCGGTGAGCGCCGGCGAGGTTCGCCTGTCGGTCACGGGCGGGATCGCCACGATGGTGTTCGACCGCCCGGGCGCCCGCAACGCCATGACCTGGGCAATGTACCGGCAGTTCGAGGACGCCTGCGCGACCATCGCCGGGGATGCGGACCTGCGCGTCGCCGTGCTGCGGGGCGCGGGTGGCACCTTCATCTCCGGGACCGACATCGCGCAGTTCTCGACTTTCGAGGGAAGCCAGGCGGGGCTCGACTACGAGATCCGCATTGATGCCGCGATGGAGGCGCTCGAACGCCTGCCCGTGCCGACCTTGGCGGTCGTCGAGGGCGCCGCCATGGGGGGTGGCCTGGCGGTCGCGGCGGCCTGCGACCTGCGTATCGTGTCACCTGACGCGCGCTTCGGAGTTCCCATCGCCAGGACGGTCGGCAATTGCCTGTCGATCGCCAATATGTCCCGGCTGGTCGCGGCCTTCGGTGCCCCGCGCACGAAGCGCCTCCTGCTGCTCGCCGATGTGATCCGCGCCGACGAGGCCCTCGCCTGCGGCTTCGTGCAGGAGATCGTCCCTTCCGCAGAACTGGACGGCAGGGCCGCCGACCTCTGTGCCCGCCTCCTCTCCCATGCGCCCATCACGATGCGGTCCGCCAAGGAAGCGATCCGCCGGCTCGTCATCGAGGCCTTGCCGCAAGACGAGGATCTCATCGCCGCGGCCTACGGCAGCCGCGACTTCAAGGAGGGCATCTCGGCCTTCATGGCCAAGCGCCAGCCGGAGTGGGAAGGCCGGTGACGCCGACCGGAGTTACGGCGAGGCCGCAGGCGCGCTCGAGGGTGTCTCCTTCATCAGTGTTTCGAGGTAGGGCCCCCAGACCTTGGCCTGGGTCAACGTCTGGTGGCCGATGGTGTCGGGTCCTTCCGGCACGATCACGAACCTGCCGTTGACGACGCGTGGCATGACGCGCGCCATGGCGCCCAGCTGGACGGGGTTGAGCAGATCGTCGGCGAAGTTCACGGCGAAGACGCGGGCGACGATCTTGTCGAGGGCCGGTTCCGGATCGTAGTCCGAGACGGCGCGGAACCAGTACAGGTAGTCGTTCGCGTCGACGGTCGCGCGAGCGTCGACGACGAGCTTGTCGAAGTAGGTGCCCGCGGCCTGTTGCGTCCTGCCTGCAGCTTCGAGGACGCGCGGCGAACCCGTCATGATCGTGAACAGCGGCAAGGCGGTCTGAAAGTGCGTCGGTTGCTTCTGGTACTCGCCGTTCTGCCAGTCGGGATCGTTGACGATGCTCTGGATGATGAGATCGCGCCAGAGGAAGTTGCGTCCGGTGACGGCCACCGGCTGGCTCGCGACCGGCATGATGGCGTCCATCATATTGGGGAACCGCTCACCCCAGAGCCAGGCATGCATGCCGCCCATCGACGTGCCGAGCACCAGGCGGAGATGGTCGACATGCAGCCCGTCGACCACGAGCGCATGCTGGGCTTCGACGAGGTCGATGTAGCCGTAATGCGGAAAGCGCGCGTGCAGACCGTCGCTCGGCTTGCTCGACCCGCCGCGGCCGATGCCGTCCGGCATGATGACGAAGAACTTCTCGGCGTCGAGCGGCTGGCCCGGTCCGAACAGCACACCGGCCAGGGACGGAGCCAGGAAGTTGCGGCCGGTGCCGGTCGTTCCATGCAGCGCCAGAACGGCATTGGTCACGTGGCCGCCGGCATCGGTCTTCGGCGTCCCCAGAGTCGTATAGTGCAGCGTCAGCGAGGGCAGCGTCTCGCCGGACTGGAACCGGAAGTCGTGCGCCACGTAATCGCCCTCGCGGGGCGTCATCAGCTTCGGGGCGGAGGCCGCGGCCGCTGCGGGCGGGTCGAAACCGGCGGCCGCGAAGGCCGGAGCCATCCGGGACGACGTCAGGAAGGCGATCATGGCGCGCGCGGCATCGGGCTTCGGAGACCGCGCCACGATGCCGGCCGAGTAGGTCGTGAGCAGCTGCAAGGCGTCGGGTAGCGGGCCGACGAGGTCGGTGCCGGCGACCGGCTTGATCTCGCTGATCTGTCCGGCCGCAATGGCGATCTCGCCGCGCGCCAGGGCCTCCATGGCGGCCGTGCCGTCGGGGAAGAGCCGGATGCGCGGCTTCAGGGTCTCGTCGAGCCCCATCTGTTTCAGGAGTTTCGCGAAGTAGAGCCCGGTCGTGGCTCCGGACGCCGGGTCGGCGAGGCCGATCGAGGGCGCGGCCAGCAAGGTCGCGCGGATGTCCGCCTCCGTCGCGATGGCGGGCTTCGCGGTCCCGCTGCGCACGGCCACTCCGAGCCGGACAACGCCGAGCCCCGTGCGACCCTGCTGGGCCACCAGGCCCTGCTGCACCAGCTCGTCGAGCCGCGCCGGAGGCAACACGACGATGTCGGCGGGTTCTCCGGCCGTGATCTTGTCGCGGACGACGCCGGCCGTCCCGAAACTGGACAGGAGGCGATCACCCGTCGCCGCGGGCGCGATCGCCTGAGCGGCGTCGAGCGGCGCCTTAACGGCCGCGGCCGATACGATGACGACATCCCCCGCCAGGGCGAGGTTGATGCCCCCCGCCAGCAACGCGATCGACATGAGCAAGCGACACATGATGCTGCCCTCCCTCGAAGCTTCTGTTGTTGTCGAGCCCGTCCCGCCCGACCGCCATATGGCGGCCACGCGGGACGGGCTTTGGCTTACGACGCCGGCGCGTAGACGTGGATCGTGCCATCGCCGCCGCCGGCCGCGCCGACCGGCACATAGACGTGGCCGGTGGCTTCGCTCGACGTCACGGAATGCGGGTTGCCGCCTTTCAGTGGGATCGTCTGCACGAGCTTGTTGGACGACGCATCGATGACGCCGAGCGCCGGGCCGCCCGGATTGTCGCGCGATCCGGTGTAATATTGATTGTTCTTGGCGTTGTAATTGACCATGTCGGCGCCGCCGATGCCGGGGACCGTGGCGACGACCGTGCCGGATTTGGCGTTCATGATCACCGTGACGGCCGGCATATCGTCCTTGCCATTGGCGTTGCAGCCGAGGACGAAATTGTCGCCGGGGCCGAATGCCAGGCCTGCCGGGTGGCAATTGTCGACCGGCAGCATCTTGACGAGCTTGCCCGCCTTGGGGTCGATCACGGCCACGCCGCCCTTCTTGGGATCCTTGCCGATCTGCGGGATCGACATGTAGAACATCCCGTCGGTCGGGTTGTAGGCCGGCTGCTCGGCGCCATCGCCCGCATCCGGGAACTCCACCTTGCCGATGATGGCATGATCGGGCTTGGTCGACACGACAGTGGCGAAGGGCGGATCTTCGGCATTGTTGACCGCGATGAAGACGCCATCCTTGGGATCGTAGGCCATTTCGTCGACCCGCGTCTTACCGCCGGTGCTCATCGTCGCAGTCACTTTCTGCGTCGCCGGATCGATCACCTTGATGGTGCTGTCCCCATCGCCCGCCCAGATCTCCTTGCCGGTGAACAGCACCCCGTCGGGACCGGAGGTGTCGTTGTCGGGCTTGCCGTCCTTCATCTTGACGCCCACGAAGGCGCCGACCCGGCCTATGAACTTGTCAGCCTTCGTATCGAACATGTCGATCGCCTTGTTGCTGCGATCGGCGAGGTAGTAGATCCCGGTGGCCGGATCGATGTAGCTGATGTCGAAATTGGTCAACTTCTGCCCCGGGACGTCGATGGTCCCGATCTGCTTCAGTTCCGCCGCCCGGGCGGGGCCGGCCAACATGGTCGCGGCCGTCAAGGCCAGGGCGAGTCTGGTGCGATATGTCATGGTGCTCCTCCAGTGGTGATGGATCGGGCGGTCGTCCTGCCGCTTTCGGTGTCGAGCGTCCCCGTCCCGCTACGAACGTCGGTGACTGCGGTCGCTCAGCGGATCGGCCGCGAAGCCGATAGGGGCGGGGGTGAAGCCGACGGCATCCGGCTTCAACTCCTCGAGAGGCTTGTTGCGCGGCTCTATGCCCAGGACCAGCACGGCCAGGATCTGCACGATCAGAAGGCCGATCATCAGGTCGAGCACGCCCGATACGCCATAGCTTTGGAACAGCGACACGACCAGGAAGGGCGTGGCGATCGTGGCACCGCGCCCGAAGGTGTTGCAGATGCCCGAGGCCCTGAGCCGGATCTCGGTCGGGAAAAGCTCCGGGATGTAGATGCCGAACAGGAGCGCCACGAGCACGTAGATCGGAATCGTCAATGCGAAGCCGACGACCGGCAGGAGCAGCGGGTCGGTGACCGACGGGTAGAGGAGGCCGAGCAGGATCGTCAGCGCGGAGGCCGCGACGATCGTCGGCTTGCGGCCCCAGCGGTCCGCCGTGAGCGCCCCGACGGCGGCGCCCACCGGCGCGCCCAACCCCATCAGCAGCGAGTAGCCGAAGGATGTCGCGATGCTGAGCCCCTGCTTGATGAAGAAGGTGGGCAGCCAGGTCACGAAACCGTAGAGCAGCGTGTTGATGACGATGAGGCAGATGCAGCCCAGGATCATGCGCGACAGCAGCGGCGGGGCGAACAGCGCGCCGAACGTCAGCGCCGGAGCGCGAGGGCCGACCGCGACGGGCGGCGGCAGCGGTGCGTCGCCGCCGCTCTCGGCCTCGATCCCGACGAGCAGCGCCTCGGCCTCGGTGTCGCGCCCGACCGACTCGAGCCATCGCGGCGATTCCGGCAAGCGCTTGCGGAGATACCAGACCACGAGGGCGCCGACCCCGCCGAGCACGAACATGGCGCGCCAGCCGAACAGCGGGATGACGAGCCATCCCACGAGCGAGGCCGCCGGCAGACCGGTGACGACGAAGACCGCCATCAGCCCCAGCCAGCGCCCGCGCGATGCCGCGGGCACGAATTCCGTCAGTGTCGAATAGCCCACGACGTTCTCGGCCCCGAGCCCGACGCCGATGACGAAGCGAAGGC
>CAXUCF010000092.1:0-16485 GCA_964249275.1 uncultured Lichenihabitans sp.
TCCGTAGCCCCCGCGGATCACATGATCGTCAGCCAAGCCTTGCGAGACGGCGACCACCAAATCTACGACACAGAGAAGGCGCTTCACGGGATCGATCCGCTGATCATCGATCGAGCCGGAACTCCGGAGCGCAACATCGTTCTGATCCGCGTACAACACCTTGAAGAGATGCTGTGTTCGCTCGACATAGTCCACGAAACCGAGATGTTGTACCCAAACAAGCTGCCTCTTGAGGCCAAGTTTCTTGATGATGGTATCCAAAAAGTGCGCCCCTTCCGGCCCAAACGCCCCGCCGATATGGAGAATTCTCACGTTTTGGACATCAGTCTGCTCGACTACGAATGCCCGTTCCGTTAGGTTTGGTTGAACAAGGATGACCGGCAGAAACCGAGCGAAACGAGTCGCATGCTGTTTTTGGCTATCGCGCGATTCGCCTTGCCAATCCGACCTCGTCAACATCACGACGCCGTCGAACCTCTCGAAGGCGCGACGAGAAGCTTCAACTTCGGTCATGGTGTTCCCATCTATGAGTTGTGTGGTGGGTATCGAGCATAACGGAGCGGGTCGTCTGAAGGTGTTAGCCATGATACGTCGGCCAAAGCCGGGGGCATGTTCCTGGGGCGGGGACTATGGGAGGCGCCCACCGTCCGCCCGTTCACACCGCCCTGAAATGGTAGCAGCCGTCGATGCCGGCATGGACACCAGGGGAACCGAGCGGCAAGCCACGCTCGTCGAAGGTGAGCCTCGCGAGGAAATCCCGACTGGATTCGGGGAGCCGCTGATCCATGATGGCGTTGAAACGCTTCGGAAGCAGCGTCATTTCCCAGGCCGAGACCGCGACCCCGAAGCTCTCGCATTCGAAACCGAACTCCGAGACGATCCTGATGAACTCGTGCTGCCTGAAGCAGCGTGAGATCGGGCAGTCGGGCCCGTCGGTGGACTTCTGAAAGGCCGCCGCGAGATCGAGCCCGGCGTCGAGACCCTGGACGATCTGGCGTTCATAGGCGACGTAGAGGTGCTGCCACAGGCTGTCGGCGTGATACGCCATGACGTGCAGGCGGCCGCCGGCCTTCAGCACGCGGCGGAATTCCGCCAGGGCGGGAGCCATGGACGGCATGTGGTGAAGCACGCCGGAACTGTGCACGAGATCGACCGTGCCGTCGCCGACCGGCAGGGGAGCCTTGAGAACGTCGTGGTAGTGAAGCTCCGGCGTGGCGCCATGGAGGGCGAGCCGCGCCTTGGCTTCGGCGAGCGACGAACGCGAGACGTCGATGCCGATCAGCCGGCGGGGCTTCGACTGCGTGGCGAACCCGACGAGGTCGTAGCCCGGGCCGCATCCGAGGTCTAGCACGGTAAGATCGTCGGCGCCCCGCACCGGCATGAGATCGATATAGCGGAAATATTGCGCGTTGCGCCACCGGAAGTCCGCCAGCGACGCTTCGGCGGAGGCGAAGACCCGGTGCTGGGTGACGTTATGGCCGGTCCAATAGTCCTCGACGGAATCGCCGCTCGGCCCCGAGGGAGAGGTGGCGTCAGGCGGAACCTCGGGGACCTGACTGAAGGCAGCCTGCTTGCCCGGCCGCGCCTCGGCATCGGCGGGAGAGCCACCCTTCAGCCAGGATCGCATGCCCATGAATGGCCCTTGTTCTCGCCGGCCTCGCGACCGCTGCCCGTCAAGCCCTCATGGACACGCCGACCATGACACTCAGAAAATCCATTTCCTGGACGACGTCAAGCTGCCGTGCTGATGGCCGCGATCCGAGACGCACTCGACAGCATCAGCCGCGGACCTACAGCGTCTCATATGCCGCGCGACCCTGGTCACAGGCTTTCACCTTGCGGGGCTGGAGGCTAGTATGGTGCGAATGGGGTCGCGCGGTTGCCGACGTTCGGATGAAGGGATCAGCATGGCGTCGACGTTTGCCGGAACGAAGATCCTCGTGGTCGGCGGGTGCGGGTTCGTCGGATCGAACCTCGTCCGGTTGCTGCTGACGCAGGACCCGAAGCAGGTGTGCGTCGTCGACAACCTGCTGTCGTCGGACGCGGTCAACCTGCCAGCGCACCCGGCGATCAGGTTCATCTTCGGATCGGTCACCGACGATCGCGTGCTGCAGGGGCTCGATGGCGATTTCGATTACACCTTTCACCTCGCATGCTACCACGGCAACCAATCGTCCATCCACGATCCGTTGGCCGACCACGCCAATAACACGCTGACGACGCTGAAGCTCTTCGAACGTCTCAAAGAGATCCGGTCGTTGAAGAAGGTGGTGTATTCCGCGGCCGGTTGCGCCGTCGCCGAGAAGACCTTTGCGGGTGCGGCGGCGACGAGCGAAGACGCGCCGGTATCGTTGTTCCACGACAGTCCGTACGCGATATCAAAGCTGATTGGCGAGATGTACGGCAATTATTACTTCACGCGGCATGGCCTGCCCTTCGTCAAGGCGCGCTTCCAGAACGTCTATGGCCCCGGCGAGATCCTCGGTGCGGGACGCTGGCGCGGCACGCCGGCGACGGTCTGGCGCAACGTCACGCCGACCTTCGTCTGGAAGGCCCTGCACGGCGAGGCTTTACCGGTCGAGAACGGCGGGCTGGCGAGCCGCGACTTCATCTTCGTCGAAGACATGGCGCGGGGTTTGGCGGCTTGCGCGCTCGCCGGCGAGCCAGGCGAGGTCTACAACCTCGGTTCGGGGGTCGAGACGACGATCCTCGACCTGGCTAAGCGCGTCAATGCCGCGACCGGGAACGTGACGCCCATCGCGCTCACCCTGCCACGGGATTGGGACCGTTCCGGTCAGCGCTTCGCCGCGACCGATAAGGCGCGGGAGAAGCTCGGCTTCGAAGCGAAGACGTCGCACGAAGAAGGACTGCAGCGCACCGTCGCTTGGACCCGCGCCAATCGGGACACCATCACGCGCTGCATGATGCAGCATGTTCACTTCCTCCCGGAAGTGGCAAGGTACTCACGGTCGGCCCCGACGGACGAGGCCTCGAGCGCCGCGTGAACCATCGTATCGGGCCGGAAGACTGGCGGGAATGCGAGGTCGTGTCGCCGATGCGTCGCTAACCTCGCGCGGTCGGGTCGGCCAGATGGCTGTAGATCGCCGTCACGCCATGACGGTCGTACCAGGTCAGCATCCGGAGAATGATCTCCCGGAAAGCGTAGCGCGGTCGCCAACCGAACGCCTCCATGGTTCCGCTGGGATCGAGCACGACAGCCGGAACATCGTCGGCCCCCGGGTCTACCTCCGGCACGGGATCGCGCAACACGACGCCGAGATGCTCGACCACGAGGTCGAAGATCTCCTTGATCGTGTGGCCGGTGCCGGTCGAGACATTGTAGACGCCGCTGGGGGCATCCGGGCGCAACACGGCGTCGACGATGGTAAAGAAGTCCTCCATGTCGACGAAATCGCGCACGGTCCGTGAACAGAAGCAGGCCTTGCCTGCCTTCAGCCGTGTGTAGAAGGTGGGGATCGGCCCGATGGCGAGACGAGGTCCCGTCACATTGGCCAGACGCAACGAGACGAACGGAACTCCCGCCAAGGCCAGGTACTGCTCTGCCGCCTGCTTGGAGATCCCGTAGCTCGTGAAGGGACGCGCGGGCGCGTCGATCGGTATGGGCACGCGATCGGGACGGCCGTACCCGAGTGCCGTGTGAAAGTTGACGATCCGCTCGACACCAACCGCGCGGCAGGCCCGCAGCACGTTCAACGTGCCCTCGACATTCGTGCGCGTGTCCTCCAGCCAATCGTCCGGATCCTTGTAGGCGGCCGCCGAGTGGATCACATGCGTCGGCCGAAAGTGATCGAAGGTGCGGTCAACCAGACCACGGTCGGCAATCGAGCCCTCAACGAACGTCATCGCGGGATGCCGATGGGGCAGCGAACCACGGTGTCCCGTCGCGAGATTGTCGATCGACAGCACCGTGTGGCCTGCTCCCAAAAAGCGTTCCGTGAGGTTGGAACCTAGGCAGCCTGCGCCGCCTGTAATCAGCATCCGCATTGCCGACGTCCGATCCGATCAGGCGCGAATGTCTGCATGGGCTTCTTTCAGATGAGTGTACCCGCCGAGCACGCCGTGTGTCTCCCAGCGTTCGACCGAGAGTCTCGTGATCTCGTCAAGCGGCGTGAACTCGACGTTACCGAAATCGGAGAACAGCCGGGATGGATCCAGAAGAATGGAGGGCGCATCGTCGGGGCCGAGCGGCTTCACCTCGGGCTCCGGATATTCATTGAGTTTCAACGCCCTCACGACGGAGTCGTAGAGTTCCCTGATCGCCACGTCCTGGCCGGACGAGAAATGGTAGGTGCCGTGGCCGGCGCCGTCGACTGCCCGCACCACAATGCGCGCAAGATCGCCCGCATAGCAGAAATCGCGGCGTGCTAAGGTGACGAAGCAGCGCTTGCCGCTCGAGAGCCGTTCGTAGAAGATCGGCAGAGGTCCCGACACGTTGCGGGGGCCTATCACGTTTGCGAGGCGGAAGGTGATCCAGTCGACGCCAGAAAATTGAACGTAATTCTCGCCGGCTGTTTTCGAGATGGCGTAGCTAGAGTTCGCAGGGTGCAACGGATGATCAAGCCGTATGGGCTGGTGCAGCGGCCTGGTGCCGTAGCAAAGCGCCGTCTGAAAGTAGATCAAGCGCCCGACCCTATGCGTCTTGCAGGCCTTGGCAATATTTGCTGTTCCGACGGCGTTGACCAGAGCGTCGGTCGCCCAATCGTCCGGATCCTTGTAGGAGGCCGCCGTGTGGACGACGACCTCCGGTTTGAACTCCGCAAACAGCCGGTCGACCAGGGCGGCATCGGCGATGGTGCCCTCGACCTGCCGCAAGCCCCTTTGAGCCTCGAGGTTGTCCCGGCGTCCGGTGCTGAAATCGTCGATCGACACCACCTCGACGCCACGCTCCAGCAACATGCTCGCGACTGTCGATCCGACTTGGCCATTGCCGCCGCTGATGAACACTCTCATGTGATTTACCTTATGACTTGCTGGTCAGGCATCGGCCTGCCGGGAGCCGTGGTGTCGAGCATCCTCCGGAACGAGAAGGCACGATCGTGGAACAGTCCGTGCCACAATTCGAGGCTCAACAGGCCCCACGTCTTGCGCGAAAAGCGTTCACCTTTGTCAAGGTTGGCCAGGATGGCCCCCGAGTTCATGTAGGGTCTGTGGCGCGCTGTCTGCGACGAGAAGATATCCTGGACCAGGTCTTTCAGTTCCCCGCCGAACCACTCCTTCAAAGGCACCGGGAAGCCCATCTTGTCGCGTCGACCAAGCAGTTCGTCAGGCAAGTTCTCTTTGAAGGTCGTCTTTAGAAAGTGCTTCATCCTGCCGCCCGAGAACTTGATGTCCGCCGGAATGGTGGCGGCGAGTTCAACGATGGAATGATCGAGCAGCGGCACCCGGGCCTCAAGGCCGTGAGCCATCGACATCCTATCCTCGACGTGCAACAGCGCCGGCAACAGGCACTTGAAATCGAAATGCGTCATGGAGTCAAAATAAGCTTCTTTGCGGACGTTGCGCTCTGAGTTGAAGATGTAGCAGTAATCTTCGAACACCTTCGTCCGGTCCAAGTCGTGCCAATCGATTTCACTTTCCATATCGGCAGATCGATCGATCAATCGGAAATATCGTTCTTCGATGGGACCAAAAAGATTCTTTGAGAATAATTGGCGAATGAGAGGCTTGTATTCTTGCAAAACCGTCAGATGCGGAATGATGGATGTCGGTGTGACGACGAAATTACCGTTTGCATGAGTGCCATCGATAGCCGCCTTGATAGCCTGTTCGAAATAGGCAATCAGGTAGCGGGCGTAGCCTCCGAAGATTTCGTCGCCACCCTGACCGCCCAGCACCACTTTGACGTGTTGCGCCGCAAGTCTCGACACCATGTACTGGGGAAACGCGCCGGGCCCGGCCACCGGATGATCGAGATGATAGATGACTTTTTCGATCGACGATCGGAAATCCCCGGCTTTGATGTCGATCTCGTGCAGGTTGTATCCGCCCTTGCGGGCTGCAGAGTGCGCGTAAGCGCTTTCGTCGTAGCCTGGGAATTCGGTGAACTTACCGTGGAAACCGACATCGCCGAACGAATCCTCGCCGGCGGCCATGACGGAAATCAAGCTCGAGTCTATGCCGCCCGAAACATAAGCTCCCACGGGAACATCGGAGCGAAGATGGACGGCGATGGAGTCACTCAGCAGCCTCTGCATCTGTTCGCCGAACCAACGTGGCGAGTGGCTGTAGTCGATCTCGTAGTGAACGTCCCAATATCGAAAGACGCGAACCTGCCCGTCCTCCACCGTCAGCGCGTGGCCGGGCAGGAGCACGTGAACGTGCTTGAAAAGACTCTTGTCGCCGATTGTATACTGGAACGTCAGATATTCGGCCAACGCCCCCGGCTCTGTCTCCACAGCAGGAAGAAAGGGTATCAGCGCCTTGATTTCGGAAGCGAAAAAGAAGATGCCGTCGATCTGCGCGTAATAGAAGGGCTTGATGCCGAAACGATCGCGCGCGGCAAACAGCCGCTCTCCATCCCATAGCGCGAAAGCGAACATGCCGCGCAAGTGCTGGAGGCAATCAAACCCCCATTTGGCGTAAGCGGCCAAAATAGTTTCGGTGTCCGAATGCGATTGAAAGCTCCAGCCGCCGCGTAACGTTTCGATCAACTCGATATGGTTGTAGATTTCACCATTATAGGTTAGCACAGTATCGTTGGGCGCCAACATAGGCTGAGCGCCACTCGGCGAAAGATCGATGATGGCGAGCCGTCGATGGGCAAGCCCGCAGATATCTTTCGGCGCGCGCCAAGTATCGGAACCATCGGGACCGCGATGCGACAAAAGCTGGTTCATCACTTCTAGCGCGATCGGCAGCCGTGGCACCGGTCCGTTTCGGAGAGAAACTGCACCCGCAATGCCACACATCGCTTACCTATCCATTCCCACAGCGAAGACCGGACCGCCACGACCACCTGCCGTCGGCTGCAGCTTGTGACAAGGTTGGCCGGAACCGTCAACCCGCGCTCGGTTGTTGCACAGCGCCAGCAGGATGGTGAGCGAACGCTGTTCAATTGTGGAGGGGTGGGCGGCGGCGGACACGCGTTCAACGCGACTCTCGCCAAAACTCGTTTGAACTCACCGGCACGCTCGGGACCGACCTGGAGCCAAAACAGGCCGGCCGCATTCGTGGTTTTCGCGGTTCCTCACTGCCCCACGTCGGGGAACGAACACTGCCGCTTCGGCCCCGGTTAGCCCTTCCCCGCGGCCGCCACTCCGACGCTCGCCAGCGTCCGGAAAAGGGCGTCGCGGACCAGGATCACCCGGGTGTCCTTGCGCGGGTATGAAGCGGGCGGCGTTGAACCTTCCGCTCGTGTTCTCCGCCGTTGGTCCGGGCGATCGCCGCGCCGCCCGCGCCGATGGTGCGAGCATCGACCAGTGGCCTGTTGATCGGATGCTGGTGCACTGCACCCTCGACGCACTGGCCTACCGGCACCATCGCTCCACCACCAAGGCGATGGCTATCGTGCAGTCCACGAGATCACGGATCGAAACGTGCTCGTTCGGCTGATGCGACTGGGCAGGATCCCCCGGCCCGAAGTTCACTGTCGGTGTTCGGCCCAATTCGGTCGGAAGGCCGATGTCGCTGTGGGCCCCGAAGCCCGACAGGACGGGCGAAAGGTTCCTTGTCGGCCGTGATCGACTCGATGGTGGCCAGCTTGCGTTCGGGGAGGTCGCGCAACCGCGGGCAGAATCGGAACCCCAGCATGGCGCACACGATGAAGATGTGTCCCGAGGACGTTGAGTATCGGCTACTTCCCCCCAACCACCTCGCCCCGTGCCGGACGGTACCTTTCCACGATCGACGATCAAGCGCGCCTTCGACGTGATTTGGCGAAGGTGTCGAAGGCTACGGCCAGCACGATGATCAGCCCGATGATGATCTGCTGGATGTAGGACGACACGTTGAGCAGCACGAGGCCATTCAACAGAACGCCGATCAGCACGGTACCGATCACCGTGCCGAAAATCGTCCCGATCCCGCCGAACAGGCTGGTGCCGCCGATCACGACCGAGGCGATCACGGTGAGTTCGTAGCCGATGCCCGCCACCGCTTCGGCCGAGTTGAGACGCGCCGCCAGCACGAAGCCGCCGAGCCCCGCGAAGAAGCCCATGATGAGGTACACGCTGAGCAGGATCCTCGGCACCTTCAGGCCCGACAGCCTCGCGGCCTCCGGGTTGCCGCCAACGGCGTAGATCTGCCGCCCGAAGCGGGTGTAGCGCAGCACCAGGTGGGCCAGGACCGCGAAGCCCAGGAAGATCAGCACGGGCGTGGGCACGCCGAGCACCCTGCCCTGCCCGCAAAATCTGAAGCCTTCGTCGAAGCCGCTGATCGGCCCGCCGCCCGACACGAACAGCGCCGCGCCGCGGAACACCGACATGCCGCCCAGCGTCACGACGAAGGGCGGGACCCTCGCCCTGGTGATGGCGGCTCCCTGGATGGCGCCGCCGAACAGGCCGACCGCGACCGCCGCCGCCAGTGCCGCGAACCAGCCGTAGCCGGCCGCTCCACCGGCGCCGATCGCGAAATTGCCGGTCGGACTCCCCTTGGCCACGATGGCGGCCGCGAGACCGCACAGGGCCAGCAGCGAACCGACTGAAAGGTCGATGCCCGCCGTCAGGATCACGAAAGTCATGCCGGTCGCGAGAAGGCCGGAAATCGAGACCTGTCGCAAGACGTTGAGCAGGTTGATGGTCGACAGGAACCGCGGCTCGGCGAGCGCGAAGCCGGCCATCAACACGGCCAGGAAGATCACGGGCGCGAAGCGGGCGAGAAGACCGAAGAGGTCGCACCCGGGGTCGACCGGCGCGGCTTTGACGGGGCGGGCAATGGGATCGACGCTCATCGGGCGATCCTCATGCGGCCGCGCGACCGCGCGCGGTCATCAGGCGCATCAACTGCTCCTCCGACGCGTCCGCGCGCATCACCTCGCCCGTGAGGCGGCCCTCGCACAGCGTCAGGATCCGGTCGCTCAAGGCGAGGACCTCGGGCAGTTCGGACGAGATGACCATGACGGCGATGCCTTCACGGGCCAGGCGCCCGAGCAATTGATGGACTTCGGCCTTGGCCGCCACGTCGATGCCGCGCGTCGGCTCGTCGACGATCAGGATCTTCGGTTTGAGGGCGAGCCAGCGCGCCAACACCACCTTTTGCTGGTTGCCGCCCGACAGATTGGCGATGGACTGGTCGGGGCTCGCCAATCGGATGCCGAGCGCCGAGCGGTAGTCCTCGACGAGTCCACGCTCCCAGGCATCCGACACGTAGCCGAGAGCCGCCGACAGGCGGCCCATGGCGGCTACGGCGAGGTTGTTGCGAACGGCGAGCGACAGGAACAGGGCCTGCTGCTTGCGATCCTCCGGCACGAGCCCGATCCCGAGCGCGATGGCATCGGCGGGCGAGCCTATCGTGACCGGCGTCTCGTTGACGAAAACGCGACCGCTGGAGACCGGGTCGGCGCCGAAGATCGCCCGTGCGAGTTCCGTGCGCCCTGCGCCGACGAGGCCCGCGATCCCCAGGATCTCGCCTCGCCGAAGATGGAGTGAGACATCGTGCACGACGGTTGCGTGAGGGTCGGACGCCGCCATGTTGGTTCCGAGTCCCTCGATCCGCAAGGCGGGCGGCCCACGCTGAGCGGCCCCGCCCTGGATGGGAGCGAAAACCCCGAGATCGCGGCCTACCATCATGCGGATCAGACCGTCGACCGCGATCGCGGCGACATCCACCGTGCCGACGAGCCGCCCGTCCCGCAGCACCGTCGCCCGGTCGCAGAGGGCGATCACCTCGTCCAGCCGGTGCGTCACGTAGATCACCCCGATGCCTCGAGCCCTGAGGGTCCGCACGAGGTCGAGCAGGCGCGTGACTTCGGCCGTGCTCAATGCGGCGGTCGGTTCGTCCATGACGATGAGGCGCGCCTCGACCGACAGGGCGCGGGCGATCTCGACCATCTGCTGGTCGGCGACGCTGAGGTCGCGCACGAGGCGTCGCGGATCGATGGTCAGTCCCAAGCGGTCGAGCGCCTCCCGCGCGGACCGCATCGTGGCGGGCCAGTTGATGAAGCCGGCTCGGCCGCGCTCCCGTCCGATCATGAGGTTTTCCGCGACAGTCAGGGTCGGGATCAGGTTGAATTCCTGGTAGATCGTGACGATGCCCCGCGCCTGGGCCTCGTAGGGGGCGGCAAAATGCAGTTCCTCGCCATCGAGAGCGATGCTGCCGCTGTCGGGGGCCTGCGCGCCCGACAGGACCTTGAGCAGCGTCGACTTACCCGCCCCATTCTCGCCGAGGAGCGCCAGCACCTCGCCCGGCAAGACGTCGAGGCTGACCTGATCGAGCGCGAGTACGCCGGGGAAACGCTTGGTGATCCCGGTCATGCGCAGGAGGGGCGGCGACGTCTCAGACACGGCAGGCCCGACGGCAGATAAGGCCTCGGCCTCGACGCGGATCATCGCCGCGGCGGACCCGGCGGCGATCTCCGGGATGGCCGGCGGCGCGGCGCGCGTCCACCCGCCCGCCCCGCTTCACTTGACCTCGTTCATGCGCTCCGCCTTGTCGAGATTGGCCCTGGTGATGACGATCGGCGTCAGCAGCACGAGATTGGAGGCGGGCTTCTGCTTCGTCTTCAGGTAGTCGATAAGGATATCGACCGCCTTGCTGCTTTGCTGGCCGGGGAACTGTTCGACCGTTCCGGCCAGGGCACCGTCGCGGATGCTGCCGAGGGCTTCCGGCAAGGCGTCGAAGCCGATCACCTTGACCTTGCCCTGCATGTTGCGGCCCTTGACGGCCTCGAGCGCCCCGAGCGCCATGTCGTCGTTGGCCGCGACGATCACATCGGGCGGGGTCGCCGCGGAGGCGAGCAGGCCTTCGGTCACCGACAGGCTCTGGTCGCGGGCGAAGTTGGCGGTCTGCTCGGCGACGAACCTGTACTTGTCCTTGTGCTGGTCGAGCACGTTGTGCACGCCCTTGTTGCGGTCGATCGCCGGGCTGGCGCCGGGCTGGCCCTGCAGATTGATGATGGCGGCGCCGTTGGGGAAGCTGTCCATCACCCACTGTCCCTGCGCCTCGCCGCCCTTCACGTTGTCGGCGCCGACATGGGCCAGGATGCCCTTCACTCCGGTCACGCGCCGATCGATGGTGACGACAGGGATGTTGGCGTCCACGGCTTCGGACAGGGCGGGCGCCATGGCGCTCACGTCGATCGGGGAGATCACGATCCCGTCGACCCCCTTGGTGGCCGCGGCTTCCACGTCGGCCGTCTGCTTGGGGGCGTTGTTCTGGCCGTCGGATTCGACCGCCGTCACGCCGAGTTTCGCGGCCTCTCCTTTCATGGCGCCCAGCATGTGGACGAAAAAAGGAAAGTTGAGGCCCGGCACCGAGGTCAGGATGGTCAGATCCTTGGCCGACGCGGGTGCGAACGGGACCGCGACGGAGCATGCGAAGACCGCGCCCATCAGCGCGCGCTTGAACGTTGTCATGAGTTCCTCCCCGCGGCCTGTTGCAGCCCGCGATCCCGGCCAGGGTGATGGAGCGCGGAAGTTGATACGTCGGCGTCTTCCCGCCAGCCCGTGTCGGGCCGTGGGCCTGGCCTGACCCCAAGCATTACAGGGTTTTCAGCATGCCGCCGTCGACGAAATAAGTCGACCCCACGGCATAGCTGGCTTTCTCCGAGCACAGGAAAACGAAGACATTGGCCAGTTCCTCCGGCGAGCCGAAGCGCTTGATCGGCGCGTGCTCGCGCGCGACGCCGTCGAGGTAGCCCTGCCAGTCGCCGCCGGTCTCGGCGGTGAGCTGCTTCGCGGTCTTGATCCAGTCCGGCGTGAGTTGTCGCCGATGACCTCGCCCGCCAATGTCTTGGAAAACATCATCAGGGCAGATTTGGTAACGTTGTAGATGGGCTCGTACCAGAGTGGCTGCGCGGCGCAGATCGATGCATTGTGGAGAATGACGCCGCCGCCGCGCCGGCGCATGCCGGGAACGAGGCCCCGGGCCAGCCGCACGGACGCCATGACGTGCAGATCCCAATAGGACTGCCACTTTTCGTCCGGAGCCTCCATGATGGTCTCGTTGCTGCCGGTCCCCGCGTTGTTGATCAGGATGTCGACGCCACCGAACGCCTCGGTTGCGGCGATCAGGGCGTCCGTCCCCTCCCGCGTGCCGACATCGCAGGGGATGCCCAGCGTACGGACGGCATAGCGACGGTGGATTGCCAGGGCCGCGGCTTCGACGCGCTCGGGCTCGCGTGCCGCGATGATGACATCGACGCCCTCGGCGGCGAGCCCCTCGGCCACGGCAAGGCCGATCCCGGCACTGCCGCCGGTGATCACGGCAACCTTGTTGGATAATCCGAGATCCACGCCGTCCTCCCTGTTGTGAACAGCGGTTCATTGCTCGATCGATAGCGAGGCGGGGCTTAAGCTGTCAATGGTCTCGGCCCTCGTTACTGCCCGAAGGCCGTCGTTGCTGCAGCGCAGCAGCAAATCCTTTCACGAGATCGAGATTACCCATCCCATACCCCCAGCGCGGGTATTGCATCGGGTCGAAAACCTTCGCCGGTGCGCTTGGTTTCCGGGCGGGCCTGTCCTCCGCGTCGCTCCATGCTGGATCACCGCGTGCGTCGATCGCCGATCTTCCCCGTTGCGCGCGCGCCGGGCTTGTTCTTAACTGGCCATGGCGAGGCACTGGCCGTGGAGCACGGGGCCCGCAGGGGAGGTTGCCATGGTGGATCGGGAAGATGGCGCGCTGCCGCGCCGCAACTTCATGCGCGGGGCCGTGCTGAGCGCCGGCGCTGCGATGCTGGCCGGCGCCGGGTACGACACCGCGATCGCGGCGGAAGCCGCCAAGGCGGTGGACCGTTCGGCGAAGCCCCTCAAGGCCGCCTTCTCCAATGCCGGCCTGCAGGCGACCTGGTGTGCCCAGGGCAAGCGGGCAGCGGAGTGGTGGGGCAAGCTTTTCAACGTCGAGGTGACCTGGTTCGACGGCGAACTCGACGCCGTGAAACAGCGCGCTGCGATCGACAACATGGCGTCGCAGAAGTGGGATTTCGTCGCCATTCAGGCCTTCGGCATCGGCACGCTCACCCAGCCGGTGAACAAGATGATCGAGGCCGGCACCCCGGTCATCGACATGGACACGCTGATCGCTCCTCTGGAGAGCATCAAGGTCCATAGCTTCCTCGCGCCCGACAACGTCTTCATGGGCGCGTCCGTCACCCAGGCGCTGGTGGCGGCTCTGGGCGGCAAGGGCAAGATCATCATGACGCAGGGCGCGCTCGGCCACACCGGCGCGCAGGGTCGGGCCAAGGGCTTCAACGAGGTCATCAAGTCGAACCCCGGCATGGAGGTGCTCGACACGCAGCCGGCCGACTGGGACGTGTCCAAGACCGCGCGCCTGTGGGAAACCTACCTGACCAAATATCCCCAGATCGATGCCGCCTATTTCCACAACGACGACATGGCGCTGGCGGCCTACAACGTCATGAAGGCGCATAACCGCACGAATATTCTGCTGGGCGGCTGCGATGCGATGCCGCCGGCGCTCCAGGCCGTGGTCGAGGGCCGCATGCATGCGACCGTGCGCAATCCGTCCGGCCGCATCCATGGCGGCGCCATCGTGGCGGGCGTCGCGGCCGTGACCAGCGGCGAGACGGCGGATGGCGGCATCCCCAAGAGCATCGTCACCGACGGACCCGTCGTCACCAAGGCCAATGCGCCCGGCCTGCAATGGATGGAAGCACACTACTTGATCTGATCCCCTCGCATCCCGCAGCCGAACGGAGACGGCATGGAACCGGAGCTTGCTGGGTCGTCTCCCGCCATCACGATGCGCGGCATCGCCAAGAGTTTCGGCGGCGTCCAGGCTCTGCGCGGCGTCGACTTCACCCTGCGCTCGGGTGAGATCCACGGCCTCGTCGGCGAGAACGGCGCCGGCAAGTCGACGCTGATGAAGATCATCGCCGGCGTGCACCAGCCGACGGCCGGCACCTTCATGGTGGATGGCGGCAAGGTCCGCTTCCGGTCGCCGCGCGACAGCCTGGCGGCCGGGATCGGCATGGTGCACCAGGAACTCTCGACCGTGCCCGACCTCTCGGTGGCCGAGAACGTGTTCCTCGGTCACCAGCCCACCGGCACGGGCGGCATCCTCGCCTGGCGGCGGATGCGGCAGGAGGCGCGGCGGCAACTGGCCGACCTCGGTCTCGACATCGACCCACGCCAGCGTATCGGCGCCCTGCCGATCGGCCTGCAACAGCTGATCGAGATCGCCCGTGTGGTGTTCTCTGGCGCCAGGATCATCATACTCGACGAGCCGACCTCGGCCCTGTCGCCCCCCGAGGTCGAACTCCTGTTCGACGTCCTGCGGCGCCTGCGCGCCGCAGGACGCAGCATCGTCTTCATCTCGCATTTCCTCGACGACATCCTGCGCGTATCGGACAGCGTGACGGTGTTCCGCAACGGCAGGAATGTCGCGGCGCGCCCGGCCGGAGCGGTCGACAAGGGCTGGCTCATCGAGCAGATGATCGGCACCGGCCATGATGAACTCGAGGTCAGCTACGCCGGCGAGATCGCGCTCCAGGGAAGGGCGGGCGCACCCGTCGCCATGCGGACGCGAGGGCTCACCCTCGGACGCGTGTTCCAGAACGTGTCGCTCGACATCCGTGCGGGCGAGATTCTCGGGATCTACGGCTTCATGGGCTGCGGACAGATCGAGTTCGCTCGCGCCTTGTTCGGCAAGATCAAGCCCGAGAGCGGGAGCCTTGAGGTGGGGGGGCGGCCGGTGCGCCTGCCCGACACGGCGGCGGCGCATCGCGCCGGTATCGCCTTCGTGCCCGAGAGTCGGCGCTCCATGCTGTTCTCCGACGCGCCGCTCTACAAGAACATGTCGATCGCGAGCCTCGCCCGCATCGCGCCCCTCTGGCTCAAGCCGAACCGCGAGCGCGCGCTGGCGCGACGACAGGTCGAAGCACTCGGGATCCGCCCGGGCCACGTCGAGGTGCGGCTCGGCGCGCTGTCGGGCGGCAACCAGCAGAAGGTCGCCATCGCCAAATGGCTGCATTTCGCCCCGGACGTGCTGATCCTGAGCGAGCCGACGCGTGGCATGGACGTCGGCGCCAAGGATGACGTCGTCCGCATCCTGCGCCGCCTGCGGAGCGAGGGCATGGCCGTGGTGGTGCTGTCGACCGAACCCGAGACCGTGCTTTCGCTCGCCGATCGCATCCTGGTGATGCGCAAGGGGAGCGTCGTCCGCGAGTTCGCGGACGGCAGCATCACCAAGGAGCGGCTGCTCGAAGCAGCGTGATCGACCTCGATCGCCGCATGGACCCAGAGGAACCGGACCGTATGAGACAGGCAGACGCGTCATGACGGTCCCGCTTTCGGCCGCCGCAGCCCCGTCGCGGGGCGCCGCACTGCTGCGGAACCAGATGCGCAACATCGCGCCGTTCGCCACCCTGCTGTGCCTCGTCGGCTTCTTCGCGGTGGCGAGCCCGTCC
The DNA here is from genome assembly GCA_964249275.1 of uncultured Lichenihabitans sp. Taxonomy (GTDB): domain Bacteria; phylum Pseudomonadota; class Alphaproteobacteria; order Rhizobiales; family Beijerinckiaceae; genus Lichenihabitans. The sequence continues at coordinate 15,542 of CAXUCF010000092.1, forward strand.
TTCGCGACGTTGGACAACCTCGCCAATATCCTGACCCAGATATCGGTGACCGGCATCATCGCGGTCGGCCTGACCTTCGTCATCCTGTGCGGCGAGATCGATCTGTCGGTTGCGGCAGTCGCCAATGCCACCGGTATCGTAGTGGCCTACTGCACGGCCCAACCCGACTACGTCAACATCCCGAACGTGCCATTGCCGGGCCTCGCAGCCGTGTTGCTCGGTCTCGCGGCCTGCGCGATTCTCGGTCTCGTGAATGCGCTCGGCCTGACCGTCGTCGGGATCCCGTCCTTCATCATGACGCTCGCGATGATGCAGATCGCGGCAGGGGTCTCGGCCCTGCTGGTGCGAGGCCAGATCGCCTATGCGATGCCGGATCTGGTCACCAGGCTCGGCAGCGCCGCGGTCGGAGGGGTGCCCTGGATCGTGCTGCTGCTCGGCGCCTTCCTGCTCGTCGCCCATGTGGTGCTCGGCTATACGCGCTTCGGCCGCTACGTCTACATGGTGGGCGGCAATCGCGAAGCGGCCGAATTCTCGGGCGTGAGCGTGCGACGGGTGTTGAACACCGTCCTCGTCATATCGGCGATCTGCTCCGGCATCGCCGGTATGGTGGGCGTCGCCCATTTCGGCTCCGCACAGCAGAACGAATTCGACACCTACCTGCTCGACTCCATTGCGGCCGTCGTGGTGGGCGGGACGAGCCTGTTCGGTGGGCGCGGCGGCATCGGCAATACGATCGTGGGCTTGTGCGTCCTCGGCGTTCTCAACAACGGGCTCGATCACGTCCAGATCGATTCCTTCCTCAAGATCCTGATCCGCGGCCTGATCCTACTCACCGCCCTCGTGATCAACGTTTACGCGCAGCGTCTGCGCGAGGGAGGCGCGCGGGAGTCGCTCTAAGCAGATTTTTGCAAATCTGCTTACACTTGAGATGCTGGGCAGCATTG
>CAXUCF010000093.1:0-5619 GCA_964249275.1 uncultured Lichenihabitans sp.
TCTGGCCCCGTGAGCGGCTACATCGCTCTCATCACAGCGCCCGCCGCGGCGCCTCCCGCCGCCGTCAACCCGCCGGCGGCAGCGACACCCGATAGCTCGCCGCCCGATACCTCCATCAGCCAGACCATGACGCTGCAGCCGCATCCCGTCGTGCAGCTCAGCGGACAATCGACCTGGGACGACGGCTTCAAGACGCTGAACGACAGCTTCACCAAGCTGAACGAGACCCTGGCCAAGGCCAACATCAAGCCGACCGGCAATCCGATGGCGCTGTTCAACGAGACCGACGACGCCGGCTTCAAGTTCGTCGCCATGGTGCCGGTCGCGGCGGCGCCGGATGCCAAGCCCGCCGACCTGCCGGCCGACGTCAGCTTCGGCCAGTCACCCGGCGGCAAGGTGATGAAGTTCCAGCACCGCAGCGCCTATGACGACATCGACTCGACCTATGAGGCCATCACGGCCTACCTCGACGAGAAGGGTCTCGAGGCCAAGAACATGTTCGCCGAGGAATACCTCAACCGCACCAAGGCGTCGGACGACAACTCGCTCGAGGTCGACATCTATGTGTTCTTGAAGTGACGGCCGCACATTGCCGCGACTGAACCTGGCCCGGGGTGGTGCCGCGCTGGCACCGTGCACGCTGGTACGGCGGGCGCCGGTAGGGTGTGCGCTGGCCCTTGCGGGAGCGGCGCTGGCCGGATGCGCCGTGGGCCCGATTCTCGGCGAGATCCCGGGCAGGGGCCTGGACGACATCGGTCCGGTCGCGGTCGACGTCGATGCGGCCCGCCGGATGATCGCCTCCTATCGCGAGGCTCACGGCCTGGGTCCCGTGGATCTCGACCCGGCGCTGGTGCGGGTCGCCCGGCGCCAGGCCGACAGCATGGCCCGGGCCAACCGGCTCAGCCACGCTGTCGCGGGCGACCTGTCGGCGAGGCTCGCTGCCGAGGGACTGAGGCGCAGAGCCGAGGCCGAGAACGTGTCGGCCGGTTATCCGAGTTTCGAGCGCGCGTTGCTGGGCTGGGAGCACTCGCCTCGCCACAACGACAACCTGCTGTACCGGCCGATCCACCGCATCGGCATTGCGGCGGCATCGGCGCCCGGCACCCGTTACAAGACCTTCTGGGCGTTGGTGATGACCGACTGAGAAGCGGCGTCTCCTCCGGATGTCGATCGATCGGTGGCTTGGCGATGCGGATTTAAGCTTCGTTCGCCTGCCGCGCGGGACGCGTGACCTGCTCCCGAGTCGATGATGGGGCAAACGGGTTCAGGCGGCCGCGCCGGCGACCCTGGCGGGGATCAGCCGCTCGCTCGATAGTGCTTCCTTGGCGCCGGCGCACCCCGCCTCACCATATTCCGCGTCCTCGTTGACCTGCCACACGTCGTATCGCCGCTCGCCGGCCAGGATGTTCTGCGCCGTCAGCATGGCGGTCATCATGGCGTGGTCCTGGTTGTTGTACTTGTGCATGCCGTTGCGGCCGACGAGGTGGAGCGTCGGAAACCGGCTCTCGAGTTCGAGGCGGACCATGCGGACGTTATGCTGGTATTCCTCGTCGTAGACCGGATAGGCCTTGGGTTGGCGCACCACGCAGGCGTCGACGACATCGCTCGATCTGATCAGCCCGATGTGGTCGATCTCGCGCTTGGCCAGCGCCACGAGATCCTCGTCCGACGACGCCCAGAGCCCGTCGCCTTCGAAGCAGAAATATTCGAGCCCGAGGCAGGTGTGGCCCTCCTCGGGAATCAGTTCCGGCGACCAGGACCGGAAGTTCTGGACCCGACCCACATGGACCGATGGATCATGGATGTAGACCCAGTTGTCGGGGAAGTCGTCGCCGGTCTTGGCGATCAGTGCGACCGTCAGGAAGTCGCGGTAGCGCAGGGCTCGCGCGTGCAGCGTGCTGAGCGGGGCGGGTTTGATGGCGGCCGTCAGGTCATGGATCGCGGCCGATGACACGACGTGGTTGGCGGTCAGCGACCGGCGGACGCCCGAGCCCGAGATCGTCGTCACGGTCCAGCGCCGGGACGTCGGATCCCATGACATCGATTCGAGGCTCCGGTCCATCTCGATGCGGCCTCCGGCCGCCGTGATCCTGGCGGCTGCGGCCTCCCACATCATCCCGGGACCCTTGCGGGGGTAGCGGAACGACTCGATCAGGGTCTTGATGGCTGGCTCGGTGCCGCCCCCGTGACGGCCGAGGCCGAGCGATCGCGTCAACGCGTTCAGGATTGCGGAGGCGAGGCTGAGCCCCTTGATCCTCTGCGCGGCCCAATCGGCCGAAATCTCGTCGCACGACATGCCCCAGACTTTTTCCGTATAGGTCTTGAAGAATATCGAAAAGAGTTTTTCGCCGAAGTTGTTGCGCACCCACTGATGGAAGGTCTTGGGCGTCTTGACGGGTCTCGCCTTCGCCAGGGCATAGGACGCCACGCAGGCCGCGCTGGTGAACAGGCCGAGATTGCGAAGCGCCTCGAAAGCCTTCAGCGGGTACGAATAGAATTTACCCCGGTAGAAGATCCGCGACAGACGCGGCCGCTCGATGAAGTCATCGGGCAGGATCTCGTTCCACAGATCGACCACTTCCTTCGCCTTGGAGAAGAAACGGTGTCCGCCGATATCGAAAAGATAACCCTTGTAGTTCACCGTGCGGCTGATCCCGCCGACATACCGGGGATCGCGCTCGACGATGTGGACGTCGCGACCGGCCTTGCTCAGCAGGTAGCCCGCCGTCAGCCCGGCCGGGCCGGCGCCGATGATCAGGATGTCGGTGTCGGGCCGCATGTCGTAATCCTCAATGGCAATTGTCAGGCGGCGCGGAAGGTGAACAGGCGCTGGCCCATGAAGGAGAGCCCCGTGGCCAGGGCCGCTCCGGTGACCAGCACCGCGACGGCGGGCAGGCGGGGCGCTGCTTCGGAGAGGGTCAGGAAGAAGGCGTAGCTGAAGCCCTGAGCCACCAGCGTCACCGACAGGTAGCGGCCAAGTTCGCGGATGCGGCGCCGGCCCGTGGCCGCGAAGGTGAAGGTCCGATTCAGCCGCCACGTCACTCCGGTGGCGGAAAGCAGCGACGCTGCGCGGGCCAGTGCCAGCGACAGGCCGGCGCCGTGGAGGACGCTGAACGCCGCGGTATCGGTCCCGAGGCCCAGCAGCCCCACGCAGAGGAACGCGGCCATCTGCCGTGCCTCCGGCGCTTCGTGCGACGCAACCGTGGTGGGGACCGGCCAGCCGGTTTTGAAGACACTCATCACGCGATCAGGGTGGCGCGTGGAACTTGAAATTACGTAAACAGGACCTGCCCGCGCCGTGTCTTATGCTTAGTGCCACTTTAAGGATTTGATCCTATTCCGGAAGACTGTCCCCCATCTGCTGAACAGGGATCTCGGTTTGAGCGAGGTGATACTGCCCGGGGAGCGTATGACCGGCGTGCCGCGCTCCAGCCTGGACGTCGGTCGCGTAGCGATGTGGGCGGGCCTGCTGCCGATCATGCTCCTGTTCCGCCCTTATCGCGGGCTGATGCAGGATGCTCGCATCTATGTGGGCCGAGGCGTCGCCGACCTCGATCTCACGGGCGTCGGGCGGGACATGATGTTCGCGCATGACGAACAGACCGGCTTCAGCGCCATGCGCGCCATCGTCGACGCTCTGTTGACAGTGATGTCGCCGAGCCACGCCTCGATGCTTCTCACGTTGAGCGGGCTCCTGATCTGGCTCGTCTCGGCCGCGGCCCTCGCCCGCAGCGTGGCGCGCGGCCGGGTCGCCTGGGCGACGGTCGTCTGCATGCTGGTGCTGCCCGCCCAATACGGCGCCTATTCCGTCTTCAGCTACGCCGACGCCATCGCGACGCCGCGCGTTTTCGCGCAAGCCGGCGTTCTGGGCGGGCTCGCCGCCCTCCTGGGCGGGCGCCGACGGTTCGGTCTCCTGCTCATGGCCTTCGCGGCCGTACTACACCCTCTGATCACCTTGCCGGGCCTGGCGCTCGCGGCCGTGCTGCTGGTGCGCGACGACCGCCGCTGGCTGCTCGCCGTGGCGGCGGCCTGTGCTACGCTGGCCGGCGCGGTCGCGCTGGGGCTTCCGCTGGCGAATCGCCTGCTGATCCCGATCGACCCGCTCTGGATGTCGATCCTGCGGGAGCGCTCGCGATACCTCTTCCCAAGCCTCTGGCCGAGAGACAGCTTCGGCCCGATTGCGGCTCAACTCGTCGCTGTCGTGGTCGCGGGAAGCCTCTCGTCGGACCGGACGCGCGCGCTGTTTTGGGGAATCGCGAGCCTCTCGGTCGGCGGTTTGGCGGTGTCGTTCCTGCTGGGCGACAGCATCCCCAGCCTGTTGGTCACGCAACTGCAGTTCTGGCGTGTGCTCTGGCTCCTGGCGGTTCTGGGCAATGCCGCCCTGGTGGTGGCAGCCGTGCGCCTTTGGAGCGGCGGTCCACCAGGGCGGACCACCCTGGCGCTGCTGGCGCTGACCTGGCTGACCTCGGCCGAGGCGCCTCTCGCTTCGGTGCTGGCCGCCGTGACGTTCGGGGCTCAAGCGTTGGCGTGCCGCGGCGAGTTCCCGGCTATCTCGGCCCGCACCCTGCGGTGGGCTGCCGCCACGGTCGCGGGCGTCGCGCTGGCCGGCGCGCTTCAATCTGCAGCAGCGCTCGATGCCTTTGTCCGCTCCGCCCTGGTGCAGGGCGGCGAGGTCACGTGGTCTGCCATCGTGAACTCCGAAGTCCTGATCATTCCTGTCGTGGCCATCTTGATCGGCACGACGTTCGCGACGCGGCGCGGTCTCACGGGTCGCGCCCGGGTCGCGGTTGGCGTCATGCTGGTCGCGATCTCTCTCCCCGGCATGCTGCTCTGGGACAGCAGGACGAGCGAACGCCGCCTCACGGAAAGCGCCGCCGATGCCGCGACTGTCCAGGCCATGATCGGCCCCGGCCCCGGCGAGGTGCTGTGGGTCGACGACGACAGCGAGGCCTGGTTCGTCGCCGGGCGCCCGTCGTTCATGAGCACGGTCCAGGCCGGTCCGATCCTGTTTTCGCGCGACCTGGCGCTCGCCTGGCATAGTCGGACGGAAATGCTGCGCGGGCTCGGCCTGACGCGCTCCGCCGACGTGACACCCTGGGCCGAACTGCCGCGCGGGAACGAGGAGGTCGTCCTGTCCCCCGCGGCCGTCCGCGGCTTCTGTGGGGACCCGAGCCGTCCCACCGCCATCGTGGCGCCGGGGCGGCAGCTCGTGGCCGCGCCGGAAGGGTGGGTGGCCCATTTATGGCGGCCCCCATTCCCTATCCATCGCTTCTCCGCGGACGACGCGGGAGCGCATTGGCGCAGGATCGACATCTACACTGTCATCCGGTGTCCGCGGTCCGACAGCGTCGGCAACTCCGCTGCTCCGCTGACCTCGCCACTTGGTCCGATAAAATCGGTGAGATCCGGTTAACCATAACTTGACCTTTCGCTGCTTGGATCGATGGCAGTCGCGCCTCCGCCGGGTCGCGCCTGAAAGCCTCGGTCATGAAGAAGTCGCGCATCATCGTCCTGTTCTTGGCCCTGGCGGCCGCCGCCGGCGCCTTCATGATGGCGGGCGGGTCGAACCCGCCGCCGCCCGCGCCCCGATCTCGTCGGGGTCCAGGGTGGCCCGAATCC
>CAXUCF010000093.1:5629-7965 GCA_964249275.1 uncultured Lichenihabitans sp.
GGCTTTCATCATGGCGAATGGGTCGCCGCCGCCGGCGCCCCCACCTGTCGCGGCATTGCCGCCTCCGCCGCCGCCCCTAACGGACGACGTGCTCGTGGCGGCCAGGAACCTGCCGCTCGGGCACAAGATCGGCGATGGGGACCTCGCCTGGCAGGCCTGGCCCAAGGACGTCATTCCGCCGGGGACGACCGTCAGGAAGGCGAGCCCTAAGGGCGTGGAGGACGACAAGGGCGCGATCGTGCGCTCCGCCATGTACCAGGGCGAGCCGGTGCGCGGCGAGAAGCTGATCAAGGGCGACAACAACGGTTTCATGTCGGCCATCCTGCCGTCGGGCAAGCGTGCGGTCGCGATCAACATCGATAGCCAGGGCGCCACCACGGCGGGCAGCTTCATCCTGCCCAACGACCGCGTCGACGTGATCAAGACCTATCGCCAGGACCCCAAGCCGGGAGCGCCGCCCGCGGACGTCTACGTCAGCGACACGCTGCTCAACGACGTCCGGGTGCTGGCCATCGGCCAGAACTTCCAGGACAAGGACGGCCAGCCCGTGGTGGTCGGATCCAACGCCACCCTGGAACTCGATCCCTTGCAGGCAGAAACCGTGATCCTGGCGCAGCGCACCGGCCAGTTGTCGCTCGTGCTGCGCTCGATGCTCGACGCCCGGCAGGCCGGCGAGGCGCCCCGGCAAGCCTCGCACAGTCTGTCCGTGGTCCGTTACGGCACCGTGACCGAGGATGGCAATCGATGAGCCGCATTGACCGCGAGGGACGGAGCCTGGCGGGCCGTGCCCTAAGCAGCCTTGCGTGGCGAAAGCCACGATTGATTTCGCTTTTCAAAGTGAAATCAATGCTGCCCAGCATCTCAAGTGTAAGCAGATTTGCAAAAATCTGCTTAGCCCCGGCGCTGGCCATGCTGGCGGCCGCCGCCGGACCGGTGAGCGCGCAGGCGCCGGTGCTGGTGCCGGCGGTGCGGAACTCGGCCTCGACGCCGGCCCCCCCGGTGCTGTCCGTGCCGCCCGGCAGCCGCCAGCAAAAGGTCACCATGGCGGTTGGCAAATCCATCATCGTCGATCTGCCGAGCGATGCTGCGGAAGTCTTCGTGGGCAAGCCCGAGGTCGCCAATGCCGTGGTGCGCTCGCCGCGGCGGCTCTACGTCATGGCCCTGGCAAAAGGACCCACCACGATCTTCGCGATGGACAAGGACGGTCGGCAGATCGCTATCCTCTCCATCAACGTCAACGACCGCGACATCGGCGAGCTTCAAGGGATCCTGCGGACCGTGATGCCGGACAACGACATTCGGGTCCAGGCGGTCGACGATTCAGTGATTCTGACCGGAACGGTGGCGTCGGCCGTCGACGCCCAGCGTGCGCTCGATATCGCCACGGCCTACACGGGCTACACCGCGGTGGGAACAGGCAGCGGCTCGGCCGGTGGTGGTGGCGGTGGCGTGTCGGTGTCGGCCGGAACCCCTCTGGTGGTGCCGGGCCACATCATCAATTCGCTGGTGATCCGCGGCCAGGACCAGGTCACGCTCAAAGTGTCGATCATCGAGATCCGCCGCGACATCATCAAGCAGCTTGGCGTCGATATCAGCGGCGCTTGGAGCGGAGCAGTTGCAGCCACCCCGGGCGGTGCTGCGGCGAACGTCGCGACCTCCCTGGGCAACTCTGGCTTGTTGGCGAACTTCACGAACAAGAAGAACTCGCTGTCATCCACGATCTCGGCTTTCGAGAGCAACGGCGTCGCTCACATCCTCGCCGAGCCCAGTGTCACTGCCATCTCCGGCGAGACCGCCAAGTTCCAAGCCGGTGGCACTATCCCGATCACGCAGACGGCCACCAATCAGGGCGTCTCCGGGGTCGGGCTCATACCGGCCTGTATCTACATCCAGCAGCAGTATGGCGTGACACTGAACTTCACCCCGACCGTCCTCTCCGGAGGGAGGATCTCGCTGCACATCTCCACGCAGGTCGTCGAGCCGGATCCGAATTCGGGCGTAAACACGAGCTGTGGACCGATCACCGGATTTCGTCAGCGCCAGAACGAGACGACTGTTGAGCTTCCGTCCGGCGGCTCGATCGTGTCAGCGGGCCTCGTCCAGCAGTCCAGCAAGCAGTCGATCACAGGTACGCCCGGCTTGCTCAACCTGCCGATCCTGGGCGCCCTGTTCCGATCGCGGGAATATCAGCGCAACGAAACGGAACTGATGATCATCGTGACGCCCTACCTGTCGAAGACGCTACGGCCCGATCAGGTGAGCAAGCCCGACGACGGCTTCACCGATTCGAGCGATCCACAGGCCGTCCTGCTCGGCCGCATGAACCGCATCTACTC
>CAXUCF010000093.1:7975-16433 GCA_964249275.1 uncultured Lichenihabitans sp.
CGTAGCCAAGCCAGAGCTTTCCAGAAGCTATCGCGGTCACGTCGGCTTCATCAATGACTAACGGCCGGGACGCGCTTCCCGATCACCTTTTTTCGCTCCTTCCGGAAACGCCCATGAACACGTCCGCGACCGTGAAACCGCTGCCCCATGGTGGTCAACCACCTTGCAGCCGCGCGGTGGCGGCCGTGGCGAGCCTGCTGTTGCTCGGTCTGCCCATCGCCGGCTGTTCCAACGTCGATCGCGCCGTGGCGACCTCGGCCGTCCCGGTCGACTATCACCAGCGGCATCCGATCGTGCTGGGCAATGCCCGACAAGCGCTCGACATCTTCCTCGTGGGCGGCAACAACCGGCTCGATTATCGGCAGCGTCATGACGTCGAGGCCTTCTCGGCCGACTACATCGCCAATGGTCGAGGCCGCATTCGGGTGCAAATGCCCCGTGGAGCGATCGACGCCCGGGCCGCCGAGGCTACCCTCTCGGCAGTGCGTCGCGCGCTGGCAGCCTCCGGCGTAAAGGGCGACATCGAAGTTGGCTCCTACCGTGTGGCCGACCCGGAATTAGCTTCGGTGCTGAGGCTCAGCTTCCTGAAGTTGCAGGCCAGGGTCGCGGGCCATTGCGGCGACTGGCCGGACGACCTCGGTCCGGGTTCAACTCCGGACGAGTGGGAAAACCGCTCCTACTACAACTTGGGTTGCGCCAACCAGCAGACCTTGGCGGCCCAGGTCGATGATCCGCGCGATCTCGTCAGGCCTCGTGCCGAAGAGCCGGGCGACGTGCAGATGCGAACCCGCGCCATCGGCGACCTGCGCGGCAACCCGGTCCTCAACGGCCAGGACCCCAGTACGAACTTCACGCAATCCAAGCTCGTTCCGATCGGTGGAACCCAGTGATAAACGGCGCTCCCACCCTCCGCGCCGCCGACGGGGCCGACCCGCGCCACCAGATTCCGCCGGTGCCGCGCATCTCGCTCCAGGCGTTCTGCGAAACCGCCGAGATCGCCGAGGTCATCAACGAGGCCATGGCGGACCGCCGCATGAGCCGCGCCCATGTCAAGGTCAACATGGGCGGGGCGCCCGCCGCCGTCGAGGCCTATCGCACCGCCCCGACGCCGAACCTCATCGTGATCGAAACCACCGGCGACCGCGACACGCTGGTGACGCACCTCGACAAGCTGGCCGAGTTCTGCGACGCCGGCACCAAGGTCGTGGTGATCGGCCGCGTCAACGACATCGTGCTCTATCGCGAACTCATCGGCAGCGGCGTCAGCGACTACATCGTGGCGCCCTTCGACGCGCTCGACCTCGTGCGCGCGATCTCGCACCTCTACACGGGCCAGGCGGCTCAGCCGGTGGGCCGCGTCGTCGCGGTCACGGGCGTCAAGGGCGGGGTCGGCGCGTCCACGGTCGCCCATAACGTCGCCTGGTCGATCTCCCGGATCTTCGATATCGCGACCGTGATCGCCGACCTCGATCTGCCCTACGGTACCGCTGGGCTCGACTTCAATCAGGACCCGCCGCAGGGCATCGCCGAGGCGGTTTTTGCGCCCGACCGGCTCGATCCCAACCTGGTCGACCGGCTGCTGTCGAAGTGCACCGAGAAGCTGTCGATCCTGGCGGCCCCGGCCACGCTGGAGCGGCCTTACGATTTTGCCGAGACGGCCTTCGACGGCCTGTTCGACATCCTTCGCGCCACCGTGCCGATCGTCGTTCTCGACGTCCCGCACGGCTGGACGGCCTGGAGCCGGCGGGCACTCATCGGGGCCGACGAGGTCATCGTGGTGGCGGGGCCCGACCTCGCCAACCTCCGTAACGCCAAGAACCTCATCGACGTGCTGAAGACGGCGCGCCCCAACGACGCCCTGCCGAAGCTCGTGCTCAACGGCACGGGTGTGGCGAAGCGGCCCGAAATCGCGGTGGCGGATTTCGCCAAGGCGGTGGAACTCGCGCCGGCGGCCGTGCTGCCGTTCGATGCCAAGCTCTTCGGCACGGCGGCCAACAACGGCCAGATGGTCGGGGAAGTCGAGGCCGGGAACAAGACGGCCGATCTCTTCAACGAACTCGCCCAGGCCGTAACCGGGCGGTCCGAGGCGCGTCGGAGCCGGCGCAACCTGTTCGACCCGCTGGTGGCGCGTTTCACCCGCAAGAAGGCATCCTGACCGAGCGCATCGGCCGTCGTCGACGATGGCTCGTCGACGACATCGCTCCGAGAAGCCGAGCATCCTGATCCGCCGCGGGACAGGGCGAGACCGGCTGGAACCGGAACCCGACATGCCGCACCGGTGGGTCCGGCTTTCGGAAAACGGTAACCATTTGCGACGAGTGTGGGGCCTGAGGCGGTGCATCGGCGACGGGCCCGGTCATGCGTGCTGCCGTGGATGGTGCGAGCCGAGCCGACAAGGGCCGCGTGGGATCACGTCTGGGACGTGGAAGGGAAGTCGCAGTATGTTCGGACGACGAGCGCCGACCGGTGGCGCCCCAAGCCCCGCCCCGGTGGTGATGAAGATCGAGCCGGACGCACGCGGCGGCTCGGCGCGGCCTTCCGCGCCGCCTCCGCCTTCGGCCGAACCCCGGCGCTCCGAGGACTACTATCTCACCAAGAGCACCATCTTCAGCGCCCTCATCGAGGCAATCGACCTCGCGCAACTCTCCAAGCTCGATGCCGAGACGGCGCGTGAAGAGATTCGCGACATCGTCAACGAGATCATCTCGATCAAGAACGTCGTGATGTCGATCGCCGAGCAGGAGGACCTGCTCGACGACATCTGCAACGACGTCCTGGGCTACGGACCGCTGGAGCCGTTGCTGGCCCGGGACGACATTGCCGACATCATGGTCAATGGCGCGACCAAGACCTACATCGAAGTCAACGGCAAGATCCAGTTGACCAACGTCAGGTTCCGCGACAACGCGCAGTTGATGAACATCTGCCAGCGGATCGTGAGCCAGATCGGCCGGCGCGTCGACGAATCGTCCCCCATCTGCGATGCCCGCCTGATGGATGGGTCGCGCGTCAACGTGATCGCGCCGCCGCTCGCGATCGACGGCCCGGCCCTCACCATCCGCAAGTTCAGAAGAGACAAGCTGACCTTGGACCAGCTCGTGAGATTCGGCGCCATCTCGGCCGATGGCGCCGAAGTGCTGAAGATCATCGGGAAGGTCCGCTGCAACGTGCTGATCTCGGGCGGCACGGGCTCGGGCAAGACCACGTTGCTCAACTGCCTCACCAATTACATCGAACACGACGAGCGGGTCATTACCTGCGAGGATGCGGCCGAACTGCAGCTGCAGCAGCCCCATACCGTGCGGCTCGAGACGCGCCCGCCAAACCTCGAAGGCACGGGCGCCATCACGATGCGCGACCTCGTCCGCAACTGCCTCCGCATGCGGCCGGAACGGATCATCGTGGGCGAGGTGCGCGGACCGGAAGCCTTCGACCTGCTACAGGCCATGAACACGGGCCACGATGGCTCGATGGGGACCCTGCACGCCAACTCGCCGCGCGAAGCGTTGAGCCGGCTCGAGTCCATGATCACCATGGGCGGCTTTTCGCTCCCGTCGCGCACCATCCGCGAGATGATCGTGACGTCGATCGACGTGATCATCCAGGCGACCCGCCTGCGCGACGGTTCTCGCCGCATCACCCACGTCACCGAGGTGCTCGGGCTCGAGGGCGACGTCATCATCACCCAGGACATCATTCTCTACGACATCCTGGGTGAGGACGCGCAGGGCAAGCTGAAGGGCCGCCATCGCTCCACCGGCATCGGCCAGCCCCGCTTCTGGGAACGCGCGCGCTACTACGGCGAGGAGGAGCGGCTCGGGGAAGCGCTCGATCGCGCCGATCCGAAAGACGGTGGCCGGCTGTGATGCGCTCCGGGCAGATTCGCCAAGGCGAGTCCCCACATCGCGTTGGGCCACAATGCCGGGACGAGCCGTCTTACCGGGACGGGCCGTCTTACCGGGACGGGCCGGCGCGACGAGGCTTGCCGCTATGATCCTGGATCAGACGACTCTGGCGACCTATGGCCTCGCCATCGTAGCGGCCGGCTGCGTGCTGTTCGTCGCAAGCCCCTACCTGTCGGGGGACATCAAGGCCGAGAAGCGCAAGGCGGCCATTCAGGCGCCGCGCACCAAACGCTCGGGCGAGCGGGTCGTCGACGCCGCGACCCGCCGCAAACAGGTCACGGACAGCCTGAAGGACCTCGAGCAGCGCGGCAGGAACAAGAGGGTGCCGCTCGAGATCCGCATCCAACAGGCCGGGCTCGAGTGGACCCGGAGGGGTTACATCGCGGTCTCGGCCGTATCGGGTTTGGCGTTGGCTCTGGCGATCTTCGTCCTTCAAGGCAATCCCATGCTGGCGGGGGCAGCCGCCCTGGTGGGCGGCTTCGGCTTGCCGTCCTGGCTGTTGAGCTTCAAGCGGAAGCGCCGGCTCGCCAGTTTCACGAACGAATTCCCGAACGCGGTGGATATCGTGATCCGCGGCGTCAGGGCGGGTCTTCCGCTGGGCGACTGCCTGCGCGTGATCGCGACCGAGTCCCCGGAGCCGCTGAAGACGGAGTTCCGGCGCATCGTCGAGGCCCAGTCTATGGGCCTCACGGTGACCGAGGCGGTCGAGCGGATGGCGGAACGGGTGCCCGTCAGCGAGTCGAGCTTCTTCGCCATCGTGATCGGGATCCAGCAGAAAGCGGGCGGTAATCTGACCGAGGCGTTGGCGAACCTGTCCCGTGTCATTCGCGAGCGCAAGAAGATGCGGGCCAAGGTCAAGGCCGTGTCATCGGAAGCCAAGGCATCCGCCGGCATCATCGGAGCTCTGCCGTTCGTTGTCGGCATTCTGGTGTACCTGGTGTCGCCCGATTACATTTCTCTCCTCTGGACGACCTCGACAGGCCGTATCGTCATCGGGGCCGGCCTGTGCTGGATGGGGATCGGGATCATGGTCATGAAGCAGATGATCAACTTCGAGCTTTGAGATTGCTCCAGGGACCGGACACGGGACGAGCCTCGGTCCGTCATGTCACGATCGGGCAGAAACGAATGGTCGACCTGATTTTGGAGAAGCTGTCGGATCGGGCCTTCATGATCAGCCTGCTGATCGCGATTGCTGTTGGCGCCACGGTTATCACGATCGTCATGCCGTTCCTACAGACCGACACGCTCGGCCGCCGCATGAAGCAGGTGTCGTCGGAGCGCGAACGCATCAGGGCCCGCGAACGCGAAAAGCTGGCCAAGACCGGCAAGGGCAACCTGCGTCCGGAGGCCCGGGCCTTCATGTCCCGAATGGTCCACGGCTTCAGCGCCGCGAGATGGCTCGGTACCGACACCGCCCAGCAGAAACTCGCCATGGCGGGGTTCCGGGGCCAGGCTGCCGAGGTAACGTTTCTGTTCTTTCGACTGGTCTCGCCGGTGGGTTTCCTTGCGGTCGCGGCCTTCTACATCTTCGTCGTCAATGACTTCGGGCTGGGGACGACTTTGAAGCTCGGCGTCTGCGTGGGTGCGGCCTACGCCGGCATCAAGGCGCCCGAAATGTTCCTGTCCAACACCGTTGCCAAGCGGCAGAAGTCGATCCGTACGGCGTTTCCGGACATCCTCGACCTGCTGCTGATCTGCGTCGAATCGGGCATGTCGCTCGAACATGCCGGCCGCAAGGTCGCCCAGGAGATCGGCGGGCAATCGATTGCCGCGGCCGAGGAACTGACCCTTACCATGGCCGAGATGTCGTTCCTCCCCGACCGCCGCCAGGCCTTCGAGAATTTCGCCAAGCGGACCGGGCTCGAACCCGTCAAGGCGCTGTCGACCGTGCTGATCCAGTCCGAGCGCTACGGGACTCCGCTCGGTGCGGCGCTGCGCGTGCTGTCCCAGGAAGGCCGCGACGCCCGCATGATGGAGGCCGAGAAGAAGGCCGCCTCGCTCCCGCCCAAGCTCACCGTGCCGATGATCCTGTTCTTCCTGCCGGTGTTGTTCCTCATCATCGGCACGCCGGCCGTCATTCAGGTCACGGCCACGCTGGCGAAGTGAGGCCGATGCCGCGGCCGTTACAGGATCGATCGCTGGGCGGGCTCATGCGGGAAGCGGCTTCGTCATGTCCCCGGGCCGGACCCAGGCGTCGAAATCCTCGCCCGCGACGCCCAGCGCGATGGCCGCTTCGCGCAGCGTGATGTCGTCGCGATGGGCCATGAGCGAAATCTTGGCCGACTTCTCGTAACCGATATGCGGGTTCAAGGCCGTGACCAGCATGAGGGAGCCGTCGAGATGCTGTTTGATATTCTTGACATTGGGCTCGATCCCGACGGCGCAGAACCGATCGAAGGCCTGCACCCCGTCGCCGATCAGCGCGATCGACTCGAGGATGTTGTGCAGCATCACGGGTTTGAACACGTTGAGCTGGAAGTTGCCCTGGCTGCCCGCGAACGCCACGGCATGGTCGTTGCCGAACACCTGGACCGCCACCATGGTGAGTGCCTCGCACTGGGTGGGATTGATCTTCCCCGGCATGATGGAAGAGCCGGGCTCGTTCTCGGGAATGGTCAGTTCGGCGAGACCCGCACGGGGTCCGCTGGCGTACCAGCGCACGTCATTGGCAATTTTCATCAGTGCCCCGGCCAGCACCCGCAGGGCGCCGCTCGCCGCCACCACGGCGTCATGGGCCGAGAGCGCGGCGAACTTGTTGGGCGCGGTCACGAAGGGGAAGCCGGTCTCGCGGGCGATGGCGGCTGCCGCCACCTCGCCGAAGCGCGGGTGGGTATTGACCCCGGTGCCGACCGCCGTGCCGCCGAGCGCCAGGGCGTAGAGGCCGGGCAGGGCGCGGCGGATGCCGTCGAGGGCCTCATCGAGCTGCGCGATCCATCCGGAGATGACCTGTTCCAGTGTGATCGGGGTGGCGTCCTGCAGGTGGGTGCGGCCTACCAGGATGACGTCGCTCCCCTTGGCGGCCTTGGCCGCGAAGGTGTCGCGCAGCCCCGTCACGGCCGGAAGCAGGCGGCTCTCGATCTCGCCCACGATCGCGATGTGCATGGCGGTCGGGAACGCATCGTTGGAGGATTGGCCGCGATTGACGTCGTCGTTGGGATTGATCGGCGTCTTGGAGCCGAGCTGTCCGCCCGCCCGCCGTATGGCGAGGTTGGCGATCACCTCGTTGGCGTTCATGTTGCTCTGGGTCCCCGAACCTGTCTGGAATACCACCAGCGGGAACTCGCCGTCCCAGCGACCGTCGATCACCTCCTGGGCTGCCGCGACGATCATGGCGACCTTCTCGGCCGGCAGCTGGCCGAGTTCTCCATTGGCGAGGGCCGCGCATTTCTTGAGCACGCCGAGTGCCCGGATCACCGGGCGGCCCCAGGTGAAGCGGTCGGTGCCGATCGGGAAGAAGGTCAGCGAGCGCTGGGTCTGGGCTCCCCAGAGGTGCTCTGAAGGCACCGGCACCTCGCCGAGCGAGTCGCGTTCGATACGCACGCTTTCGGTGGACGTCATGGCGGGACCCCTGTCTCGGTCGTCTTCGATAGGCAAGCGAGGCTTTAGCGCCTTCGAAGCCATCGATCCAGACGGTCCGCAACAGCACCTCCTGACGGCTTCGGTCCGATCGCCCAGGCGGCGGCACGGAGCCTGGATCCATCGCGGCCGCGAAGCCGGGTCTTGGAGCGCGGCGCCGACAGACTCTGCTCGCTGCAATCTCATCGAAAGCTTAGGATTTGATTAGACGCTCGTTAAGCTTGCTATGATGTTGGGGCTGCCACCCCCCGAAACAGGTATTGTGGGATTTGGCTCAATCTTTATACTGAACTGATCGAATAAGGCTGATGTGTTCGGCCTCGACAGTTCACGGAGTCTCCAGTGACCGTTACCCCTATCGAGTGCGGCAGTGTCTCGGTCGCCCTGAGCCCTTCGCCGATCAACCCGGACTGGATCCTGGAGGGCAGCCCCGTCGCCCGCAATTCCGTGCTGTCGCGGAGCCGTGACGGCACCGCCTGCACGCTTGTCTGGGAGTGCACGCCGGGCAAGTTCGTGTGGCACTACACGACCGATGAGACGATCCACATTCTCGAAGGCAGGATCGTGCTGGACGACGGCGTCGAAGCTCCCCGAAGCCTCGGGGCAGGCGACGTGGTCTTCTTTCCGGCCGGCGCGGTCGTCAGATGGACCGTGGAGGCTCAAGTCCGCAAGCTGGCGTTCTTCCGGCGCCAACTGCCGAAACCCATCGCGATTGTGACGCAGGCGGCTCGTAGGGCCAAAAATCTGATCCGGAACCGTCAAACGAGCGATGGCATGATGGGCGCATCCCAGGCCGGCGGGATGACGACGGCGATATCGAGCCGCGTCGAGCTCCTGGACGCCTGAACCGCTGGGCGCGGTCGCAGGGACCTCTATCACGCGCCTGCCGCCGCCTGGCCAGACGCCATGCTAGCCGGGAGGTGGCTCCACCGGCATGCCCCCCGGCCCGCCCGGCCCGCGACCGGCCTTCGCGG
>CAXUCF010000094.1:0-16348 GCA_964249275.1 uncultured Lichenihabitans sp.
GGCCATCCCGGCGGCCACGCCGGATGCCGCGCCCGCGCAGGCCCCTGCCGTGACGATCGATCCTGGCGTGACCTTGGCCAGCCCGACGGACGTGACCCTCACCGGCACGGTGTCGGACACCGCCGCCTCGGTCCATGTCCTCGCGGGGAGGCGCGACCTCGGGGCCGCCACCGTCGCGGCCGACGGCACCTGGGCCCTGGCGGTCACCCTCCGGGCCGGCTTCCACGGGGGCATCGCTGCCGTCGCGACCAGCCGCGATGGTCTGTCGAGCCAAGCCGCAGCACCTTTCTCGCTCACCGCCGGCATCGCGGGGCGTGGATGCAAAGCCAGCCTGGATTCATATGACGGCAGCGGCACCTACCTGGGCACAACCCAATATGACGGGCATGGAAACGTCTACCTGCAATGGACCGAGACGGCGAATGCCGACGGCGGCGTGACCGATACAGCCATGGCGGGATCCGCCCTGCAGGCGCTCGGCGTGGGTTCCATGAAGACCCGCTACGATGCCGCCGGCGACGTCGTGTCCGATACCTTGAATGTCCTGGCGGGAGGCGTTCATAGCCTTGCGGGCACCAGCGCCAACGACACCTTCGTGTTCCAGCCTCACGCCGGCCACGACAGCATCACTGGATTCGTCGCTTCAGGACCCAGCCACGACGTGCTCAGCCTGCCGGCGTCCGAGTTCACGTCCTTCGCGCAGGTCCTCAGCGATGCGAGCCAGAGCGGAAGCGATACCGTCATCAAGGCGGCGGGACACGACACGATCACGCTGCTCGGCGTGTCCGCGTCAGCCCTCAAGCCGCAGGATTTCCGCTTCCATGCCTGACCGAATGCAGTCGAGCCGCGCCGGCGCCCTTGCCTCGTCAAGGTGTCTTCAATAGCATGCCTCGCATAATAAGACAGACGTTGGGAGGGCCGGGCGAATGCTCTATTTCGCAGCTCTGGCGGTGATCGGCTTCGCTTGCGCCACGGCTCTCCGTTGGCCGGTGATGTTTCTGGTTGCGATGGCGACCTTGGCGATGTCCTTCGTGGTTCAATGGAGCCAAAGCGTCCCCCTCGGTTTCGCCGCGCTGATCTCCGTCGCGTCCGTTCTGATCCTGCAGCTCTGTTACGTGCTCGGCGGCCTGGTGTTCAGCGTCAGGATCCGCAGGATCGAGGCCAAGAAGAACATCGAGGCCTGAACCGCCGTCGTCATCGGGTCGATCTGGGCCATGGTGTCCGGTATTCCATCCAGTCGGCGCGAACCGTCGTCAGGCTCGTAGGATCAGGAGCAACCCCATCCGGGCAGCAGGGCGCAGTCCGGGCGGCAGCGCAGCCAGCGCGGAACGGAGCCGATCCACGTCGTGGGCCGGCAATGGGCTCAGAAACCGTAGCGCGACGATATAGATGATCGCGCCGGCCGCGATGGCAGCAAGCATCCCACCGACGCCCGGTTCAAAGGAAACGATGAGCCGCGCCGTCACGGCACATAGCAGCGCGGCCAGCCCGATACCCCCGATGTCCCGCATCGGCACCCTGCAGTCGAGCTGTCGGTAGACATAGAACAGGGTCGCGCCGGCGATCGCGGTCTGGATGCCCACCCGGCTCCAGGCCGCTGCAACGGGTCCAAAGAGCGGCACGACCGTGAATCCGGCCACCACGGACAGGGTGGCGCCGCCGACCCCGAGCAAGAGACCGAAGCGGTTGCGCTCTGCGGCATTCATGTAGGCACCCACGACGGAGGAGCCGGCGACGAGCGCAGCCCCGGCCACCAGGATCGTCGCGGACGGCACCGCTTCCGCGAAGCTCGCGCCGTAGATGGCCGGGAGCAGCGCCGGCGCAATCGCGGCCATGCCGAAGCAGGCCGGGAAGACCATCAGGCACATCAGTCTCAAGCTCGTGGGATAAAGCGCGCGCGCGACGTCGTGCTCGCCACGCCCGAGATGAGACGCGAGCTGCGGCACCAGGGTGCCGGTGAGCAACAGGGGTCCCTGCGTGGCGAGATTGGACAGCGTCAAGCTGACCGTAAAAAGGCCGACCGCGTGGCTGCCCCAACTCCGCTCGAGAAAGAACACCTCCATGCGCGACGCGAAGAACGACCACAGGATGAAGCCAGCCCAGGTCTCGAGCGTGTAGCGGATGACGCGGCGGCGGAGCCTCGTGGGTGGCGTGGGGCCTTCGGTACCGGCCCACAACAGCGCGCAGGCCGGGATTGTGGCGCCCAGTGCGACACCCGCCAGGGCGCCGCCGCTGCCGAACAGGAGGGCCCCCGCCACCGTTCCGCCGATCTGCACAACACTGCTCAGCAAGGCCAGGCGGGCGAAGTCAGCGAAGCGATGCATGCCCTTGAGATATCCGCTTGCGAAGGCCGCGAGCGATTGCCCCGTACAAGACAGGGCGACGAGGCCCCAGAAGAGTGGAGACACTTGGAAGCTTTCGGGCGAGACCGACCAAGGGTCCGGGAGCGAGCGGAACCAGAACAGGCCGATCGCATAGCCGAGGAACAGAGCACCGATCACGCCCGTCGACAGCAGAAAAGGGTGAAGCAGCATCCGCGTCAGGCCAGCCGCCGCGCCAACCCCCTCTCGCGCCCGAACCTCCGGCAGAAAGCGGGACAGGGTACCGGGAATGCCGACGTCCGCCACGATGATGGCCACCGTCACGGCCCAGGCCGCATAGGCCACGATACCTGTCCCCTGAACCCCGAGCACGCGCGCCACAGCGATGCTGCTGACGAACCCGCCGAGTGTGACGCAGGCGCTCGCGAAGGCGTTCACCAGCGAATTGCGGACGAAGCTGCCGGCCATGAAAGTTGTCGCCCTATCCGGCCAGCCGCGGCAAGGCGGCCTTCACGGCTTCACTCGCCGCGTCAGTATGCCGCCGACCTTCCTGCAGATTTCGCCCCACACGGCCGGCTCGCTCGCGGCTAACCGCAACATAGACGCCAGGTCACGTTTTCGGCGCGCGTAATAGAAGCTCGCCACCGGCCCGACGCGACGGAAGTGGTCCATGCGGGCCTCGATGGCGGCGCGGGCTGGATGGCCGGGGCCGACACCGCGCCGCACCGCGAGTCGCTGGAAGGCCGCCGCCACGGCAGCGTCGTTTGGAACCGTGTGGGAATGCGAGACGGCGCCCCGATTCGCTGCCGCCGGCGTCGTGTAGAGGTAGAGCGGCTCCGACATGGCGCGCACGGCCGCGCCGGCCAGCAGGAGATCGAGGTAAAGTGTCAAATCCTCGCCGGCCCGCAGCGCCTCGTCATATCTGATGGCGTTCCCGTCGAGGAAGGCCCGACGCATCAGCGGTTTCAGATAGCCGTAATCGAGGTCGCTGCCGTCCACCCTGGGGTCGAGCAGTTCGTCGACGCCGATACCGCCCTCGGGCAGGCGAGGGAAAATCGGGCCGGTTTCCGCGCCGCTCGGCACGTCGAAACCGCAGAGATTGTCGAACACCACGTCGGCCCCTTCCCCCGCGACGGCCAACATGCGCGCGAGCCGCTCGGGCCGCCATGCGTCGTCGGCGTCGACCAGCGCCACCCAGGCGCCCCGCGCTTCGCCAAGCCCGATGTTGCGCGCGCGAGCCGGGCCGCCGTTGATCGGAGACCTGACGACGTGCACCCTGGATTCGTTGCGGTAGCGGTCTGCGACGAATTGCGCCGTGCCGTCGCTCGATGCGTCGTCGACGACGATGAGTTCGAGGCGCGTATGGGTCTGGGCCATCACGCTATCGATCGCCCGACCGACGAGGCCGCGGGCGTTGAAGGCGGGGAGCAGAACGCTCACGCAAGGCGTGTCGGCCGAATCGCTCATGGGTCAAAAGTCTCGAAGATCGGGAACCCGAACCCGTCGCGGCGCGGCATCACGGCGCGGCCGTGAAGCCGCGCAACGTTCCAACGATCCAGGCTCGGCGGTGCGACGCGCCCTCGAAGTCGAGCTTGGCCGCGCAGAACGCCGCCCGGGCCGTAGCGCGCGCCACCGGTGCCGCTACTACAGGCCAGCCGTAACCATGCTTCCGCAAGACGCGGCCGAAACCGGCCGAATAGGCGCGGACCCGGCCAAGCTGACGCCTTGCGTCGGGGTCGCCCTGGTCGTGGTGCACAATCAGGGCAGGGTCGAAGCGGCCGGCCGCGCCCGTGTGGAGGCAGCGCAGCACGAAGTCGGTCTCTTCTCCCGACTGGAAGGGCGAAGGCGCGCCGACACCCAGCGTCTCGTCGAAGCCGACCGCCTGGGCGAGGGCGCGGCGCACGAAGATGCCGTTGGAATTGCCGGCCTTGAACACGTTCTCGCGCGTGATTGCGGCGCCTTCCAACAGATGCGGGCTGACCGACGTCGCATCCGAGGCGTCTGCGGTGCGGCCGGTGAGGAGCGAATACGCGGGCTCGCAGGCGAAAAAGGCTTCGACCCGGCCAAGCACGCCGGCCGGGTACCAGCAGTCGTCGTCCGGAAAAGCGACGATCTCGCCCCGTACCAAGGCGAGCCCAACGTTGCGGGCCCGCGACAGACCACTCTCGGACGTCACGCGCGCTATCGGCAGATCGTTGAACTCGGACAAGACGCCGTCGAGGTAGCCGGGCGGATTTTGGTCGACCACGAGGATCTCGACCGGCGGCACGCTCGAACCCCGCAGCGATTCGAGGAGGCGGCGCAGCGGCTCGCTGCGGCCGAGGGTGCAGACGATCAAGGAAACGTTCATGGCTCCACCTGTCCTCGCAATTCACACAAACCGTCGTGGCCAGCGGCCACGCCGCGTCGCGACGCGTGCACTGGCGTCAGGGCGACGGGAATCGAGGATCAAACCGCCGCCGCCAGTTCATCGGCTTGCGGGATCCCGACCGCACGGTCGGACAGAAACGCGCCGATCGTGTCCAAATAGGCGTGCCCGTGTGCCAGGTCCGGCTCGACGTAATTCCCTTCGGCCCATTCGTTCCAGGCCTTGACGAAGATGATCTTGTGATCCGGAGCTCGCCCCTCCACATGGGTGAAGGCCTTGTCCAGATACCGTCTGAACAGTTCTGGAGTGGAGTTGTTGAACACGACGCCGCGAGATCCCGATCGCGGCGTGTTGTCCCAGTTGGGAAGCACGCACGGGATGTGAACCGAAGCATCCGGCGTCCGCCTGAAGGCATGCTCGACCACGCTGGCATAGTCGAACACGGCCGGTTTCTTGAACCTGGGGCTGACCAGTCCGTAAAGGTCGCGAGTCTGCAAGCGCGTCAGAGCACGTTCGTACCGGGACCGATCTCCGATGAAGTCTTGAGGCGGCAGCGAGGTAACTGCGTCGAACGCATCCAGCCTGGAATCGGGATATTTGTTCGTCATGGCGACGAAATAGAGCTTAGGCAGGTCGTTGCGGACGGCGCATTCTTGCCAGTTCGCGATCCAGCGGCGAGGATCGGGAATGTCGAAGGGATCAAACAGGACGAACAATGGCCGACCGTCCACGCGGATGTACCGGTCGTCCCGGAACGCGGGAAGCAGGGAAGCGAAGTGGGCCTCGTCGTCCTCGCGGCCGGGATACTTCTGCTCGATGAGAACCTTTTTTGGACTGCCGTGCCAGATGCCGGTCCACGATTGGTTGGCCCACGCAAGGCAGAAGGGAAGGTCGGGTTTGCCGGACCGGACGACCTCCTCAAAGGGACGTTCGAGGATCCTGCGACCCTCGCCGAACCAATAATGCCAATAGCAGAAGCCTTCTAGGCCGCAGCTCTTGGCGAGAGAAGCTTGCGCCTCCCTCACCTCAGGCACCCGCAGATCGTAAAAACCTAGATCCGACGGGACCACAGGTTGCGCATGATTGCGGAATAACGGCTTCGCCTTCGCAACGTTCGTCCATTCCGTGAAGCCGCGCCCCCACCACTCGTCGTTTTCCGGGATCGGATGGAACTGGGGTAGGTAGAAAGCGATCAATCGAGCTTTCTTCGCGAAGTGCATCGTCATTTAGCTGCTCCGAGCGAACATTTCGGTCAAAAGGTGAGCGGCGTCGACGTCGACAATAATTGCCGGTCGCCCAGGTCAGGATCGCACATAGGGCGCGACCACGCGCCATTGCGGCGGCTCGACGCCATCGACGGGGAAGAGGTTGTAGGGGTTGGACCCGAAGCGCGCGCCGTAGAACCATAGGTTGACCGGGATATCGCTCTCCTTCCAGAACGACAGGCCCGCCTCCAGGACGGCCGACCAGCGCGGATCGTCGGTCCCGACGTTGATCTCCCCGATGTGGCCCCTGAGCTTGCGGTCCGTGCACCATTTGGCGAAGCCGCGGGTGCGGTCCACCAGGACCGTCTCGGGAAGGCCGGCCTTGGTCAGCGCCGCATAATCGTAATGGGTGCCCGAGGCGTCCGGGTCCGGATAGCAATGGGCCGAGTAGGTGATGCGGTCGTGCGCGTCGTGCAGCGGGTAGCCCGGGTTCTTCGCGACCCAGTTGGCGGCCGAAGACCATCCGTCGCCCTCGACGTAGATGGTCTTCCGGGTCTCGACCGCGTCGATCGCATCGATCGACAATTGCATGATGGCGGCGAGATTCTGCCCATCGTTGAGCGCCTGGGGTTCGTTCATGAGGTCCCAGCCGGCAATGCCGGGGTGGCGCGCCAAGGCCGTGGCGAGCCGGTGCCAGAGGTCGGCCAGGTGCTGGCGGGTCAGCACGCCGTCCTTGGCATCGACCGTCCGATCCGTGCCGTCGACGAGGCGGTGCATGTAATTGTGGCAGTCGAGGAACACGGAGCGGTTCACCCGCGCGGCCGCGTCGGCCACGGAGGTGATCTCGCCGAGATAGGTCGGGTCGAGAGGGCCGCCGGGGCTGTGCTGCAACCGTTCCCACCGGAACGGCAGGCGTGATGGGCCGGTGGTCCGCGCCGCCACATAGGCGAGGTCCACCGGGGTCGGCACGAAATAATCGGTTTCGGCGCGGCCCGGGATCGTCGAGCCCCCTTCGAGGCCCTGGAAGTTGACGTTGATCCAGAAGCTTCGCTCTTTCCGCGGAGAAGCGGCAGCGTGCAAAGCCATGGGCAGGAGGCAGACGGCACCGAGGACGGCGCGCCGGTCGAACGCCACAGGGCTGATTGTTTGCGACATGACATGCGCCTCAGATGGTCTGGTTGTAGGGGCCGACGCCGTCGTTTTCGCGCAGCACGCCGTCGATGGCCTCGAACATGGCCCGCATGCGGGCCTCCGACACCGGGCTTTCGACCACGACCACCAGTTCGGGCTTGTTCGACGAGGCCCGCACGAGGCCCCAGGTGCCGTCCTCGACCGTGACCCGGACGCCGTTGACCGTGTTGACGTCACGGATCGGCTGCCCCGTGAAGTCTTCTTGGGCCTTGGCTATGGCCTCGAAGCGGGCCACGACTGCGGCCGCGACGCCGTATTTGCGCTCGTCCGCGCAGTGCGGCGACATGGTGGGCGAGCCCCAGGTCTTCGGCAGGTCGCGGTAGAGATCCGCCATGCTCTTGCCGGGCGCCCGATCCAGCATCTCGATGACCGCGATGGCGGTCAGCAGGCCGTCGTCGTAGCCGCGGCCGATCGGCGCGTTGAAGAAGAAATGACCGGATTTCTCGAAGCCCGCCAGGGCGCCGAGGTCCGACACCCGGCGCTTGATGTAGCTGTGCCCGGTCTTCCAGTAATCGGCCTTGACGCCGTTCCTCAGCAGGACCGGGTCGGTGGCGAAGAGTCCGCTCGACTTCACGTCGACCACGAAGGTGGCGCCGGGGTGGAGCGCCGACAGGTCGCGCGCCAGCATGACGCCGATCTTGTCGGCGAAGATCTCATGGCCCTCGTCGTCGACGACGCCGCAGCGGTCGCCGTCGCCGTCGAAGCCGAGCCCCACGTCGGCCCCCACCGCCCTGACCTTCTCGGCCATGGCGTCCAGCATGTGGAGGTCTTCGGGATTGGGGTTGTAGCGCGGGAAGGTGAAGTCGCCTTGCGTGTCGAGCGGCACGACCTCGCAGCCGAGCGCTTCGAGCAGCCCCGGCGCGAAGGCGCCGGCGGTGCCGTTGCCGCAGGCCGCCACCACCTTGAGCCTGCGGGTGATGGTCCGGCCCTGGAGCAGGTCGGCGAGGTAGCGCGCGGGGAAATTCTCGACCGGCACGTAGGAGCCGCCGTCCGCGGGCGTGCCCTCGCCGCCCAGCACGATGTCGCGCAACCGTCCCATCTCGTCCGGGCCGAAGGTGACGGGCCGCTGCCGGCCCATCTTGACGCCGGTCCAGCCGTTGTCGTTGTGCGAGGCCGTCACCATGGCGACGGCCGGCACGTCGAGGTCGAACTGGGCGAAATAGACCATGGGCGACAGGGCGAGCCCGATGTCGTGGACCCGCAGGCCGGCCCGCACGAGGCCCAGTGCCAGCGCGTGCTTGATGGAGGCCGAATAGGCGCGGAAGTCGTGTCCGGTGACGATGTCGCGGATGCCGTCGCTCCGCAGCAGGGTACCGAGCCCGAGGCCCAGCGCCTGGGCGCCGAGCAGGTTCAGCTCCTGCGGGAACAGCCAGCGGGCGTCGTATTCCCGGAAGCCCGTCGGCTTGACCATGGGCTGCGTTTCGGATGCGAAACTGTTGGGGTCGAGGCCGGACATAGGTTTCATGGCGTGTTACGATCCGATCTCGTATTTGCGGGAACAGTCACGATCCGCCGAGGGCGCAGGGAGCATCAGGCGCGATGGCCGCGGTAGAGTTGCAGCAGAACGTTGCCCAGAAACATCGGGCCGCCGAAGAAGTAGCGCCGCGCCAAGCGTTTCGGCTCGAGCGCCAACCTGTAGAGCCATTCCATGCGCGCCTTGCGATAGATCGCCGGAGCGCGGGCGAAACGCCCCACTTGGAAATCGAATAGCGCTCCCACGCCAATCGCGACCCGGCACAAGTCCGGGACATGCTTCGCAATCCATTGTTCCTGTCGAGGATTTCCCATCGCGACGAGTACGATGTCTGGACGCGCTGCCTCGATGGCCGCCGCTATTGCGGGTTCTTGCGCGTGTGAGAAGAAGCCGTCGTGGTGGCCCACAATGCAATGCTGCGGCCACGTCAGCGCATAAAGATCCGCCGCTTGCTGGACGACCTCTTTTTCCGCTCCCAACAGGTAAATTCTCAAGCTCCGTCGGGAATGGGTAAGGAAATATGGCACCATGTCGGTGCCGTTCAGGTTCTCCGGGAACGGTTTACCGAACAGGACTCGACTGGCGATATCCAGCCCAACTCCATCGTTTACCAAGTAGAACTGCTGCAGAATATGATTGAGATCAGGCTGGCGGAGCGCTAACGTTGCCAGATGAGCATTGACAAAACCGAGCTTGAAGGTTTCTCTCGCGTTTATCACCTGATCGAGACGCTCGACAAGATTATTCATTTGTGATATATTGACCTTTAGACTCAATATACGCCTGTGTTGATGACCCATGACATCGCGGTACAGGTTGGCAAATCGCTTCGCCACATGCGGCCATGCGTAGGCGTCCAGTCGGTCGCTTGGGCGTAGACCCCCGTCGAAGTCTTCGGCCCAGCGGCGGAATCGGCTCAAGAACAGCGACGCAGCGGCTTGGGGATCGGAGAAGTCCACGAGCAGGCCGATCCCTGTCTGGCGGACCGTGTCACGATGCGCCTCGATCTCGCTGAGGATCGGCATCAGCCCGGCCGACATGGCTTCAATCGCCGCTATGCCGAAACCTTCATAAGCCGAAGGGCTCGCGAAAGCACAGCACGTCTCGATCAACGACGCCAGTTCGTCATCGGTCGGGCCGTCGACGAACTCCACCGCATCGGCTATGCCAAGCTCGCCCGCCGAGAAGGTCAGCTCCGACTTGGATTTGCCCTCGAATCGGCCGGCGATGACCAGCCTCCAGGCCGGATCGGATTCCCGGATCGATCGCAGGAACGGAAGTAATGCTGCGATATTCTTATTTTCCGAGATCCGACCGAAATAGATCAGCCTCTTCAAAGCGGGTCTGCCACCCCGACCGCGGAACTTGTCGATGTCGACGCCGTTGGTTACCACCGCGATACCGTCACGGCGAATTCGCCTGAAGATCTCGAAGTCGTGCTGACTCGACGCTGCTACGAAGCTATAGCTTCGCAATGCCGACTTGGTCACGATCCTGAAATAGAGCTGTTTCAGCCGAGATGCGAACCTGGTGTGGAAAAAGCCACCATGGGTCGATACGATCAACTTTCTCCCATGGAATACCTTCGTAAGCGCCAGGAAGTCGAAAAAAAAGTCGATGGCATGGACGTGAACCACATCGGCGTCTCTGATGTGCCGAAGAACCGATGGGGCGATCGGATAGCGTCGTGAGCCGGCATAGGCCAGGCGGATGACCTTGACGCCATCCACCATGTCTGTTGCGGGGAGGGTCGTTTCTGTTCCAAAGACTCGATTGAGCGTGACCACGGCAACGTCGTCACCCTCCGCGACCTGGAGCCGGGCCAGGGCCTCGACCACGGCCTCCAGGCCTCCGACAGCCGGAGAGTATTGACGGGAAACATGAACTATGCGCATTCCAATCACCTTGGCAGAGTTGCATCACTCTTACTAAGAAGCTGCGTGTTTATTTGGTGGGGCGACGTCGTGCGGAACAGAACTATATTTCTGTATCAAGAATGACCGACGGCCTGTTCAATGGCATGGGTGCCGACGGGCTTCGGAAACAAATGGTTCAGCGCCCGTACACGTCTTCGAATCGCACGATGTCGTCCTCACCCGTGTAGCTGCCCACCTGGACCTCGATGAGTTCGAGATCGATCTTGCCCGGGTTGGCCAGCCGGTGAACACAGCCGATGGGTAGGTAGGCGGCCTCGTTCTCGTGCCGCAGGATCACCTCGTCGCCCACCGTCACCTCGGCGGTGCCCCGCACCACGACCCAGTGCTCCGCGCGGTGGAAGTGCTTCTGCAGGGACAGGCGATGCCCCGGCTTCACCGTGATGCGCTTGACCTGAAAGCGTGCGCCCGCATCGATGCGCTGGTAGGAGCCCCAGGGACGATACATGAGCAGATGGTCGTCGGCTTCGGGCCGGTGCTTGGCCTTGAGCTGGGCGACGAGGTCCTTGACGCTGTCCGAGCGGTCGCGGGACGTCACCAGCACGGCGTCGCGGGTCGCCACCACGACCACGTCGTCGAGGCCCACGACCGTGGTCAGCATGTCGTGGCTGTGGACGAGGCTCCTGCGGGTGTCCACTACTTCCACCTCGCCCCGGAGCGCGTTGCCTGCCTGGTCCTGGGCCGACGCCGACCAGATGGCGCCCCAGGTGCCGATGTCGGACCAGGCGAACGACACCGGCAACACGCCGGCCTTGTCGGTGCGCTCCATGACGGCATAGTCGATCGAGGTCTTAGGCGAGGCCGCGAAACTTTCGGGGTCGAGCCGGATGAAGTCGAGATCGGTCTGGGCCCTGGCGACGGCGGCTTCGGCAGCCGACAGCACGGCCGGCGCGAAGGCGCGGAGCTCGGCCAACATCACGTCGGCCCGGAACAGGAAATTGCCGCTGTTCCACAGATAGCCCTGTTCCATATAGGACATCGCGGTCTGGCGGTCGGGCTTCTCGACGAAGCGCTCGACAGCGCGGACCGCGCCCTCGCCGACCCCTGCGCCGGGCTGGATATAGCCGTAACCGGTCGCGGGCCCGTTCGGCTCGACTCCGAGCGTCATGATGAGGCCGGCGCGCGCGCCCTCTGCGGCAGCCCGGCACGCCGCCACGAAGGCCTCGGTGTCGGGCACGAGATGGTCGGCCGCCAGGATCAGCACGACCGCCTCGGGATCCTGGCGCGCCGCCAGGCAGGCCGCGACCGCGACGGCCGCCGCCGAATCGCGACGCTCCGGCTCGAGCACGATATCGGCCTCGACCCCGATAGCCTGGAGTTGCTCGGCCGCGATGAAGCGGACGTCGCTCGTCGCGACAACGACGAGACGGCCGAAGTGCTCGCCCGCGACACGCTGGGCCGTAGCCTGGAAGCTCGACGACGCGCCGAACAGCGAAATGAACTGCTTGGGCATGCTTTCGCGCGAGGCCGGCCACAACCGGGTGCCCGCACCGCCGCACATGACGACCGGCACGATCTTGCCCGCATCTGCGGCTCCACGTGCGTCCCGGGCTTCAATCGACACGTCGCGCCGGCTCGTGTCGGCGACCTTGATCTGCATGTTCATGTCATCATCCGTCCAGTGTCGCATCATGGGGGCGACCCGCTCGGGCTCCACGCCCGTGAAGGTCGAGGCTCACTGCCCGAACAAAGCGCAGGAATCGATCAGGTGCTCCCCGCCAGGGTGGCACGCCGCCGCGCCGGGTGGCGTGCAAAAAGCCGGGGCGCGCTCCGCGCCGTCCCGAATGACAGGCCACTGCGGGGCCGCCTTATTGGATTCCAGCCATGCGAGGCTCCAACTGACCCTGCGACCGAGCCCGAACCGGGTCGCGCCGCCTAGCCGATCTTAACGACGGAGCTGTCCTCCGACCCTGAAGGCTGCCATAGATGAACCAGAGCAGCGCCGCCGTCTTGATGGTCAGCAGCCCGAAGCTCACCATCATGTTCACGGCGATGTAGATCATCACAGCATGCACGATGCGCGTCTTATCGGGCCGATCATCGGACGCGGCCAGCGCGATCGTGGCCAAAAGTGCGATGACGACGAAGATCGACTGCGTGGTGATGAGATATGCAATGCCGCTGTCGACCGCTTTCGATATCAACTCGTCCGAGAGGCCCAGATATTCGGGCAGGCCGTAGGTGCGCAGCAAGTAGACCGTATGGGCGATGCGCCCCGGGAAGTCGTCGCCCCCCGGCTCGTAGTTGCCGAAGCCTACCATGAGGAACCCCAGGGCCAGCACGGCAGGGACGTAGACCAAGGCGCTGAAACGGGGCATGCGGGGCGCGAAAGCGCAGCAAAGCACCATTGGCGGCACCGAAGCCATGGCGAGACGGCTGTCGCAGCCAACCATCGCCAGGCCCGTGGTGATGACCAGGAAATAGCGAGCCGGTCGACCGAGTTCTCGCCAACATGCGCACAGGAATGCGACCACCGCCATACAGTAGTTGCCCAGCGACACCGGCTCCAGGAAGATGGAGGACAGCCGATGAAGGTCGATGATGCTGAGGAAACTGCCGTCAGGTCGAGTGGCGCTGACGAAGAGCGTCGAGTCCTTGTTCCAGAAATCTTCGGCCGTGAGGCCGCGCGTGTTGATGTAGTAATCCTGAATCTTGAATAGATCGGAAAAAGCCTGGACGTCGACGGCCTCCATGACGAGAAACACCAGCATGACGACCTGGATTGTTACAACGATCCGGCCGAGGCGGCGCGCGTCGAAGGTCATGCCCAGGACCACGAAGGTCGGGATGATCATGACGTCACGCAGGTACTTGACGTCGAGGTTCTGCGATGACAGCGAGCGAACGATCGCGAATGCGACGAAGAGCCCGAGAAGCCCGTACCAGGGCGCCATCTCGCGGCGGTAGTTGGCCAGCGCTACGGCGTGAGCCAGGGTGACGAACGTGACCTCGGCCACCACGACCGGAGCCTGGGTGAGCCCGGCGACATTGCCGTTGACGATCGCCAGACCGGCGTTGAAGCAGACAGCGCCGACGACGATCGAGCCGGCGAGGAGCGCAGGCCTGTCCGCGGATGCTTGGCGGTACGCAACGGTACCCCTCAGAGCCTCGACCCTCATGGCTCGGCCCCGATGGCGCCGCGCGCTACGCTTCCAAGACCGGCCGCACCGGCGGCCGCGAGCCGGCCAATGGCCGCCTCGTAGGTCCTGGCCGCCAGATGGCTCCGGAGATGGTCCCGGAGCTCCGACGCTGCAGCGCGTGCCGCGCTTTGTCCGTCGCGCAGGTGGCGAAGCTGGATCGATGCATGAACGACGGACGGCTCCGCCCAGACGGCACCGTCCATGCCGGCGAAGGAGAGGTGCCGATCCCGCACCGGCACGAGGTCGTAATCGACCGGGAAGCATAGGTCGGGACGGGCGAAATCGGTGCTGCCGGACCAGTCGGTGGTGACGAGGGGAACACCGGCCGCTATGGCTTCGGCCAGTGTCAGACCGAAGCCTTCCGAGCGGTGGAGCGACACATAGGCGTTGGCCGAGGCCAAGAACCCATCGAGCCGCGCCTCATCCCACACCTCGTCGATGAGCTGGATGTTGCCGGCATCGCCGATCTCGGCCATGAGCCTGGCGCGGTCGCCTGGATGTTTCCCCCCGTCGCTCACCTTGAGCACGAGTTCGGCATTCTCATCCGAGCCGAAAGCGCCACGGAAGGCCCGAATGGCCGCGAGCGGGTTCTTGCGCTCGAAGGACGAGCCGAAGTTGAAGATGCTGACCACCCGGAACCGGTCGACCCCCGGAGCCGGCCCCAATTCCATACGCAGCGGCACGGGATGAGGAACCACCAGCACGGGCTTGTCGGTGTGGCGCTCGACGGCCCGCTTGCAAAAGGATGACGGCACCATGACGGCATCCACGAAACGGATCGTCTCGATCCACTCGCGCGGCAACGTCTCCAACTCCCAGGCCCAGTAGCCCACATTGAAGGTACGCAGGAACCGCAGCAGGTTGGCCCGCATGATGCCCGGCAACAGCATGGGAGGGTTCAGGTGATAGATCGAGACCTGGGCAGGACCCCGCTTCTCGGCAGAAGCCGGAAATGCAAGGCCGTCGTCGCTGTCGTAGAGGCTTGCCACATCGACGCCCGATACCCCGTAGCCGGCCCGTCCGAGCACGTCCATGCAGAGCCGCGCCGACTTGCCGAGCCCCGACGAGGACGACAGAAGGCCCACGACACGCAGATCATGAAGGGAGGACGGCCACCTGTGTGCCGGACTGGGCAGGATGCGCGGCAGCACGGCGCGGCGGGCGGCCCGTGCGACGGGCGTCACGGCCCGGCGGAGGGTCGTCTTGAGGCCGAGCGACGCATTCATGCCGATAATACCGGACCGTGGGACCGTGCACGGCGGAGCACGCGTCGCGGCAGGCCCCGGTCGCCACTGCGGGCCTTGTTGAGCACGACGGCGACGATCCGGCTCGCGAAGGTCTCGGACGTCGCGAGCGCGCGCTCGACATCGTCGATGGTGGTTCGGCCAAACTCGGTCACGACCACGAAAGTGTCGACGAAACGCGCCACGGCCTGGGAATCGACCGATGTCAGCAAGGCTGGCAGATCCAGCAGCACGTAATCGTAACTCGCCTGAGCGCTCGTCAGCGCTCCCTGCATGCGGCGGGATCCAAGCACGTCGAAAGGATGGAGAGGCGCATCCCGTTTGCCGCGACCCAGCAGGTCGAAACCGGATTCCGTGCCGACCAGGCAGCGATCGAGCGTCACGTCGCCATCGATGAGGTCCACCAGGCCGAGTTCGGAACCCGACGCCAAGGCTGTCGATAGGTCGGGCTTCTTGAGGTCGGCATCGACCACGAGGACGCGAGCGCCAACCTCGGCCAGCATGACCGCCATATTGAATGTCAGGGTCGACTTGCCTTCACCCGGCCAGGGTGACGCGATTCCGATCACGACGCCGCTGCTGCGGCGCACGCTATGATCGACCGACACTTTTATGAACCGGAGAGTCTCGGTCGCGGCGCACCAGGGGCGCCTTGCATCGAAGAGGCTCGCCAGGGTTTGCGCCCCGCGCGCACCTCGACGCGTCTTGACGGTCGGGATGGCGCCGGCGAGCGGCAGACCCAGGATGGACTGGACCTGCCGGGGCCAGCGCAGCTTGCGGTCGAGAGTCTCGCGCAAGACGACGAATCCCGCCCCGATCACGAGCCCGCCGATCGCTGCGAGCAACAGGATGACTTGCGTCTTCGGCGCACTCTTGGAAAGCGGCGGCTTGGCGTAGGTCAGGACTCGGGCCTCCGTGAACGGAAGCGACTGCTGCTGGATGAACTGCGTGAGGCGCAGTGCCCGGTTCTGCAACGCTTCGTAATCGTTCCGCACGGCGTCCGCGACCGCGGACAGGTCCCGCATCTTGGCCGTGACACCGGCGTCCTGGGCCCCGATTTCGGCCGCATGCGTTTGGCGGTAAACCGCCACCGCCATAGCGGCAGCGTCGGCCTGGGCCTTGACCTCCTCGACCCGCCGGGTCATCCAGGCTACGGTTCGCTGGTTCGACTGCAGACGGCTATCGAGCTGATCCTGAATGTAGGCTTCGGCGACGGCATTGGCGATGTCTGCCGAGCGAACGGGATCGAGGGACGTGACGGCGATCTCGGCCAGGTAGGTGTGACCCGTCCGAGTGACCTTCACTTTGTGCAGCACGCTGTCGACCGCATTCGCCCGACGCATGTCCGCAGTCGGCTGCGGTATGGCCTGACCGCTCAGCCACGACAGAAACTGGGAGCGCAGGCCCGCTCCGCCGCCGGAAAACTGCGGGTCGGCGTCGAGGTGCAGGCGGTCCACCCCCTGCTGTGCTA
>CAXUCF010000095.1:0-1175 GCA_964249275.1 uncultured Lichenihabitans sp.
GTCCTGAGGTCAGCCGTCACGGCGTCACCTCGTCGCCGGCGCCGATGCGAGGCGTTTCGCCTTCCGGGACGGGGGTAGCGGTCTCGGGGCGGGGCTCGCCGGACTTGTAGGTCGCGACGATCGCGTCGCTCACCGTGTCGCGCAGGACGTTGAAGAAGCGGCCGCAGCTAGAAAAATGGCGCCAGCGCTCGGCCATGATGCCTTTCGGATTGTCTCGGAAAAACAGGGTTTCGGCCCAGCGCTGGTCGTCGTTATCGGCCGGGTCGCGGACGATATGGGCGTGGCCGGCGTTGCGGAACTCGAGTTCGGACCGGGGGCCGCAGTAGGGGCAGGGGATCAGCAGCATCGGGGTAACCAGGGCAACACGTGCTTCGGACGGACTGGCACGGGACGGAAGAGGACGAGGGTCGAAGCAACTTGGTCGGGACTGCGCAGCTTTGCTCGGGGTCCCCGCGGCGATAACCGCGATGGCGTCGACCTTCGCGTCTGGCAGCGGCCCATGAAGTAAAAGCGGTTATGTCCGCGGAAGCCCTCAGTGGGCCACTGCCGCCGCCGCGGCCTCGTCGATGAGCCGGCCGGTGCGGAACCGGTCGAGCGTGAACGGGGCGTTGATGGGGTGGGGTTCACCGGTCGCGACCTGGTGGGCGAAGACGTTGCCCGAGCCCGGGGTGGCCTTGAAGCCGCCCGTGCCCCAGCCGCAGTTGACGAAGAGTCCCGGCACCGGCGTCTTGCCGATGATGGGCGAACGGTCGGGCGTGACGTCGACGATGCCGCCCCAATTGCGCAGCATGCGCAGGCGCCGAACCATCGGAAATAGTTCGCAGATGGCGTCGAGCGTATGGGTAGCGATGTGGAGCCCGCCCGTCTGGCTATAGCTGACGTAAGCGTCCGTGCCGGACCCGATCACGAGTTCGCCCTTGTCGGATTGCGACATGTAGGCGTGGATCGTGTTCGACATGACGACGCAGGGCATCATGGGCTTCACCGGCTCGGACACGAGCGCCTGCAACGGGTAGCTTTCCAGCGGCAGCCGCACGCCCGCCATGCCCATCACGTGGCTGGTGTTGCCGGCCGCCACTACGCCGACGCGCTTCGTCCGGATCTGCCCTCTGGTCGTATCGAGCCCCGACACCGCGCCCGAAGCGTCGCGGCCGATGCCTTTCACCTCGCAGTTC
>CAXUCF010000095.1:1185-15980 GCA_964249275.1 uncultured Lichenihabitans sp.
TCTGGATGATGTCGACGCCGAGCGCCGAGGCCGCGCGCGCATAACCCCAGGCCACCGCATCATGTCGCGCTACGCCGCCACGCCGCTGCAGTGTGGCGCCGAGAATGGGATAACGGATACGCGACGAGGTATTCAGGATCGGACAGAAGGCCTTGGCCTCCTCGGGCGACAGCCAATCGTTGTCGATCCCGGCCAGCCGGTTGGCGTGCACGTGGCGCTTGAACACCTGCACGTCGTGGATGTTATGGGCCAGCATCATGCAGCCGCGCGGCGAATACATGACATTGTAGTTCAGCACCTGCGACATATTCTGCCACAGGTTCAGCGCGTGATTGTAGAGTGCTTCGCTCTCTTCCCAAAGATAGTTGGAGCGGATGATCGTGGTATTGCGGCCCGTGTTGCCGCCGCCGAGCCAGCCTTTCTCGACCACGGCGATGTTCCGCATGCCGTGCTCGGACGCCATGTAATAGGCCGTCGCGAGCCCGTGTCCGCCGGCCCCGACGATGACGGCATCGTAGGCGGCTTTCGGCTCGGCATGGCGCCATTGTTCGGGCCAGCCCGTATGGCCGGCAAAACTCTGGCGAATGAGGTTCATCAGGGAAAAACGCAAGGAAGACGGCTCCGGGACTGTCGCTCGCGGCCGCACTCTCGTCCGCACCGTCCCCGCCTTCTAGCACCGGAGCGACGCGGATTTCGGCGACATGCGACACCGTCGCGCGACGGGCCCGCGACAGGGTGCAGCGGCGTCCGCGTCGCTTGCGTCAGCAGCCCTTGCAGATGGTCGTGTCTCGCTGGCTCTTCTTCTTCTCGTGCTGTTCCAGCGGGGTCGGGGCGCCGATCTGCGGCTGGCCGGGTGTCGGCTGAGCGGTGCTGCCCGAGGGGGCCGTTCGCGACACGTTCGAACCCCCGGCACCCGCGCCGGACGTAGGACTGGAGTTGGCAGTCTGGGCCGTGACGGCGGCCGGTGCGAGGGCCGTCAGTGAGGCCACGCAACATAGAGCCGCGACGGCGGCGGTTGGATGTCGCATGATGGGCTCCTTCCTCGAGGAACGCGCGCGTCGTCTCGAGGTTTCGCGTCCTGCCTCGACAGACCGGCCCGGACCGCGGCAAGGTGGTGTCTTCACAGGCGCCGGAGCCAGCACCCCGACATGCGAAGCCGCGACGCAGACCTCCTCATCATCCCGGGCCTCGGCGGCTCCGGGCCGGACCACTGGCAGAGCCGCTGGCAGGCCAAGCTGCCGACCGCGGTCAGGGTGGAGCAGCAGGATTGGGACAGGCCGGCCGC
Source organism: uncultured Lichenihabitans sp. (assembly GCA_964249275.1). Lineage (GTDB taxonomy): Bacteria > Pseudomonadota > Alphaproteobacteria > Rhizobiales > Beijerinckiaceae > Lichenihabitans. The sequence continues at coordinate 2,471 of CAXUCF010000095.1, forward strand.
CGAGCCTTGGGCCGCCCGGATAGCCGAGGCGATCTCGCGGTGCGACCGGCCCGCCGTGGCGATCGCCCACAGCCTGGGCGTCATCGCGCTCGCGAGAGCCTCGCTGCTGCTGCGCGAGGGCAAAGGGTTGGCGGGAGCCTTCCTGGTGTCGCCCCCGAGCGAGGCGACGCTGACCGCGATACCCGAGGTCGAGCCGGCGTTCCGGCCGTTTCCGCTTGCGCCGCTCGGCTTCAAGAGCCTGCTGGTCGCCAGCCGCAACGACCCTTACGCGACCTACGACGACACGGCAGCGCTCGCAACCGCTTGGGGCTCGACCCTGCTCGACGCGGGCGAGGCCGGCCACATCAACGGACAATCCGGGCATGGCCCCTGGCCCGAAGGCCTGATGGCCCTCGGGGGGTTTCTCAACGGGCTGTGAGGGCGCGACCGCGCTAGGGCGGCCGCGCCGCCGGCTCAGCGGCGGTAGCAGACCCGGTGGGTGACGATCTTGCGCCAGCCCACCGGCGTCGTGGACTGGCTCTGTTCGATCGTGCATCCTACGTCGGGATATCCACCCAGCCTCTCGAAGACCGGCCCGACCGGCGCCGAGATGGATCGATACGGCACGGCCTCGCCGTAGGCGCCACCGTACGGGCCAGTGCCGTCTATCGGGCGGTAATGGTGCTCGAAGCGAGTTCCGTAACCGGCACGATCGTCGCCGTACCGGCGATGCTCGAAGCTGTCGCCATGCCCGTAGCCGTCGTCGCGATAGCCGTAGCGGTCCACACGACGCTCGTCGCCGTAGATCGGTCGGCGATAGCCGTAGCCCGCTTCAGGCTCGTGGCCGTCGCGCCAGCCACGAGATCGATAGGGGTCCCGCTCGTCGAACACGACGGGGCCGTCGTACCGGCGGTGGCCGTCGTCGAAGCCGCGGGCGCCGGGACGCAGGTCCTGGCTGTGTTCCACGCGGGCGCGGTCGCCGTCGATGCGGATGTCGTCCTGCGTATGCAACACGAAAGGCCGTTGGCCGGCATCGTCGTAGAACTGCGCCGACGCCGTTTGGGGTAGCGCCGCGATGCCGAGAGCTGCCCCGCCGATGGCGAGCGCCGAGATGCGATGCAACATGTTGTTAACCCTCTTGCCTGCGAGATTGGTGACGTTCGAAGGACTAGGGAGTGGCGGTTGAACCCGGCCTGAGGATCGCATTCACCTTGTCTTCAGGTGGAGCATGGAACCGGCCGGATCGCCGGACGACCTTGGCCTATCGCGACCGCGTGGGGTCCGGCCCAAGACCCCGACGAGTCCGATGTCATGCTGGTCACGTCCCGGCGCTCCCCGACCGTCATGCCACCGCAGACTTAGAGCACCTGACCCGTCGTCCCGGCCCTTATGGCTGCCGACCTGCGCCTGACGAGAATCGGAGACTCGGCCACCTGCGTCCCGGGGGCCGAAGGATCGCGGGCCCGGTTATCCGCCGCTCATTGCATGCGGGACGCCGCCTCGGTGCCAGACCGCTGGACGAACCTGAATTTCCGCGTCTAGGTTCGCCCGAGCATCCCCCACGCGTCGCGATCCGAAAGACAGGGTATCCGAGTGGTGCGCTTTACAGAACAGGACGTCAGGCGCGAATGCGGGCCAGGCGCCTTCGACGCGGGGCGGCGCTATTACAGCCAGGCACGCGTCGTGAGCTTCGCGCGGTCGGACGACATCATCAAGTCGAGCGTCAAGGGAAGTGAGAAGCAGCCCTACAAGCAGACCATCGTGCTGAGCCAGGACGGTGCAATGACCGACATCTTCGGCACCTGCAGCTGCCCGGTGCAGCACAATTGCAAGCACGTCGTGGCGTCGCTCCTGCACGGACTCACGGTCGCCTCAGCCGGCAAGGCCGCGGCCCTGCCGGACGCCGAGGCACAGATCGCGCTGCTGATAGGCGCGAGCCCCGTCCCGCCGCTCTGGCGACAGCCGCAGCCGCTCCAGCGCCCGACGCCGCCTGGGCCGGCCGAGCCCGAACTGCCGGCCGGCATCCTGGCCTGGCTCGAGGACCTCGGCCGTGCCGCCACCTCGTCGGGCGAGGACTATCCCGACGGTATCCAGCAACGCCTGATCTACGCGGTGCGCCCCGTCGCGCAAGGGCACAAACTGCCCGTGCTCGGCATCCAGCCGATCTCGGCGAAGCTCAAGAAGGACGGCGCTTGGGCCGCGGGCAGCCGGCCCTATCAGGTCGTCAATCCGCATCAGCCGGCGCCGAAGCACCTTCGCCCTTCGGATCATCGCATCATCCGCGAACTGACGGGCCTGCCGGTCGAGTATTCCACCAAAACATATCAGATCGGCGACGATTCCGGCCCCGACCTGCTGGCCCGGATCCTGGACACCGGTCGGGCGCGCTGGCTCGACCTCGAAGGGCCGGTGCTGCGGACGGGTCCTTCCCGCCCGGGTCGGATCTCCTGGCAGCCCGTCGAGGACAGCCTGCTGGTGCCGCGGCTCGAGATCGAAGGCGGCGGCGAGGCAATGGCGGCGACGCCGCCCGTCTACGTCGATCCCGTGGCGGGCCTCGTCGGCCCGGTCGAGACCGGACGGCCGCCGCGCATCGTGGCGGCGCTGTTCCGCGCCCCGGCCGTGCCCGCCACGGCCATCCCGGCCCTCAACACCAGGCTGTCGCAGCGCGGATCCGACCTTGTCGGCCTGGCGCCGCCGGTGCCCCAACGCGAGCGTCGGTCCGGGATCGTGCCGGTGCCCGTGCTGCGCCTGCTCACGGCGCCGTTTCCCGCCGAAAGACCCGCGGCCTACAACCGATACGCCTACGTCTACGAACAGTTCAGGGAGCCGATCGCCATCGCGCGCCTCGCGTTCCGCTACGGCACGGTCGCGACGGCGCTCGGTGAACAGCAGGCCACGGTCACGCGCTTCCAGGACGGCCGCCTCATCGAACTTGAGCGCCACCCCGCGGCGGAAGCGGCTGCCGTCAGGCTGTTGCTCGACAACGGGTTCGAACCGGCATCCGACATCCGTCGCGACACGCCCGCCGCCAACCTCCGCGACTTCCTGCCCGAAGGCGACGACCTCGCCTGGCTCGATGTGATGTATCGCGTGGTGCCGAAGTTGAAAGCCGAGGGTTGGGACGTCGACGTGGCGCCGGACTTCCCGATCCACCTGCTGCGCGCCGACGGGGATTTCAGCGCGGAGGTCAGCGAAGGCTCCGGGATCGACTGGCTCGAACTCCACCTCGGCGTCACGATCGACGGCGAGCGGATCGACCTCGTCGAGCCTATCGTCGCCATGATTTCGTCCCCGGGCTTCACCATGGAAGCGCTGGAGCACCTGGCCGAGGACGATGGCGATCCCGTCTTCGTGCCCCTGTCGGACGGCCGCATACTGGCCGTGCCGCTCGGCCGGCTGCGGCCTATCGTGTCGGCGATCCGCGACCTCGCGTTCGGCTCTGCCGGCGGGCAAGGACGCCTGCGCCTGTCGCGGCACGACGCGGCACGTCTGGCCGAGTTCGAGGCCGCGACCGCGGGCGCGGCGCTCGCGTGGCACGGCGGCGAAGCCATCCGTGACCTCGGCCGCAAGCTCACCGCGCACGGCGGGATCCCGCCCGTGGCGCCGCCATCGAACTTCCGGGCCGTGCTCAGGCCCTACCAGGCCGAAGGCGTGTCCTGGCTTTCGCTGCTGCGCGACGTGGGGCTTGGCGGCATCCTGGCCGACGACATGGGGCTCGGCAAGACCGTGCAGGCCCTGGCCTTCCTGGCCGTCGAGAAGGCGGCGGGGCGGCTCGACCGCCCGGCGCTCGTGGTGGCGCCGACTAGCCTCATGGGCAACTGGCGCCGCGAGGCCGAGCGCTTCGCACCGGACCTGCGCGTGCTGACGCTGCACGGCCTCGCCCGCAAGGCCCTGTTCGACCAGATCCCCGACCACGACCTCGTGCTGACCACCTATCCGCTGGTGGCGCGCGACCGGGGCACATTGGCGAGTCGCAACTGGCACGTCCTGCTGCTCGACGAAGCCCAGACCATCAAGAACCCGGACGCCGCCACCACCAGATTGATCCTGTCGCTGGAAGCGCGCCACCGCTTCTGCCTCACCGGCACGCCGCTCGAGAACAACCTGGGCGAACTCTGGTCGTTGTTCTCCTTCGCGTGCCCGGGTCTGCTCGGCGACCGCAAGCACTTCACGACCGCGTGGCGCTCGCCCATCGAGAAGGCCGGGGACGCCGAGCGCGGCCGCATGCTGGCGCGTCGCATCCGGCCGTTCATGATCCGGCGCACCAAGGAGGAGGTGGCGCGCGACCTGCCACCCAAGACCGAGATGGTCGAACGGATCGAGCTGTCGACCGGGCAGCGCGACGTCTACGAATCGATCCGCCTGTCGATGCACCAGCGCATCCGCACGGCTGTCGCCGAGCGGGGCTGGGCCCGCAGCCGCATCATCGTGCTCGATGCCCTCCTGAAGCTGCGGCAGGCCTGCTGCGATCCGCGTCTGCTGAAGCTGAAATCGAAGGGCGTCGCGGCCGGATCGGCCAAGCTCGAACGGCTCGAGGAGATGCTGGAGGAACTGCTGGCCGAGGGCCGGCGCGTGATCGTGTTCTCGCAGTTCACGTCGATGCTCGACCTGATCCGGCCCCGGCTCGACGCGGCCGGTGTGTCCTATGCGCTGCTGACCGGTTCGACGCGCGACCGGCCGGCCGCCATCGCGGCCTTCGACAGCGGGGCCGCCAGGGTGTTCCTGGTCAGCCTCAAGGCCGGCGGCGTGGGGTTGAACCTCGTTTCGGCCGACACGGTGGTGCTCTACGATCCTTGGTGGAACCCTGCCGTCGAGGAGCAGGCGATCGACCGCGCCCACCGCATCGGGCAGACGAAGCCCGTCTTCGTCCACAAGCTCGTGGCGGCCGACACCATCGAGGAAAAGATGGAGGTGCTGAAGGAGAAGAAGGCGGCGCTCGCGGCCTCTCTCTTCGACCACGACGGCGAGCCGACGCTCGCCATGACCGAGGCCGATATCGAGATGCTGCTCGCGTCGTAGCGCGGGCCTCTGGCCCGCTCTCAACCGCGGGGGCCGTGGTTCCGCGGTCCAATCCAGGCCGACGAAAACCGCCAATCAGCGGGATGTCTGCACAGAGCGGCCGTGACGGGGTTCGACTCGATGTAGGCCCTCGTCCTTTCAAGATGAGTCTCGTGACGCATGAACCTGTCATAGTACTCCGGTGCCCAGAAGCCGTGCTGTCGGCCGAGCACCTTGTTGGCGGCCTTGGCCGAGAACGACTTCCAAGACTGCACGAAGGCCGACAGCGGATGCTCTCCATCTGTGCCACCAAGACGTGGACATGAGTCGGCATAATGCACCATGCGAGCCGGCGGTAACGCTCGGAATCGAAGTGGAGGAGGGCGTTCTCGACGATTGCGGCGATGCGCGGATCGGCGAGGAGCCGCTCGCCGTGTCCCTCGCGCAGGAGCTTGCGCACCGCTTCCAGACGGTCGGCTGCGCCCGCACGATCAAGGGCCGCCATGGCTCCGGCAGGCGTCCGATGAAGACCAGCCCGGCGTCGGTCGCGGCCGGCATGTCGACCGCGACTTTGCCCGGCCTGATCTCGTTCAACCGCACCATCCCGTGTCGCCTCGATCGCGGTGCCGGTCGAACTCTCGCGTCTGGTCCATGCGACCAGGCTCGACGCCTCCGGCTCCCGGTTGCGGGGACGCTGCTGCTCGGCCGCGTGTTCTCACCCTGAACCTTTGTGCCTATGCAGCGGGGATCGGGGCAGCCTGAGCCGTCGACGCCGCGTTGGCCGTCAGGAGCGAATTGCGCTCGTCACGCGCCTGACGCCTGGCCGCGGCACGAGGTTGGCCGGTTGCTTGAGATCACAAACCCATCCCAGCCGCTCCATCTTCCGCAGCAGCCACCAGCCCGGGTCCGCCTGCCCCGGCCCGATACCCATCCGGGCCGAATCCGGCCAGGCATGGTGGGTTGAATGCCAGGCCTCGCCGAAGGTGAGCCAGGCGGCGCCCGGCAGGTCGTGCCCCTTGACGGATTCCCCGTCGACGATCCAACCCTGCGGCCCGTCGCGATGCGTCAGATGCACCACGAGCCAATGGCCGGTGAGCGACACCGCGATTCGCACCGGGACGCCCCAGACCAGCCAAGGCCAGCCGCCGAGCACGAAGAACAGGGCGGCCCAGGGCAGCTGCTGCGCCCGCCAGGTCGCCTCAAGCGCACCGAAGAGGCGGGAGTCGCGCAGGCGAGGCTCCGCCACGAAGGCTGGCGGATGCGCCAGCACGAGACGCGCGTGCATCTGTAGGGCGGCATCCTTCAGCAAGGGCGTGCGGTTGGCCAGAAGATCGTGGCACTCCGGCTGTCGCTGCGCCCAGTCGCGCAGGTCGTGCAGGCGCACCATGCCGAGCGGGCCCGCCATGCCGACGAGCGTGCCGAGATAAACTAGGAGCCCTTCCACCCACGGCTTGGCCGAGAAGCTGCGGTGAACCAGCAGCCGGTGCATGCCGACGGAATGCCCCGCCCAGAGGGTGATGACCGTCGTGACGCAGAACAGCGCGACGGCGCCGGGCGTGGCGGTGAGCGGCCCGAACACAAGCGCCGCTAGCGACATACCGCCGATCCACAGCGATTTCGCTTGATCCCACTCGACCCTGCCCAGCGCAGCGGAGGTCTCAGCATCGGCGATCATGCGGGCGGTGGACGTGCATCTCTCGCTGACCGGCATGACATCCTCCATTTCGTCATTTAGGTATATTCCTAATTACCATGCGCTTGTCACCGGTCAAGTAAATCCTTAAACGATCGGCATGCAGCGCGTCTTCGAAGCCTTGTCGTCCTCGATCCGGCGGCAGATCCTCGCCTATCTGTCCCATGCCGAACTGAGCGCGGGCGAGATCGCGTCGCGGTTCACGGTGTCGAAGGCGTCGATTTCCCAGCACCTGTCCATCCTGGAGGCGGCCGGATTGGTGGCGAGCGAGAAGCGCAGGCAGTTCGTGTTCTATCGCCAGGTCCCGGACAATCTGATCAACACGCTCCACGGCTTCGCCCAAGAGGCGTGTCCGGTGTCGCGCCCCCTCAAGCGGGAAAGTGCCGCATTGGCGCAGGTGCTGCGGCGCACCGAGGAAGATTGACGCAACCCCGCGATCCCCTTGATCACCCCACCTCCTCGTCCCCCGGCTGCGGCGGCGCGAGGGGGGTAAAGGCGCAGCGGTCGGGCTTCAGGTCGAGGAGCGGCGTGCCGTCGAGGCAATCGAGCCCGCGCACCAGGAGCGTCGCGTCCTCGATGCCGACCAGGGCCGCCAAGGAGGTGCCGATCGGGTTCGGCCGCACCGGGGAGCGCAGCGAGAACGTGCCCCGCGTCGTGCCGTCGCTCCTCGGGCTCTGGCGGACGAGGTCGCGCCGCGACCGGTCGAGCCAGTAGAGCACCTCGATCGAACCGTATGGCGCGAGGCCGTCGAGCCCCTCGACCCAGGGCGCGAAGATCTCGATGCGGCACAGGGGTCCATCGCGCCGGCCCTGGCGCGGGCAGGCGAGCCGGTCCGTCCAGGGCGTGCGGATCCGTCCGATGAACACCAGTCCGGCATCGGTCGCAGCCGGCATGTCGACCGCCACTTCGCCGGCCCTGATCTCGTTCAGTCGCACCATGATGTTGCTCCCTCGGGCCGATCCCGCTCGGCATATAGCGCTTCTCCCGTGACCTGCCGCCGTGCTCGCATCACGCCCCATAGACGGAAGCCGCGGCGCGCTATATCGCATCGGCTATCACGCTTGTGGGAGAGCTATCATGTTCACGCGACGGTTCGGCCTTGTAGCTGCCCTGGCCGCGATCCTGATGTCGGTGCAGGGCTCGGCCGTCCCGGCGCTGGCGCAAGCCGGCCCCACCGTTCTAGCGGCCGCGAGTCTGAAGAACGCGCTCGACGCCATCGTGACCGATTGGGTCAGGGCCGGCCATGCGGCCCCCAGAATTTCCTATGCCGGCTCGAATGCCCTGGCGAAGCAACTCGAACAGGGCGCGCCGGCCGACATGTTCTTTTCGGCCGACCTCGACTGGATGAACTACGCGCAGCGGAGGAACCTGATCAAGACCGATACCCGCGTCGACCTCCTCGGCAATCGCATCGTACTGATTGCCTCGGCACAGGGCGCCGTGCCGGTCGACATCCGTCCAGGTTTCGACCTCCGCAAGGCGCTCGACGGCGGCAGGCTCGCCATGGGCAACGTCGACGCGGTGCCGGCCGGCAAATACGGCAAGGCGGCGCTGGAGAAGCTGGGCGCCTGGGACGGGGTCAGGGACAAGATCGCCCAGGCCGATAACGTACGGGCGGCGCTTCTCCTGGTGGAGCGGGGCGAGGCGCCGCTCGGGATCGTTTATGCGAGCGATGCCGTTGCGGATCCCGGCATCAAGGTCGTCGGGACCTTCCCCGAGGACAGCCACCCGCCCATCATCTACCCGGTCGCCCTCACGCGCGACGGCACCCATCCCGATGCCGCGACCTTCCTCGCCTTCCTGCGCGGACCCGACGCCAAGACGGCGTTCGAGCAACAGGGCTTCAGCGTGGTGAACCGCCCGTCCGGGACACAGTAAGATGACCGGATGGCTCGGCCCGGAAGCCTGGACGGCGCTGCGGCTCAGCCTGCTGGTGGCCTCGACCGCGACGGCCGCGAGCCTGCTGCCCGGGCTGGCCGTGGCCTACCTCCTGGCGCGGCACCGGTTCTGGGGGCACGCGCTACTCGACGTCGTCGTGCACCTGCCGCTGATTCTGCCGCCGGTCGTGACCGGTTACGCGCTGCTGATCCTGTTCGGCCGCCGCGGCATGATCGGCGCCTTCCTGGCCGAGCATCTCGGCATCGTGCTGGCGTTCCGCTGGACCGGGGCCGCACTGGCCTGCGCCGTGATGGGCTTCCCGCTGCTGGTGCGGGCGATCCGGCTGTCCATCGAGGCCGTGGACCCGAAGCTCGAGGTGGCGGCCGGCACGCTCGGGGCCGCGCCCGCCTTCGTGTTCGCGGTCGTCACCCTGCCGCTGATCGCGCCCGGCATCATCGCTGGCGCGATCCTGAGTTTCGCCAAGAGCATGGGCGAGTTCGGCGCCACCATCACGTTCGTGTCGAACATTCCGGGCGAGACCGAGACGCTGCCGACCGCCATCTATACGCTGCTCCAGGTGCCGGGCGGAGAAGCGGGCGCGTTGAAGCTGGCGCTCGTCTCGGTCGTGGTATCGGCCGGGGCCCTCGTCGGGTCCGAATGGATAGCGCGCGCCATCTCCGGCCGGCTCGGGGCTTGAGACAAGGCGTGAGCGGGACCCTGTCGGTCGCGGTCGAGCACCGGCAGGGCGCCTTTGCGCTGTCGGCGCGTTTCCAGGCGCCGGGCGGCGTCACGGCGCTGTTCGGCCGCTCGGGCTCGGGCAAGACCACGCTGGTCAACGCCATCGGCGGGCTGCTGCGGCCCCATCAGGGCCGTGTCGCGCTCGGCGAAACGGTCCTGCTCGACACCGAGCGCGGCCTCTTCGTCTCCCGGCACCGGCGCCGGATCGGTATCGTCTTCCAGGAGGGGCGCCTCTTCCCGCATCTCAGCGTACGTCGAAACCTGCTGTTCGGCCGCTGGTTCGCGCCGCGCGGCGAGCCCGCAGTCCCGATGGATGGGGTCGTCGAGATGCTGGGCATCGGGCCGCTCCTCGGGCGCCGCCCCGCCGGCCTGTCGGGTGGCGAGAAGCAGCGCGTCGCGATCGGTCGGGCGCTGCTGTCGAAGCCGCGCCTGCTGCTGATGGACGAGCCGCTTTCGGCCCTCGACGATGAGCGCAAGGCCGAGATCCTGCCCTATATCGAACGGCTGCGCGACGAGGCCGGCGTACCGATCGTCTATGTGTCGCATTCGGTCGCCGAAGTGGCGCGGCTCGCCGACACGCTCGTGGTGCTGGATGGCGGCCGCGTCACGGCCATCGGCCCGACGGCCGAGATTCTGGCCCGCCTCAACGTCGCGCCACTGGCGGGAGCGCGCGACGCCGGTGCCGTGCTCGACGCGCGCGTGGCCGCGCAGGACGAGCATTACGGACTGACCACGCTGACGACCCGCGCCGGCACCTTGCGGGTGCCCCACATCGCCCTGCCGGTCGGCGCCGCCCTGCGGGTTCGGGTGCCGGCCAGGGACGTCATGCTGAGCCTCGGCGCGCCGTCGGGATCGAGCGCGCTGAACGTGTTGCCGGCCGTAGTGGTCGCGATCATGCCGGTCGACGGCGCTACCGGTCCGACCGCAGCCCTGCGGCTCGACTGCAACGGTGCGGCCATGCTGGCCCGCGTCACGCGGCTATCGGCCGTCGAGATGGGGCTCGCGCCGGGTGTGCCGGTCTTCGCGGTCATCAAGGGCGTGGCGCTCGACACGGGTGTCGATGCGAGCCTCGTGCGTTATGACGGCACGATGTAGCGCGGGGGGCACCGGTCATGGCACGCATGAGCATCCGGATCGATCTCGACCAAGACGGCCGGCTGGGCCCCGGCAAGGTCGACCTGCTCGAGCACATTGCCGCATACGGATCCATCTCGGCCGCGGGACGTGCCATGAGCATGTCTTACCGCCGCGCCTGGCAACTCGTCGCCGACGTCAATGCGCATTTCGCCGAACCTCTGGTGATCGCCCGGATGGGCGGACGCCAGGGCGGTGGGGCCAGGCTCACGACGTTCGGGGCGCAACTCGTGGCGAATTATCGCGCGATCGAGCGCGAGGCTCAAGCCGCGGTGGCGCCGCGATTGAAGGCTCTGGAGGAAGCTGCGGTCAGTCGGACTGCTCTCGGAAACCGCTAGCGCGAGGAACCGGTCGTGGGTTGGCGGGTGTAGCCTTCGGGTATGCTGATACGCCGATCTTTGAGACGGCCGCCTGCCGACGCTCAGGTCCCACCCTCGGCAAGCACGGCGAGCTGCGCCGCGACCGCGGTCCAGCCCTCGACGAAGCCCATCCCCTCGTGCCGCTTCATCGTCACTTCGTCCCAATGGCGCGCCCCGGCCGTGTAGCGGGTCCGGCCGCCCTCGTCGGCGAACTCGAAGACCCCGACCATGAACGGCGGCTGCGGTATCCAGCCTGTCTTCGGGTGAGCGAGAGTCGTAGCCGTCGAGCCGTCAAGGGCCGGTCGATCGAAGTCGCCGAGCGGCCGGTCTCTGACCCGCCTTCGCGGCGATCGGCCATTTCTCTTCCGGAAGGAGAAGGAGCGGACCCCAGCGCTCACCCCCGGTCCGACCAGTTGAGGGGGCCCGATCTGGCGAAGATCCAGGGATATTGGCGGGTCATCTGCTCGGTCCGACACGAGCGGAAACCATAGGCGCCGCCGGCCGCCACGAACAGCAGCGACACGATGAAATACTGCGGCGACAGAAGCTCCTCGCCCGCCAGGGCGCAATGCAGGAAGCGCACGGCAGCGGCCATCACCATGAGAGCGAGCGGCATGGTCGCGACCGAGCGCCATGTCCCGGCGAAGGCACGGCCGGTGGCGATGCCGCCGAGGCCGCCGAGCACGATCGTGAAGAAGATGAAAGCCACCAGTGCCCCCGGCGCATCCGAGTAGAGCAGATTGTCCATCAGTGCCCTCCCTCGAGATAGGCGGCCCGCACTTCCGGTCGGCTGAGGAGATCCTTGCCGGTGCCCGACAGGGTGATGACGCCGTTGACCATGACATAGCCCCGGTCGGCCAGCTTCAGCGCGTGGAAGGCGTTCTGCTCGACCAGGAACACCGTCAACCCCTCGGTGCGGTTGAGGTCGCGGATCACGTCGAAGATCTGCTTGACGATCAAGGGGGCGAGGCCGGTGGTGGGCTCGTCGAGCAGGAGCAGGCGGGGGCGGCTCATGAGCGCGCGGGCGATGGCCAGCATCTGCTGCTCGCCCCCCGACAGGGTGCCGCCCCGCTGGGCCGCACGCTCCTTGAGGCGCGGGAAGATCGTGAAGACGCGCTCCAGATCCTGGTCGAGATGGGCGAACTTGTTGATGGCGGCGCCCATCTGCAGGTTCTCGTAGACCGTCATGCGCGGGAAGATGCGCCGGCCCTCCGGCGATTGCGCGATCTGCAGCCGGGCGATCTCGTGGGTCGCCATGCGGGTGATATCGCGGCCCTCGTAGGAGACCGAGCCCTCGCGGGCCCGCGGATTGCCGAAGATCGTCATCATCAGGGTCGACTTGCCGGCCCCGTTGGCGCCGATCAGCGTGACGATCTCGCCCTGGTTCACGTCGAGGTCGACGCCCTTCAGCGCGATGATCTTGCCGTAATAGGTCTTCAAGCCGCGGATCGTCAGCATCGGCGTGCCGGCGGCGGACCGGCGCGCCAGCGCGGGTTCGATCATGACACTCACGCGTCGATCTCCGCTTCCACGCCCTCGACCTCTTCATCCGCGACGCCGAGATAGGCCGCGATCACCTTGGTGTCGTTGCGAACATCGTCGGGTGTGCCGTCGGCGATCTTGGTCCCGTAGTCGAGCACTACGACGTGGTCGGAGATGCTCATCACCACGGACATGTCGTGTTCGATCAGCAGCACGGAGGTGCCGTGGTGGTCGCGGATCAGCCGCAGAAGCGCGTTCAATTCCAGCGACTCGCGCGGATTGAGCCCGGCCGCGGGTTCGTCGAGGCAGAGCAGGATCGGGTCCGTGCACATGGCCCGGACGATCTCGAGTCGCCGCTGGTCGCCATAAGGGAGGTCGCCTGCGGGATCGTCGGCGCGCTCGACCAGTCCGATCGTCTCGAGCCAGGACTTGGCTTTCTCCACCGCCTCCCGCTCGCTCGCCTTGTAGCGGCCGATCCCGAGCACGCCGAGGAACGTCATCCCCGAAGCGATCATCAGCGGATTGTGCTGGGCCACAAGCAGGTTCTCGAGCACGGTCATGCCGGTGAACAGCCGGATGTTCTGGAACGTGCGCGCCACCTTGGCGGTCCGGGCGATCTCCTGGTCGGGCATGCGCTCCAGGAGATAGAGATCTCCCGCTTCGCCGCGCATGTACTTCTTGCCCGAGCGCGTCAGCGCCAGCACGTCGGCCGGCGTCGCCACACCCTGGCGAGCCAGGGCCATGCGGCCCTCGGTCGGCTTGTAGAAGCCCGTGATGCAGTTGAACACGGTGGTCTTGCCGGCCCCGTTGGGGCCGATCAGCGCCGTGATGTCGCCCCGCCCGACCGCGAACGACAGATCGTTGACGGCCACGAGTCCACCGAACCGCATGAAGACATGTTCGACGACGAGCAGCGGATCGCTCTGCCACCGCATCAGCCGTGCCCTTCCTTGACCATGTCGCCCGCGATGGCCTTGCGCTCCTTGAGGACGATGGAGGGCTGACGGGTCGCGATGATGCCGCGCGGTCGCCAGATCATCATCATCACCATGCCGCCACCGAAGATCAGCATGCGGTATTGCACCGGATCGAAGCCTTCGCCGAAGATCCGCTTCAGGAAGTCGAGTTCGCGCAGGAGTTCCGTGCCGCCGATCAGCACGGTAGCGGCGATCGCCACCCCGATCTGCGAGCCCATGCCGCCCAGCACCACGATGGCCAGGATGGTGGCCGATTCGATGAAGGTGAAGGA
>CAXUCF010000096.1:0-15979 GCA_964249275.1 uncultured Lichenihabitans sp.
CCGATGCTACGATGCGGTGCCGTGCTGGATCATGCCGACCTGGCGTGTCGCCGAGCAACTGCCCTCAGACATGGCGGCGTTCGATCTCGTGATCCTCGACGAGGCGTCGCAGTCCGACATCACCGAACTGCCGGCCCTGCTGCGCGGCCGCAAGATCCTGGCGGTCGGCGACGACCGGCAGGTAAGCCCGACGCCGCCCTTCGTGACCCAGAGCAAGATCGAGCAGCTGCGCCACCACTATCTGCGCCACCTGCCTTACCGGGCGTTGCTGGAGCCGGGCGAAAGCCTCTACGACCTGATGCGGGCCGTGTTCCCGGACAGTCGTTTGATGCTGAGGGAGCATTTCCGCTGCGTCGAGCCCATCATCCGTTTCTCGATGCAGTTCTACCCGGAAAAGCTCGTGCCGCTGCGCGTGCCCGGGGCCTCCGAGCGGCTCGACCCGCCGCTCGTCGACATCTTCGTGCCCCACGGGTGGCGCGACGGCGCCCGCAAGATCAACCGGCCCGAGGCCGACGTCATCGTGGACGAGGTGGCGGCCTTCGTGGCCGATCCCGCTCACGCGGGCCGCAGCATCGGCGTGATCTCGCTCATCGGGACCGAACAGGCGGAACTCGTGCGGGTGCTGCTCAACGAACGCATCGGCGAGGAAGCCATGCAGCGCCACGCCCTGCTCTGCGGCAACCCCGCCTCCTTCCAGGGCAACGAACGCGACGTCGTGTTCCTGTCCATGGTGGCGGACCGCAAGCGGCGCTCCTCGCTCACCATGCTGCGCTACGAGCAGCGATTCAACGTGGCGGCGTCCCGCGCCCGCGACCGGCTGGTGCTGGTGCGTTCGGTGGAGCGCGGCGACCTCGCGGCAGGCGACCTCAAGGCCAGGCTCATCGCGCATTTCGAGCATCCCATGCCGGCCCGCGCGGCCGACACCCAGGACCTCGCGGCCCTGTGCGACTCGGACTTCGAGCGCGACATGCTGGGCCGTCTCGTCGCGCTGGGCTATCGGGTCACGCCGCAGGTAGGCTCGGAGGGGTTCCGCATCGACCTCGTGGTCGAGGACCTCGAAGGACGGCGCCTCGCGGTCGAATGCGATGGGGACAGCTTTCACGGGCCCGAGCGCTGGCGCGACGACATGCGCCGCCAGCGCACGCTCGAGCGCGTCGGCTGGCGCTTCTGGCGCTGCTTCGCATCGAGCTTCTACCGCGATCCCGATGGCGTCATGGCCGATCTCGTGGCGACGCTCGGCCACGAGGGCATCGCGCCGGTCGTGGGCGAGGTCGGGCGGGCGGCCCTGGGCCGCATCGTCGAGCACCGGGTCGCGAAAACGCCCGAGAGCGCGGCCACGGCTGAACCACGCCGCAGGGCGAGCGCCGGTGCCGAGAAGACAGCCCTCGGCGAGCGCCTTGCCGTCGGTGACAGCGTGGCGCTGCTGTTCCCGGACCGGCGGCGCCTCACGCTGCGGCTCACCGAAGGCGCGGACGACCATGCGGCCGGCCTCCTCTCGATCACGACGCCGCTCGGGGAAGCCGTGGCACGCTCCGAGGAAGGCGACGAGATCGAGGTGCCGCAGGCTGACGGCGGCGCTGCGACCCGCGTGCTGGTCGAGGCGGTCGAGAAGGCGGCGTAAGCGTTTCGGCACGTCGCGCATCGCACGCGACGCTCGCCTTACGGAAAGACGCCCGGGACAGGTTGGCTCGGAAGCGGGCAATCGCCGGCAGTCCATCGGTTACTCTTATCGCCCCCATCCCCTAGCTAGCTCGTGGCAGGCGCTGCCGATCTCGCTATGACCGACGACGGGGGGCGGATCCAACAGCGGTCCGTGGGCGTGAAGCGCCGAGGAGATGGTCGAGGACGGCCTGTTCGAGCGCCGCTGCCTCGGCCGACCCGCGCCGGCCCGCACGGGGGAGCCCGACCGCAACGTCGAGCGCGATCGCGCCATCCTCGATCAAGACGATGCGGTCGGCGAGCGCCACGGCCTCGGACACGTCGTGGGTGACCAGCACGGCGGTGAAGCCGTCCTGGCACCAGGTCGCCGCAAGGAGGCCCTGCATCTCGATCCGCGTCAATGCGTCCAGAGAGCCGAGCGGCTCGTCGAGCATCAGCATGCGGGGCCGGCTCACCAGGGCTCGCGCCAGTGAGACGCGGCTTTTCTGTCCACCCGACAGCGCCGCCGGCCAGTCGCCGGCTCGGGACGCCAAGCCGACCCGTTCGAGCGCCGCGCGCGCACGATCCGCGCCGTCCAGCCCCGGATCGGGGCCCAGGCCGACCGCGACGTTGTCGAGCGTGGTCGCCCAGGGGAGGAGCCGCGGCTCCTGGAACATGATGCGGGCCTGCGGAGCCACGCCCCGCTCGCCGAGCGTCACGCGGCCGGCGTCCGGACCGTCGAGGCCGCCGAGCAGGCGCAGGAGCGTGCTCTTGCCCGAGCCGCTGCGCCCCACCACGGCGAGGAACTGACCAGCCGGAACGTGGAGGTCGAGCCCGCGCAGCACGGGCGCTCCCCCGAAGTGCCGTGCGATCCCCCGCGCCGTAACGGCGAGCCCTTGGCTGGTCGAAACGCGCTCCAACGCGGCGCTCATGCCCGGAACGCCGGGTGCCAGCCAAGGCAGCGCCGCTCGAGCGCCCGCGTCACCACGTCGGCGAGTTTGCCGAGGCCTCCGTAGATGACGATGGCCAGCACGATCACGTCCGTCTGGAGGAAGTCGCGCGCCTGCATGGCCATGTAGCCGATGCCCGACTGCGCCGCGATCGTTTCCGCCACGATCAGCGTCAGCCACATGATGCCGAGCGCGAAGCGCAGGCCGACGAAGATGGAGGGCAGCGCGCCCGGCAGCACCACGCGGCGGAACAGGGTGGTGCGCGTCATCCCATAGCAACGGCCCATCTCGACGAGTTGCGGGTCCACGGTGCGGATGCCGTGCAGCGTATTGACGTAGACGGGGAAGAACACGCCGAGCGCGACGAGGAACAGCTTCGCCTCCTCGCCGATGCCGAACCAGAGGATCACCAGCGGGATCAGGGCGAGGTGCGGCACGTTGCGCGCCATCTGCAGCGTCGTGTCGGTCAGGCGGTCGCTGAGAGTCGAGAGACCGTTGGCGAGTCCCAGCGCGAAACCGATACCGCCACCGACCACGAGCCCCGCCATGGCGCGCAGGAAGCTCACCGCCATGTGGTGCGGCAGCTCGCCCGAGAGCGTCAGGCCCCAAGCTGCCGCCACCACGGCCGCCGGGGCCGGCAGCACGGCGTCCGAAAGCCACCCCGCGGAACTCGCAACCTGCCAGGCTATGACGATGGCGCCCGGCACGAGCCAGCCGGCGGATCGCGCCGCCCCGAGCCTTATTATCGCCGACGTCATCATGCGCGACCGATTGACACGATCCGGCACGATGCTCCTCACCACCTCCGAGACGTTGCCGCTCATGGTTCGACTCCCGGCTGCGACGACCGATCCAACTTTCGACCAAGCTAATGTTGACTAAATCGGTAGACTAGTCAAAATTTCCGCCGAATGAACCGCGGCACCTCCGGCCCGGTTCCACCGGGAGTGCCTGGACCATGCGACACCTTCGGTCGGCCCTGCTGGCCTCGCTGCTGCTCGTTCCCCCGTCCTCGGCTGGAGCGGCCGACCACACGGTGCGGATCGGCTACCAGAAATACGGCAACCTCCTGCTCCTGAAGCAGCACGGTGGCCTCGATGCGCGGCTGAAGCCGCTCGGCTATGGAGTCGAGTGGAGCGAATTTCCCTCCGGGCCGCCGATCCTGGAAGCGATGCGCGCCGGCGCGATCGATTTCGGCCAGACCGGTGACGCGCCACCCATCTTCGCCCAGGCCGGCCGCGCAGGGTTCGTCTACGTCGCCAACGAGCCGCCAGCGCCGCGAGGTGAAGCCATCCTGGTGTCGAAAGACAGCGCAATTCGCTCGCTCGCCGACCTCAAGGGCAAGCGCGTGGCGTTGAACAAGGGCTCCAACGTCCATTATCTGCTGGTGAAAGCGCTGGAAAAGGCCGGAGTGGCCTATGGCGATGTCACACCCGTGTTCCTGGCACCGGCCGATGCCCGGGCTGCCTTCGAACGCGGCGCCGTGGACGCCTGGGCGATCTGGGATCCGTATCTCGCCTCGGCACAGGCCGCGACCGGCGCCCGCACGCTCGCGACCGGTGATGGCCTCGCCGGCAACATCCAGTTCTACCTGGCCGACAAGGCGTTCGCGGAGGGCCATCCCGAAGCCGTGGCGGCCGTCACCGAGGCCGTGCGCGAGGTCGACGACTGGGAGGCCGCCCACCCGGACGAAGCTGCTGCGGAACTCGCCGGAGCCATCAAGCTGCCCGTCCCCGTGGTGGCGACGGCGCTCGCCCGGCAGGCGCACGGCGTGGCGCCGCTGACGCCCGAGGTGACGGCGGGCCAGCAGGCGGTGGCCGACACCTTCCTGGCACTCCATCTCATCCCGAAAAAGCTCGATGTCGGTGCGGTCGTCTGGAAGCCCGGCGCCTGACTCGGGCACTGCCCGGCATCCCGTGAAGGGGCGAGCCCCTTCGATCCCCTATCGCCGATCTCGGGTTCATCCCGAGACAGCGGTGACCTGAAGGACGACAGCATGCCCGTTTTCCCCGATCTCGACCTGCCCGCCCCCGCCACCGAGACCGACGTCCTGTGGTTCCTGCCGACGCACGGCGACGGCCGCTATCTCGCCACCGAAATCGGCGCCCGCCACGTCACCCATCGCTACCTCGCCCAGGTGGCCCGCGCCGCGGACGAATTGGGCTACTTCGGGGTACTGCTCCCCACCGGCCAGTCCTGCGAAGATTCCTGGGTCGTCGCCTCGTCGCTGGTGCCGTTGACCGAGCGGCTGCGCTTCCTCGTCGCGGTTCGGCCGGGCCTGCAGGAGCCCTCGGTGGCGGCCCGCATGACGGCCACGCTCGACCGCGTTTCGAACGGTCGCCTGCTCATCAACGTCGTGACCGGGGGCGACCCCGTCGAGGCGCGGGGCGACGGGATCTTCCTGCCCCATGACGCCCGCTACGCCGTCACCGACGAGTTCCTCGGCATCTACCGGCGCCTGCTGAGTCTCGAGACGGTGTCGGCCGAGGGCGAGCACCTGCACATCGAGAACGGCCGGCTGCTGTTCCCACCCGTGCAGAAGCCCCATCCGCCGCTTTATTTCGGGGGTTCGTCCGAGGTGGGCATGCGGGTCGCCGGCGAGCACGTCGACACCTATCTCACCTGGGGCGAGCCGCCCGGCGACGTGGCCAAGAAGATCGCCGAAGCCAAGCGCGCCGCCGACGCGCGCGGGCGCTGCTTCTCCTACGGTATCCGACTCCACGTCATCGTGCGGGAAATGTCGCGTGAGGCCTGGTCGGCCGCCGAAGACCTGATCCGCTACGTCGACGACGCGGCCGTGGCCAAGGCCCAGGCGGTCTTCTCCCGCTACGATTCCGTCGGCCAGCGCCGCATGGCCGCGCTGCACGGGGGGCGCCGCGACCAGCTCGAGATCGCGCCGAACCTCTGGGCCGGCGTTGGCCTCGTGCGCGGCGGCGCCGGCACCGCCTTGGTGGGCGACCCCCACGAGGTCGCGGCCCGGATGCGCGAGTACATGGACCTCGGCATCGATCGCTTCATTCTCTCGGGCTACCCACATCTCGAGGAATGCTACCGCTTCGCCGAACTCGTCTTTCCCAAGTTGCCGCTGCGCGCCACGACGGGCATCGACCGCGGCACGGCACGCAACGGCGGGCCTTTCGGCGAGGTGGTGGCCAACACGGTGCCGGCCGGCGAGCTTCGCATTCCATCGGACTCCCACAAGGTGGCGGCCGCCTGAGGCCCCGCCCGATGAGCCGCATCGCCATCCTGGGCGGGGGCGCCAGCGGCGTGCTGCTGGCGCTTCATCTGCTCCGAGGCGGCCGGGACGAACCGGAGGTGGTGATCGTGGAGCGTGGGGCCGAACTCGGCGCCGGCGCCGCCTATGCGACGCGGCACCCCGACCACCTCCTCAACGTGCGGGCCGCCAACATGAGCGCCATCGCCGGCGATCCCGACCACTTCCTCGCCTGGCTCGGCGCTCGGGACGAGCTGTCGCAAGGGCCGGAAAGCTTCGCGCCGCGGCGGCTCTACGCCGCCTACCTGGCCGACCTCGTCGCGCCTCTGCTCGCCGCCCATCGCCTGCGGCAGGTCCGGGCCGAGGCGGTCGGGCTCGGCGTCGATCGGGACGGCGTGACGGTTGAATGCTCCGATGGGGCCGGGCTTGGCCTGCCGCCGCTGCGGGCCGACCACGCAGTCGTAGCGACCGGCAACGAGGGGCCGTCCCTGCCGCCCGAGCCGTGGCGCCACACCGGATGGGGCGACGCGGGTCCGTGCCGTGTTGCACCCGACGCACCGGTGGTGGTGGTGGGCACGGGCCTCACCATGGTAGACCGCGTTGTGTGGCTGATCCACGATGGCCACCATGGGGCGATCACGGCCGTGTCGCGCCATGGCCTCATCCCACTGCCCCATCGGGTCGGGCTCCGGCCGGCGTCCCTGGCGGCCGAGGAGGTACCCTTCGGCGCGCCGCTGCCGGCCCTTGCGGCCTGGCTGCGCGACCGAGCCCAAGCGGCGGAGCGTGACGGCGGTGACTGGAGGAGCGCCGTCGATGCGCTCCGACCCCACACCCAGGCGCTGTGGCGATCTCTGCCGCAGTCCGAGCGCCGCCGCTTCCTCCGCCACCTCTGGCCCTTCTGGAACGTGCATCGCCACAGGATAGCGCCGCCCGCGGCCGAGAAACTCGACGAGGCGGGACGGCGCGGCCAGTTGCGCGTCCTGGCCGGACGGGTGACGGGCTTCGCACCCGGGTCTGGGGGCGTCACGGTTTCGGTCGAGCATCGCCGGGGAGGAGCTACGGAGCAGCTCGACGCTGCCGCTGTCTTCGAATGTCGTGGTCGCTCGCAAGACCTTCGCCGCACCGACAATCCCCTCCTGCGCGCGCTGCTCGACAGCGGCCTCGGGCGCCCCGACCCGCTCGGGCTAGGGCTGGATGTGGGGGAAGACTGCGCCCTCATCGACACGTCCGGCCGCGCGTCGGACCAGCTCTTCGCCCTTGGGCCGGCGACGGCCGGCACCTTCTGGGAAATCACGGCCGTACCGGACATCCGCGCCCAGGCGGCGCGCCTCGCCGACGCGATGACGTCGCTGCAACCCGGCGCCTCCAACCCACCCGCCCTCCTGCCGGCAGGTTGCCCTTGAACGCCATCGCCCTCTCCACCTGCCGGCCGACGACCCGCGGGCAACCTTGCGCTACGTCGCGGGCGTCTCGATCGTCATGGCTGGCCTCGACCCGAAGCGCGCCGGCCTGACGGCGACGAGTGCCATCTCGCCGTCGATGAAGCCGCCTGCCACGCCGGGGGTTGGCGACGCGAAGTGACTTGGACACCAGGCTTCGGTCGATGTACATCCTCGATCGGCGGGGTTTTCGCGGCACCCTGACCACGCCGGCTGATCGGTGAACTCTGCCGCCGGACCGCAAGCCCGATGATCGACGAAGGGAATGAGGGCGCCCGCAGGATAGAGCCGCGCCGCCTCGTCTCGACCGGGATCCCCGGACTGGACGATATCCTGGGCGGCGGCCTGACGGCGGACCGGCTCTACCTGCTCGAAGGCACCCCGGGCACCGGCAAGACGACCTTGTCGGTGCAGTTCCTGCGCGACGGCGCCGCCCGTGGCGAGCCGGGGCTCTACGTCACGCTGTCCGAGACCGCGGACGAGCTGCGGGCCGCGGCCGCGACCCATGGATGGTCGCTCGACGCCATCGAAATCTATGAGCTCGTCGGCGAACTCGGTCTGGATGCGGACAGCGAACAGTCCATCCTTCACCCGTCCGAGGTCGAACTCGGCGAGACCGTGAAAGAGGTGATCGACCGTGTCGACCACCTCAAGCCGGCCCGCGTGGTGTTCGACAGCCTGTCGGAGTTGCGGCTTCTCGCCCACAACCCCCTGCGCTACCGCCGCCAGATCCTCGCGCTGAAGCAGTTCTTCGCCAAACGCCGCTGCACGGTCCTCATGCTGGACGACCGAACCTCGGAGCCCAGCGACCAGCAGCTCCATAGCATCGCCCACGGCGTGATCTCGCTGGAGCAGGCGCCGCGCGAGTTCGGGGCCGAGCGGCGAAGGCTTCGCATCCTCAAGATGCGCGGAATCAAGTTCCGCGGCGGCTACCACGATTTCCTCCTCGCCACCGGCGGCCTCACGGTCTTCCCACGCCTGGTCGCCGCCGAGCACCATGCGGCCTTCGACGCGGCCCCGGCATCGACCGGTTCCGTCGGACTCGACCTTCTGCTCGGAGGAGGGCTGGTGCCCGGCACCACCGCCCTCTTCATCGGGCCGTCCGGCGTGGGCAAGACCACGACATCGGTCCGCTGCATGCTGGCCGCGTTGGAACGGGGCGAGCACGCGACCTACTTCCTGTTCGACGAAGGATTAGCGACGCTGCTGGCCCGCTCGATGGCACTCGGCATGGATCTACGCCCCCATCTCGAGGCCGGGCGGCTGACCATCACCCAAATCGACCCGGCCGAACTCGCACCGGGCGAGTTCGCCTGGAAGGTCCGAGCGGCGGTCGAGGAGCGGGCTTCGCGTTTCATCGTGCTCGACAGTCTGAACGCCTATCTGCACGCGATGCCGGATGAACAGTTTCTGATCCTGCAGGTGCACGAGCTCATCACCTACCTGAACCGACAAGGCGTCACGACTCTGCTGGTGCTGGGCCAGCACGGCATCGTCGGCGATGTGCGATCCGACATCGACCTCAGTTACCTCAGCGACGGCATCCTCCTGTTCCGCTTCTTCGAGGCGCAAGGCGAGGTCAGGTCGGCCATGTCGGTCGTGAAGAGCCGCGTCAACGCTCATGAGCGCACGATACGCGAGTTCCGACTCACCGGCGCAGGGCTGCAGGTCGGGGAAGCCCTGCGCGACTTCCAGGGCGTGCTGACCGGTCTCACCTCGTACCGCGGCACGACCGCCCTGCTGGGAGGACCGTCGGCCGGCCCTGGCGACGGAATATGACGGATCCGGAGATGAACGAGAGCCGCGTCCTCGTTCTGGCGCCGCGTGGTCGCGATGCCGCGGTCATCGAGCAGGTGCTGGCCCGCGGCGGCACATCGACGACGACTGCAGCCGCCCCACTCGCCCTTCTGGACGCCCTCCGCCAAGGGGCCGGTGCTGCCATCGTCACCGAGGAGGCCATCTCCGGCGAGAACATCGATGGTTTGTTCGAGTGGCTCGAGCGACAGCCACCGTGGTCGGATTTCCCGTTCATCGTGCTGGTGACCAAGCGCGTCGGCAAACGTCCCGGGAGTGCTGCCGCCCTGGTTGAGCGGCTCGGCAACGTGGTACTGCTGGAACGTCCGATCCACGCCGAGACGCTGACCAGCGCCGTTACGGCCGCCCTCAGGGCGCGCGGGCGGCAGTATCAGGCACGAGGTCATCTCCTCGAACGCGAGCAGGCGCAGGAACGGCTTCGGCTCGCCAACGAGACGCTCGAGCGCCGGGTCGAGGAACGGACCCGCGAGGTCGAGGCCGCGCGCGAGACGCTCTCCTTCGCGCTGGAATCCGCCGAGATGGGATCGTGGGACCTCGATCTCGTGCACGACACCTCGCGCCGCTCGCCACGGCACGACCGCATCTTCGGGTATGACGGTCCACTTCCGTCCTGGGGCCAGCAGCGCTTCCTCGACCATATTCTCGACGAAGACCGCCCCTCTGTGCGGCAGGCCTTCGCTTCCGCCCTGACCAACGGCACCCTCGACGTCGAATGCAGGATCCGCCGCCCCGATGCAGCCGTCCGTTGGATCGCGGTCAAAGGCCGGGTCGAGTACGACCCGCATGGCCGGCCGGTCCGCATGGCCGGCATCGTTCTGGACCGCACCGACCAGCGCATCACGGAAGACTCCTTGCGTCAGGCGCAGAAGATGGAGGCGATCGGGCAGCTCACCGGCGGCGTCGCACACGACTTCAACAACCTGCTGACCGTCATCGTCGGTGGCCTCGATATGATCATGCGCCGCCCCGAGCCGGCCGGGCGGGTCCAGCGCCTCGCCGAGGCAGCGATGACCGCGGCACGACGCGGCGAGCAGCTGACCCAACAACTCCTGGCTTTCTCGCGCCGGCAGATGCTGAGGCCGCAGACCCTCAATCCCAACAGACTCCTGCTCGACTTCAAGCCGCTGGCCGACCGCGCGGCCGGCGGGGCCGTCGAGCTTCGCTTCGACCTCGATCCAGGCCTGAATCCGATCCGGATCGACCCGGCGCAATTCGAGGCAGCGGTGCTCAATCTCGTCGTGAACGCGCGTGACGCGATGGACACGGGTCCGGGCGGGAGCCTCATCGAGGTGCGGAGCCGCAACGTCCGTCTCGACACGGCCGCTGTCGCCGAAAGGAATGTCCCGCCGGGTCCTTACGTCGAGATCTCGGTCAAGGACAATGGCGGCGGCATCCCGTCCGACGTGCTGCAGCGGGTTTTCGAGCCGTTCTTCACCACCAAGGACGTCGGCAGGGGGACTGGCCTCGGGCTCAGCCAGGTCTACGGTTTCATGCGGAGCGCCAACGGGTTCGCGGCCATCGAGTCCGTGGTCGGCTCGGGAACCACGGTCCGGCTGTTGTTTCCGTGTTCCTCCGAGCCCGCGACGGACGAGACCGGAACGACGTCGCCGGGGGCGCTTCCGCTACGCCGGGCCCTCGACGGCGAGACGGTGCTGCTCGTCGAAGACGACGAGCAGGTGCTCGGCATGGCGGTCGAGAGCCTGGAGGAGCTTCGCTACACCGTGATGGTGGCGCGGAACGCCGCCGAAGCCCTCGACCAGTTGAAGGGTGTGGAACGCATCGACGTCATGTTCTCCGACATCATGATGCCGGGCGGCATGAATGGACCTCAGCTCGCCATCGCGGCACGGCGTCTGCGGCCGGACATCAAGGTTCTGCTCACCTCGGGCTACGTGGCGGATCTCGACGAAGGCCAGATCCTTGGCCGCGGCGAAGTGCCGGTGCTGAACAAGCCCTACCGCCGCGACGAGCTGGCCCGTTCGCTGCGCCTGGTGCTCGGGGGCTGAAAGCCACCCGCGAAACAGACTTGCTGAACGGCAAGGACGGTTGGTGAAGTCCTTGTCGCGGCCTTGACGGGCACCTTCCTCCGTCATCAGACGGCGATTCCGAAGCGCCACACTGACCTTGCATGACCACGCCGTCAGTGTTGCGGCAACAAGCAGGGCGTGCGCCTGCATGAGGACGTCGTCGACGAGATCTGGAGATCATCAAGGCAACGATATCGAAGTGCCGAGGTCGGCGGCGGCGGCGTGAGACGACGTCCTGTCCTCGCGTCCGGGTTCAATCCTCCTCGCCTGCCGCGGTCGGCGCGTCCGGCCTAGGGTCTGAACCGAACCAAAGCCTTGTCGGGGCTGCGGTTTCGTGATCCGGTGCGGTGCTTGGCGGTCCGGAGGCGATGATGGCGAATGTGTTCCGGCTCTCGGAGGCGCAGCGGGCAGTGATCGAACGGTTCATGTCGCGGAACCAGCCTGGACCCGAGCGCAAGGACGACCGGCGCGTCATTTCCGGCATCCTGCACATCCTGACCTCCGGCTGCCGCTGGCGCGAGCGTCCCTCTGACTACGGCCCCCGCACCACCGCTGGTCCCGGCGTGGCTCCTGGCGGGCGATGCTGACCTCCCCGGCGAAAGCCGGACGGTCAGGCGAGGCCGCGGCGATTGACGCGACCTACGTCAAGGCGCACCGCTCGGCGCAGGGCGGCAAAGGGGGGCTCGCGCGCCGGCCATCGCCCCATCGCGTGGTGGCCAGACGACCAAGATCCACGCCCTCGTCGATGTGCTCGGCCGTCCCGGTCCTGCTTTCCCAGGGATGCAAACAAACTTCGAAGGCCCTATTCATGCAATGTGAAAAGCCCCGCCCGCTGCCGCAAAAGACGATCGGCGTCCTCGGCGGCATGAGCAACCAGGCTACCGGCGAGTACTACCGCTTGCTCAATAAGAAGCTCAATGATCGGCTTGGTGGATGGGATAACGGTGAGATCGTTATCGTCTCAGCCAATTTTGGCAACATCGAGTATTTTGTTCGCAACGACCGCTGGGACGAGGCGCACGCCTATCTGACCAACAAGGCTGATCGGCTCGAACGCGCCGGCGCCGATCTCGTGATCTGCGTATCAAACACCATGCACCGCGTCGTGGAGCCGATCATGGCGGAACGGAAGACGCCATTCATCCACATCGCCGACCCAACCGGCAACGCGATCCGCAAGGCCGGGATCAGCCGCGTGGGCCTGCTCGGCACGATGCCCGTGATGCAATCCCCGGAGTTGCGCAGCCGATATCAAGAAGGATTCGGGGTGGAGGTCGTCGCCCCGGCGCAGGCCGACATGGAGATCGTCGACCGGATCATTTTCAATGAGCTGGTGCGTGGCGAGCTGCGGGTGGACTCGAAACGCGAGTATCTGCGCATTGTGGGTGAACTACGCGAGCGCGGCGCGGAAGGGGTGATTCTCGGCTGCACCGAGATCTTCCTGCTGATAGCGCAGGAAGATCTACCGGGCTTTCCGGTATTCGACACCACCGAGCTACATGTGCAGGCAGCGGTGGATTTCGCTTTAGGATGAAATGGCGCGTCTAACGCTGGCAGGTTGCCATCTTGCAGACATTGGCGAGCCAGCATCGGGGGCGACGAAGCGGTCATTAAGCGCGAAATCCACATCCACCTCCGGCCGCAGGCTGAGATCGTCCGCGAGCAGGCGAGGGCAGCAGCCCGGCCCCAAGCGCCACGGGCGCTGTGATGCGGAGAAGACCGCGCGGGGCCGCATGCAGCTCCGTCGCCTGGGCCTCCGCTGCCTCGACGTCGGAGAGGATCTGGCGGCAGCGCTCGTAATAGGTCCGGCCCTGCTCGGTCAGGCTCTGGCGCCGGGTGGTGCGGTCAGCAGCAGAGCCCCGATCCGGTGCTCAAGAAACCGCACGTGGTTGCCGATCATGGTCGACGTCAGGCCGGTGCCCTCGGCAGCCGGGGCGAAGCTGCCCTTGTCCAAGACGCGGGCGTCAAGGCATCTCGCCCAAGACGGGCAGGGGAATCGCGGACGCGAAGAGTTTGGTCGGATCATAGAGGCGCTTCGCTCTGGCAAGACGCCGGCATTCGGGCCGAAGGACTGGCCGCTTCTCGGATCATCGCTTCCAAGCAGGTTCGCATAGCACCGGGCAAGGCCAGTCGTGCGAGCAGGTGCGAGGTCTCGATCGCCCAGGCCCGTTCCGCTGAACCATCGCTGACCGAGCCATCGTACTGGGTGACGATCTCCAGCAGCACGTGCTGCTGCCGAAGGCAGTGGCCCGATGGCCCGTGGACGGCCGCGCCGCGGAACTCATGCGCGAAGACGTAGCAGGCGGCCGTCGGCCGTTTGGCGACCTGCATGACAAGGAGTCCCACCACGTCGCGCAAGAGGCGCGCCACCCAACGGGTCTCCATGAACACGTCACGGGTCTCGGTGATCGGACCGTCGAACAGGGGCAGGACTCGCCCAAAGAGCGCGCACTGATGTCAGGCTCGGATTGACTCCGGCGCGCTCCCATGATCGTTTCCCCCGCGCTCTACCCTCCGCGCCTCGGCGTCGTTCATGTGGAGCCTGATTGCGCGTG
Organism: uncultured Lichenihabitans sp.; assembly: GCA_964249275.1. Classification (GTDB taxonomy): domain Bacteria; phylum Pseudomonadota; class Alphaproteobacteria; order Rhizobiales; family Beijerinckiaceae; genus Lichenihabitans. The sequence goes on from CAXUCF010000096.1 coordinate 13,639, forward strand.
AAAGCCGGCCGACAATCTCGTCCAGCATATGCAGCACATCTTGCCGAGGCTCGTCGAAACGGTCAGCCCACAGGTGCGCGCCGGTTCCTGTTTCAATGAGTTGCGCGTTGACCCGCACCCGGTTGCCTCCGAGCAGCACGCTACTCTCGATGACGTAGCACATGCCCTGCTCTCCGCCGATCTCGCGCACATTCGCCCCGTGGCCCTTGTACCTGCGGACGGCGGTTTGCGGGATGACAGTGCTACCAGCCAGGGCTCGGGCAAGGTCGGCGATCAAGTTATCAGTAAGGCAGTCAGCGAGCCAGTCCCGTGCCGGGTCGTCGCCGCAGGCCGCGAAGGGCATGACGATAATGGATAAGGGTGGCAAGGTAGCCCTCTCGTCGGTGAATGCGGCGACCGGGCCGATGAAGCTGTAGCCACGGCCGGGAACGGTGGCGATCCAGTCGCGGTCCTGGCCCAGCACTCGACGCAGCGCGGAAACCTGGACCTGTAGATTGTTTTCCTCGACGGCGATGCCGGGCCATACGCGATCTAAAAGCGCATCCTTTGTCAGGAGCGCTCCGTCGGCCTCGATGAGCGCCAGCAGGACTTCGAAGGCGCGGCTACCGAGTTCGACCGGCTCGCCGTCCGCCAGCAGCAGGCGCCGGCGTCGGCGCAGCACGAAGCGGCCAAATGCGAAGCCTGTGGGCTCCGTTTGCAGAATGGCCTTGGCTCTCGTGTCCAGCGTTACGGCACCGCCGGAGGTACCGAAACTGGCGAGAGGCGATCGAAACCGTAGCTCCGCCGGAGCGCAGCCCGGCCGCGACAGGATAGGTCTCATCGACATGCCCCGGGCACGACGGCCTGCATGGTTTGGCCATTCGCGGGCTTCGTGCTTGGCGCCTGCAAGGCTGCGAGCAGGCTTGGATCGCCGGCGTGAAGGCAGAACGCCCAATCGATCAGGCCCGTGATGATGAGGCTGGCGAGCCAAGACAGGGCCGCGAGAATGACCGCGTTCATGAACTCGCTGCAGAGCGCTGTGGCGCGGACACCGAAACGAGGTCGGCGAGTGTCGAACTGCCGGGCATCGCGGGTGATGAGACGGAACTCGACGAGGGTCGGTTGCGATGCTGCTTCCCGGACCGCCCCTCCTTGTGCGAGATGCCCAACCAATCTGGATGACGAGAGCGTCGTGGTCATGAAGCCTCCTGCTTTGACCCTTACAGGTTCGGCTCCCGTCGCTACATCTTGATTACAGAACCACGCACTTTGGCTGCAGATGTAACTCTTCGGAATGTTTCAGATGTAACAGAACAACACTCGTCCGTGGCGCAGGGATATGATACGCGCCGGGTTCACTGTCGCAGGCATTCGGCTCACCGAATGCCAACACTGGAGCTTGATGTCGACTTCGATCTTTACCGCCGATCGCAGCGGCATCAGGATGACGAAGCCGGGATGGCGCTTCCTCATGGAACGGGCCTGGGAACTTCTGGAGGGCAGGATTCGGGTAGAGCGAAGCGATTATCCCCGTGGGAGCCCTTACTCCGGACGGCCCGATCCGGCCCTCAGTGCGTCGTTTCCACCGGGACGGCGAAGATGTACCCCACGCCTCGCTCGGTCTGGATCATTCCAGGCGCGCTCGGATCGGCTTCAAGCTTGCGGCGCAGCCGTAGGATCTGGACGTCGATGCTGCGATCGAAGATATCTTCGTGAACCCGGGTTGCCTGCAGCAGGAACTCTCGGGTGAGCGGTCGTTGCGGGGCGTCTAGAAAGGCGACCAGCAACGCATATTCTCCTTTGGTGAGGCTCACAGTTTTGCCCGCCGGATCGAGCAGCCGGCGTGCCCGGCGCTCCAGCGTCCAGCCAGCGAACCGGCTTCGGCCGTTGGCAGGGTCGCGCGGAACCTCGGGCGGCGATGCATCGACGCGCCGCAGCACGACGCGGATGCGGGCCAAGAGTTCGCGGAGACTGAACGGCTTTGTGAGGTAATCGTCGGCTCCGAGTTCGAGCCCGATCACGCGGTCGACCTCGTCGCGGCGATGGCCGGTGATGATGATGACGGGGATCTCGCCCCGGGCGCGCAGCTCGCGCAAGAGGTCGAGCCCGTCGTCCTGGCCGAGGCGAAGGTCTAGGATGATGAGATTGAACGTCGTGCCGGCAACCAGTCGCATCATGTCCTTGCGACTTGCCGCGACAGTCACGTCGATGCTGTTTTTATGCAGGTACTCCGAGATGATGCGCTGTATCCCGGGATCATCATCGACTAACAGAATGCGGACGGGACGGGGATTATCCGCCGGATCCGCCTTGCGGCCCGGCACTGCCGTAAGTGACATCGAAGCGTCTCATGCGTTGGGCG
>CAXUCF010000097.1:0-15926 GCA_964249275.1 uncultured Lichenihabitans sp.
GTTGCCACACTGCGAACCTCGGGTCCCTGGCCGACGCCAGCAGGCCCAAGACGACGATATCGGACGCGACCGCGATCCAGCGCTCCGGCAGGCCGGCGAGCCGTCGTGCCAGGAGCAGGCTTCCTGCCCCGAAGCCGGCCGTCAGCACGGTGGCGACGGGGCCCGGCAAGGATGAGGCCGGGATCACCAGGGCCGCGAGCAGAAGGACGGCGGTGCCGATCTGCTCGGCCCGGCGCGAGCTGGCGGGGGCCGCTGCGGCCAGTGTCGAATCCATCCATCCCCCCGTGGCCGCGATGGCTCCGCCCATGGCACCGATGGCGGCACCGCTACAGCCGAAGTCCCCGCGTCGCTAGGCTAATCGTACAAACCATCCCCCGGGAACCGGCCGGTTTCGGCGGCAGCGCTCCCCCGCCCTGTCATGGCGGCAAGGCAGCATTGCATGGAACGAGGGTAGGACGCCCCGAAAAGGCCCCGCAGGGGCTCTACACAGCCTGGCAATGCGGATCTCGGCCGGTCGAGCTTTTACGAAGCGAAATCGATGCTGCTCGGCAGCCTCGGCGTCGGCAGGTTGCCGACGCGCTGCGGAGGCGGGCGGTGTTCGCGACAAATGTCGGATGAGGGCGTTCTCATCGTCGAATTCCGGTATCGGCGTCGTCCGACGGGCGAGATCCGGTCAAGAAGCATAAGGACCGTGGCTGCCCTTTGCCGGCTGCAGCGTCCGTGACCCTTTGGAAAGCCTCAGCATGACGGCCGTCGCCGCCCCTTATTCCCCTGCCAAGCCCGGCATGGGGTTCAAGCAATTCGTGGCCCTGATCGCCGCCTTGATGGCGGTGAACGCGCTGGCGATCGATTCCATGCTGCCGGCCCTGCCCGTGATCGGCCGCGCCATGGGCGTGTCGGACGAGAACCAGCGGCAGTGGATCGTCACGGCCTATCTTCTCGGCTTCGGGGCCGCGCAGATCGTCTACGGCCCGATCGCCGACCGCTTCGGCCGCAAGCCCGTGCTGCTGTTCGGCGTCGCGGCCTATGTGGTGTTCAGCACCGCCGCCGCCTTCTCGACGACCCTGCCGCTGCTGCTCATGGCCCGCGTGCTGATGGGGGTCGGGGCGGCCGCGACGCGGGTGCTGGCCGTGTCGGTGGTGCGCGACTGCTACAGCGGCCCGGCCATGGCGCGCGTGATGTCGCTGGCCTTCATCGTGTTCCTGGCGGTGCCGATCCTGGCGCCGTCGATCGGCCAGATCATCATGCTGTTCGGGCCCTGGCGCTGGATCTTTGCCGCACTGGCGATCTTCGGGTCGGCCGTGCTGATCTGGACGGCCGTGCGGCTGCCCGAAACCCTGCACCCGTCGGACCGGCTTCCCTTCGCGCCCGCGCGGGTGTTCCAGGCTTTCCGGCTGACGCTCACGAACCGCATCGCGGTCGGCTACATGCTGGCCATGACCCTGGTGCTGGGCGCACTGTTCGGCTTCATCAACTCGGCCGAGCAGATCTTCCGCGATACGCTGGCGGCGCCCCGCCTGTTCACCTCGGTCTTCGCCTTCATCGCCGGTTTCATGGCGCTCTCGTCCTTCCTCAACGCCAGCATCGTCGGGCGGCTCGGCACGCGCCGCGTGTCCCATGCCGCGCTGATCGGCTTCATCGCCATTGCGGCGGCCCACGCCGTGGTGGCGCTGTCGGGCCATGAAACACTGGCGAGCTTCGCGGTGCTACAGGCGGGCGTGATGTTCTGTTTCGGTCTCGTGGCCTCGAATTTCGGCTCGCTCGCCATGGAGCCTCTCGGCCATGTCGCGGGTACGGCCTCCTCGGTGCAGGGCTTCGTCACGACCTTCGGGGGCGCACTCCTCGGCTTCCTGGTGGGACAGCATTTCGATGGCACGACGGTGCCGCTGTTCGTCGGCTTCACGGTCTATGGGGCGCTGGCGCTCATCGTGGTGCTGGCGGCCGAGCGGGGCCGGCTCTTCGGTGCACTCCGGACCGGTTCCGCGGCGGCGACAGACGCGGCGCGCTGAACCACGGGACACGGGGCTTCGCCGGGCCGCGACGCGGGGGCATTGCGCCGTCCGTCCGCCTACGAGACGATGCCCGACCGATTGCCCCGGCATGGAGGAGCCGGTAAGACGGACACCGTCCGACGAGAACTCTCCCGGAGGGAACCGCCATGGCGGCCGAGATCGCCACCTATCCGAGCCTCAAGGGCCGCACCGTGCTGGTGACGGGCGGGGGCAGCGGCATCGGAGCCGCCATCACCCGGCGCTTCGCCGAGCAGGGCGGGCGCGTGGGCTTCCTCGACATCGCCGTCGCGCCGTCGGAAGGCCTCGCGCGGGAGCTGACCGGGGCCGGGCACGAGGTCCGTTTCGTCGCGACCGACCTCCGCGACATCGAGGCACTGCGGCGCGGCATCGCCGAGGTGCGCGAGCATTTCGGGCCGGTCACGATCCTCATCAACAACGCCGCCCATGACGAGCGCCACGCGACCTCCGAGGTGACGCCGGACTATTTCGACGACCGCATTGCCGTGAACCTTCGCCACCAGTTCTTCGCCGCCCAGGCGGTGCTGCCCGACATGCAGGCGGCCGGCGGCGGTTCCATCGTCAATTTCGGCTCGGTGAGCTGGATGGTGGGCCAGGGCGGCATGCCGATCTATACGGCCGCGAAATCGGCCGTGATCGGTCTCACGCGCTCGCTCGCCCGCGACTACGGGCCGTTCAACATCCGCGTCAACGCCGTCGCGCCCGGCTGGATCATGACCGAGCGCCAGAAGTCCCTGTGGCTCACGCCCGAGGGCGAGGCGGAACTGATGCAGCGGCAATGCCTGAAGCGCCAGTTGCAGCCCGACGAAGTGGCGCGCGCCACCCTGTTCTTCGCCTCCGACGAGGCGAGCGCCTGCACCAACCAGCATTACGTTGTCGACGGCGGCTGGGTATGACCCGGGACCGAAGCGTCGCGGCTCTATTCCACCCTCGGGACGAACCGCCCGGACGGGAGAAAGGCCGTGCTTGACGGCGCCCCCGCCTATGTCGCGGTCGACTGGGGCACCACCCGCCTGCACGCGAGCCTCGTCGCCCGCGATGGCGCGGTGCTGGATCGCCGGCAGTCCGACACCGGCGTGCAGGGCGTGCCGCCGGGCGGCTTCCCGGCGGCGCTCGAGGCGGCCTGTGGGCCGTGGTTCGCGGCCGCGGGATCCCACGTCTTGCCGGTCATCATGGCCGGCATGGTGGGCAGCCGCAACGGCTGGCGCGAGACGCCCTACGCGCCCTGCCCGGCCGGCGCGCCCGAGATCGCGGCCCGCATGGCGCCGGTTTCCGAGCCCGGGCGCGACATCCGCGTCGTGCCGGGCGTCGACTGCCGCTGGGCCGACGGCGCCTATGACGTGATGCGCGGCGAGGAGACCCAGGCGCTCGGGACGGGGGTGCGGGACGGCTTGCTGGCCCTGCCCGGGACGCACGGCAAATGGATCGAGATGCGGGACGGCCGGATCGCGCGCTTCGCCACCTTCGTGACGGGCGAACTCTTCGCGGCCGTCTCGGCCTCCTTCATGGGCCGGCTGGCCGAGGCGCCCGACGACGTCGCGGCTGGCACCGCGATGGCGGCCGCGGCCGCACGCTCTCCCGGCGGGCTGACGCGCCAACTCTTCCAGGCCCGAGCCCGTGTGCTGGGCGGCGACCTGTCTCCGCAGGGCGTGCGGCCCTATCTGTCGCGGCTGCTGGTCGAGGCCGAGATCGCCGGCGCACTCGACCTGTTCGGCCAGTCCGGCACGGTCCATCTCGTGGCCGGTGAGCCGCAGCTCGGCATCTACCGGGCGGCCTTCGCCGAGCGGGGCCTCGCGGTCGCGATCCATGACGTGGCCTCCGTCACCCTGGCGGGGCTGACGATGCTGATGAACGCCAGGACCCTGCCATGACGACCGAGACACCCTGCGAAGCTCATTTCGACGCCTGCTTCGGCGCCATGCCGATCGTGGCGATCCTGCGCGGGATCGAGCCGCGCGAGGCCGTGGCGGTCGGCGAGGCGCTGGTCGAAGCCGGCATCACCATCCTCGAAGTGCCGCTGAACTCGCCAGAACCGCTCGACAGCATCGGACGTCTCGTGCGGGCCTTGGGCGACCGCGCCAGCATCGGAGCCGGCACGGTGCTGGATCCCGAGAGCGTCGACACGGTGGCCAAGGCCGGGGGGCAGATCATCGTGTCGCCCAACTGCGACGCACCGGTCATCCGGCGGACCCGCGAGCGCGGGATGGTGTCGCTGCCGGGCTGCCTCACGCCCTCCGAGGCTTTCGCGGCACTGAAGTGTGGCGCCCACGCCGTGAAGCTGTTTCCTGGCGAACTCGTCACCCCGGCGGTCGCCAGGGCCATGGCGGCCGTGCTGCCCCGCAAGACGCGGCTTTTGGTGGTCGGCGGCGTCTCGGCCGACACGATCGCAGAGTGGCGCGGCAGCGTCGTGCAGGGCTTCGGCATCGGCTCGTCGCTGTTCAAGCCGGGCATGTCGTCCGACGATGTGGGCAAGCGGGCCCGCGCCCTCACGGACGCCCTTCGCGGGTTCGCCGAGCCTGACCGGGACGGGGACGGAAGCAGGGCCCGGTAGTCGCCCGCGAGCGGCGGCGGCCTTCGATAGCATTTGACCGGTCCGGGTCATCGCACGTCAACCGCGATCCGATGTGCCCCGGCCGCCGTGCCCCGGGTTAACGGAGTTCCCGGCTTTGCGGCTCCATGCTGGCTGGGGTCTCGGATCGCGCCGCGGAGGATCGGCATGAGGGTGGTCAAGCTCGCGGTCGGCTGTGCCGTGGTGGCCTTGGTGGCGGGCAGTCAGCTGTCGCGCCTGCCTATGCAGCAGCGCGGCGGGATCCTGTCGGCGGCCCGCGGGCTCGCGGGCGGCTCCGCATCGGCGACCCCGGTCGTGCTCGCGAAGCCGGTCTCGGCCGCGCCCCCGGCCCGTCCCATGCCGGCCGAACCCGCGAGCCTCGGCCCGACCGAGACCATCGGCCCCGATCGCGGAGGACAGTTCCAGACCACGGTGGAGATCGATGGCCAGCGTTTGGCCGCCATGGTGGACACCGGCGCCACCTATCTGTCGCTCAGCTTCGAGGATGCCGACCGTGTCGGCATCCGTCCCCTGCCATCCGATTACCGATACCCGGTCAATACAGCGAACGGCCCCGCCTTCGTGGCGAAGGTGCGGCTCGGCACCGTGCGGCTCGGCACCATCACAGTGCGCGACGTCCCCGCCATGGTGGCGGGGCGCGGCCAGATGAGCGGCAGCCTGCTCGGCATGAGCTTCCTGTCGCGCCTGTCCGCCGTGAAGGTCGACCACGGCCGGCTCGTGCTGGAACAGTAGCGGCACGTCGAACGAGGCTCACCTTCCGCCTTGGGCGCGGCGGACAGTTCAGGCTGCAGTTTTCTGTTGCGTGGGGTCAGGCCGAGCGAAAGGGCAAACATAGCCCGTGACTGGCGGACAGCTCTGGACCGGCGGCAGACGCCTCGCTTCCGAGCCAAGGCTTTCGCCCACCTGATTGAAGATCTGGCGCAGGCGATGCACATGCGGGCTTTCCAGCCGAAACCGAATATCGGCATCAATCGCCTCCTCGCTCGGATAGATCAATTTGCCGGCTTGATCGAACCTCTGTGTCTGCCCGATGATGCTTCCGATCTCGATGGTCAGTTCCGGCGCATGACATGCCGGGTCGAGCGCCACGCGTTCCAGGTCAAAGATCGTCCGGATCCCAATCCGCCAAAGGCGCAGCAGTGCACTCGGGCCGACCGAGCAGCAAAGCTGCGCTTGCGCGACCCAGTCCATGATCTGGTAGACTCCGTAAGGGGTTTCCACGAACAGCATCAACGGGTTGGCCGCGGCGAGGTTTTGCACGGTGCTGATGTGATAATCGGCCAAGCGAGCGCGGATTTCCAAATCGATGCCGTCGATGATCTCGATCGGAGTCGCTTGGAAACTCTTGTAGACTCGATCGTCCTCACGTTTATAGAACTTGAGCTGCGAGATCCGGGTGATGTTGCGGACCGCTAGATCGGGAAAGTAGCCGGCCGCAAACGCACCTATGAGCACGACCGGAAAGAACGACGGTTTCGAAAGCGTCCAAAGGACGTTGTCGGCCAGTCTCATGACGCCGAAGACGAGCAGCAGGGCGCTCGCCAGGCCGACCAGCAGGTTCACGGTCGCGCCCACGAAGGACAGTGGGCTCAGATCAAAGTTGTTGATCGCTTGGTTGAACGCGCGCAGGGTGAATAGCAACGCCCCCGTATAGGAGGCCAAGACTACCCAGGCAAATAAAGGGAAAGGATCTTCGGACAGCCACGTCACCCCGATCGGCACCTCTGTCTTAAACCCCACCCGCACCACGATCGCGATGCACAGGAAATTCAGTAAGAACATATAAAGAGCGAGTGGTATGGAACTTAAGATCCAGTGAGTCAGCAGGAAATCGCGTGCGTTGGATATGTCGTTGTCTCCACCCATGTAGTATTTATATTTTACGAACTCGAAAGAGGGAATGACACTTTCTTGTCGTCCCGCTTTGCCGAACACGGACGCTAGATCTTCGACTATGCCCTGTCGGTGACGTTTCGTCGAGTTCCGTATGCTAACGAATACGAGCGGGATGCCGATTGCCACCAGAGCGGAGACGGATACGATAATATAGATGATCATAATACCACCTCGACGGTTGAGAATCATCCAGCAGTATCGTTGAGCCTGCGGCATGGCGCTCCTCCAGTGCCAAGAGCGGGTCGTGAACGCCGAGCCGGCTATCATGCGCGATGCGCGTCAGGTTAACGGTTGCAAGTCGATGGTAATGCAGCTTTAAGGATTGGCACAACCCTTTCAGCGATGATCGGCCGTTGAAAGATGACGTCGAGGCTCGTGCATGGGCACCTCCGTTCCTGGAGGCGCATAGTGATCGCTGACAGCGGGACAGCCGGAGGGATCGCGAACAGCGACGCGAGCGCAAAGGAAGCTGGGCGCCGTTCCGTCAGCCGGGGCGCGAGGTGCGGCATGGAGGATGAAGACGTCCGGCCGCGAGCGGCGCCGGCCTTTCCGCCCTCCGGCAAGATCTGGACCCGGCAGGGCATCGCCTGACCGCCACCTGGGTGGCGACCCTCGAACCGCCGCCTCTCCGATCGGAAGCCCGGACGCGGCCTACGGACCGCCCTGCCCGTGGAGACGGCCCCGTCCGACCAGGTGATGACCTCGGTGCTTCGCTGTATCGTATCTCCTGCGGCAACGCCCCCGCGGCGGGCGGCACCTCGTCGGTCGGACCCGGATCACTGCAGCGGCGCGCCGTTCACCGTCACGGGGGTGTTGCCAGCGGCCGCGATCACCCAGACGAGACTGCCGTCCGGCTGAGGCCTGCCCAAGTTCTTGGCCAGCACCAGGGGACCCAGCAACTGGCTCGCGCCGGGGTCCGCGCCGGACGCCGCCTGCAGCGCCGCGATGGCCTTGTCGAGGCCCGTGCCCGTGATGGTCACCTGACCGTTCGGCGTCGGGCCGAGCGTCGCCCGGCCCTCGAGCTTGAGGTCCAGCAGTTTCGAGGTCAGGCGGCTCGGTGCCAGGGTCAGGGTGCCGCCGGCGTCGGGCCAGAACAGATGACGGATCTTCGCCGTCTGCTCCGACGTGAGGCCCTTGTCGGCCTTGGGGTCGAAGTCGTTCACGGCTTCGGTCGCGGCCTCCTCGGCATGGAAACCATCGATGCCGACCGCGAGCGACAGGGTCGTGGGGACGAAATCCATCGACCAGGGCGGCAACTGGCCGCCTGGAATCGTCAGGCCGTCGTAGGACAGCATGCTCGACATCCGTCCCGTGGTGGCGAGACCCTGCAGGTCCACGCCGCTCGCGAGCTTGCGGACGGAAAAAGGGCCGATCGGCGTCGTCACGGCGAAGCTGTCGATCGCCGCGCTCTCCTTCGCGTTCTCGGCGAAGGGTAGACCGGCCCGCACCAGGGCCTTGAAGTCGTCCATGGCGGCCACGAGGCTGTCGCGGTTCGGATGCGCCACCAGGAAGGCCCAGACATCGAGGATCTCCTTGACGTGCAGGCGGTCGGCCCCGAGATCGATGGTGCTCGACGGCGATGCGTAGCTGATCGGGGTCCCGGGCCGTACCGGAGGCGGCACCGCCGGATTTCCGATCCCGGGCTCCTCGGCGGCCGGCGCCGGCGCCTTGATCAAGAGGTCGGCCGCGGTGCCGGTCTCGAGGTAATGGCCCGACACCGAAACCGTGCCGCCCTCGGCCGGGGTGCCCCTGACGTCGAGATCGAGCTTGTCGATGCGCCGATCCTGAACCAGGTTGGGCGCCGTCTGCGCATAGTCGTAACCCGTGTAGACCCCCCTGGATTGCCGGAAGGCGAGAAGCTTGGGGTCGTAGATGCCGTCGAAGGTCGAGGTGGCGGATTTGAACGTCAGGGTCTGCTGGCCGGCATGCATCACCATGGGCGGGGAACTGTCGCTCGTCACCTTCCAGGTCCCATCGTCGAGCGGGGTCAGCGTCGTGGTCGACGTGTTGGGGTCCATCGAAAAGCCGAAGCTTTCGAGACCCCCGAGCGCCCGCTTGAGATCGAAGGTCACGACATAGGACTCACCCTTCGGCGCCACCGTCACGCTGCCGGGATCGCCGGCGGCCGGATGGCCGACATAGCGCTCGAACAAGGCCGTCAGCCGTGCCGCCTCCTCCGGCGTGGCCGGTGCGGCCTGGGCCGACAGAAGCGGCATCGCCGCAGCCAAGCAACCGAGCATCAACGTCTTCGCCATGGAAACCTCGGGATGGGCCGCGCTGCACCGGGACGGGCGGCGGACGGAACGGCCGAACATGGCCTCGACCGCTCCACCATATGGGCAAAGGCATGACGCTGGAAGTGCCGCGGCAGGGGGTGTGGTTCGCGCCTCTCGGTTCGGTCGAATGGCATCGGCAAGCCCGGCCGCCCACCAAGCCCGACGGTTGACGTTGCGACCTCGTCGCGGCCCTTGTACCGTCGCCCTCGGTTGCCCCCTCCTCCGGAGGCCCTCGGAAAAGCCCGCCGCCATGCCTGAACTGCCCGTCGCCACCCTCTCGCACCGCCTCCGCGCCGGAGAGACGATCGTCTCGGCCTGGGTCGTGACACCGGCCCCGGTCGTGGTCGAGACCCTGCTCGGCGCGGGCTTCGACGCCGTCGTGCTGGACATGCAGCATGGCGGCTTCGACGAGGTTTCCGCCGCGGCCGGGATCGCGGCGGCGGCGCTGGCCGGAAAGCCGGCCCTGGTCCGCACCCCGGTCGATGCGTTCCCGAGTGCCTCGCGCGTGCTCGATGCCGGTGCCGCCGCCGTGATCGCGCCGATGATCGACGCGCCGGAGCACGCGCGGCGCTTTGCTTCGTCCTGCAAGTATCCCCCCATCGGCGCACGAAGCTGGGGACCCGGCCGCGTGGCGTCGCTGAGCGGTCTTGCCGGGCAGGAGTACCTCCTGGCCGCCAATCGCCTTCACCTTGCCATCGCCATGGTCGAGACGCAGGCCGCGCTCGACGCCATCGACGACATCCTGGCCGTGCCGGGGATCGACGGGATCTTCGTCGGCCCGTCCGACCTGTCGATCGCGCTGAGCCGGGGCGGCAAGCTCGATCCGTTCGCGCCCGAAGTCGACGCGGCGCTGGACCGGGTCGCGGCCAGGGCCGCCGCGGCCGGCAAGTTCGCCGGCCTGTTCTGCTTTTCGGGCCGGCAGGCCAAGGACATGGCGGCGAGGGGCTTCCGGCTCCTCACGGTGGCGACCGATCTCCTGCTGCTCGGCGCGGCCGCGAGGGCCGAGGTGGCGGACATGCGGGGCTGACCGGGCGGGCGCGTCACATGAGCCATTCGCCGGACGCCGAGGCGACAGCCGCGGAACCGGGGTAGCCGGTGCAGCATTGAATGGGACATTTCGTGAACAGGAGGGACCCGCCATGGCGACCGACGGCACCGACCACAATCCGAAGCTCGACGAGAACCCAGGATCCAACACCGTCAAGAATCCCGACGACTGGACCACCGGGGGCGAGCCGATGACGGGGGCGCAGGCCTCCTACCTGAAGACCTTGTCCGAGGAGGTGAAGGACGGGGAAGGCTACGAGGACGGCCTCACCAAGGCCGAGGCCTCGAAGCGCATCGACGCGCTGAAGAAGGCTGCCGGCCACTGAGGTCGTCGGCCACCGAAGTGGAGATCCATTTGGCTGCCGAGTCCACGCAGTCCGGCCGGCAGGGCCGAGGACGTGAGGCTGTCATTCTCTCAGGAACGAGCAGCCGGATGAGCCCAGGAGCGGCGGCGCCGGTCCTGCCGACCCGCCGGTTGCGCGAGGCCGTCATCGCCGCATCGGCGGCCCTGGTGCCCTTAGGCCTCCAAAGCGTCATCGTGGCGTCCAACATGCGACGGCTTGGAGGGCTCTCGACACCCTCCTTCGCCCCGCCGATCTGGCTGGCCGTACCGGTCTGGGTGGGGGCGCTGGCGCTGTCGGCCTGGGCCTTCTTCCGCGTCCTGTGTCGTCCCGACTATCTGCCCGACCGGCCGGGCGCGATCCGTGCCGTCAGCATGATGCTGGTTCTGGGGGTCGTGTGGTGCTGGGCGTTCTTCGATGGGCGCCATCCTACCCTCGGGCTCCTGACCGGAGCCATGACGGCCGCGGCCGCCGGCCTGACGGCCTGGCGTTTCACCATCGTCGACCGGAAAGCGGGCCTGCTGTCGCTCCCAAACGTCCTGACCATCTTTTTCGCAGCCCTGATCGAACTCTCGATTTCGGTCAGGAGCGGTTGAAGGAAGCAAGGGACCATGCCGCGCTGCTGTCCCGCGAAGTTCATCCCTCGATCACGCCGATATAGGGTAGCTGACGGAAGCGATGTGCGGCATCCATGCCGTAGCCCACGACGAAGAGGTCCGGGCAGGTAAAGCCGATGAAATCGGCCTCGATCGGCACGGTCCGCTTGCCCGGCTTCTCCAGCATCACGGCCAGCAGCACGCGGCGGGCTCCGCGCCCGAGAAGCAGATCGCGGGCGAACGCCAGAGTCCGGCCGGACTCGAGGATATCGTCGATCAGCAGGACGTCGCGCCCGGCGACCGCCGAATCGATGTCGCGCAGCACCGTGATCCGACCCGACGACGTCGTCCCGGCGCCGTAGCTCGACAGGTGCACGAACTCCACCTGCGGCGCGAGCCCCGCGCCATGCAGGGCGCGCAGGAGGTCGGCCGCGAACATGAAGGATCCTTTTAGCACCGCGACGGCGAGCAGGTCCTGCGGCGACGCCGCCGCGATCTCGGACGCCAGCCCGCGGGTCCGCTCCGCAATACGGGTCTCGTCGAACAGGGGCCTGATGCGCGACTCGCTTGGCATGGTCGGTTCCGGATCATCTGATCCCCTCGCCGGCATCAGCGATGCGGCGGGGCGCGGGCGCAGACTCGGCGAAGCTCACCGCGAGATCCTGCCCGTCGCGCGGCGGGGCCGACAGCCGGCTATGGAACAGGACCGTTTCGCCGGCGCCGAGCTGGGGCTTCGGAGCCGGCGAGGTCCAGTGATAGAGTTCGCGCCCTTCCTTATCGCGCACGGCGAAGCGCAGCGCCGGGATCGACGTCGGAACCCGTCTCAGGTTGGTGATATGGCCTTCGAGCGTCAGGATCGGAGCGCCGTCGCCCGTTTCGACAACGGAGCGGATCTCGCCGATGGCGACGCCGCGCAGGTTGACCGGTAACCCCAGTGTGGCGAAAACGGCGGCGCTCGGCGGGAAGGCCGCCACGACGTGCTCCCGGCCGGCCACGGCCGTCATGCCGCCCCCCGACACGGTGAGCACCAGGGCGGTTGCGGCCGCGGCTCCGAGCCGGTGGGGCCGGGCTGCCGTCTTGCGGGGCGGCTCACACCGATGGTCGGCATTCGGGCCGGCGGACCGCGACGCTGCCCCAGCATGGGACGACCCCGCGGGACGGGCAAAACGCGCTTCCGCGACGATCTCGGCACCGGGTGGCGCAACGAGGGCGCCCCGGGCGCCGGCAGTCTCCCGAGCGAGCCGCGGCTCCGAGCCGGAGGCGGCATGAGCCCAGGCGTCGCGGCAGTAGGCGCAGCGCAGGACGCGGCCGCGCGCCAGCAGTTCGGGGGCGAGGTCGTAGCCGCTCGCGCAAGTCGGGCACCGGATCAGCATGGACCGCCGCGGTTCGAAATGAGAGGTGGACGACGGCTCGGGAAGGAGCCCGGAACGCCATGGGACCCCCATCGTGGTTAAGGCGCGGTTAAACCCGCCATGCTATGGACTTCCGGTACGGGAAGTTCATTCGGAGACGTGTTTGGTCCGCTTCGAGAACGTCGGTTTGCGCTACGACATGGGCGCCGAGATCCTCAAGGATCTGTCGTTCGCCATCGCGCCGCAAAGCTTCCAGTTCCTGACCGGGCCGTCCGGTGCCGGCAAGACCACGCTGCTGCGCCTGATCCTGCTGTCGCTGAAGCCGACGCGCGGGCTCATCACGCTGTTCGGCCGCGACGCCGCGACCCTCGACAAGGACACGATCACCGACCTGCGCCGGCGCATCGGCGTGGTGTTCCAGGATTTCCGCCTTCTCGACCATCTCACCACCTACGAGAACGTCGCCTTGCCGCTGCGCGTACAGGGGCGCGACGAGGCGGCCTACCGGGCCGAGGTCATCGAATTGTTGCGCTGGGTGGGGCTCGGCGAGCGCATGCACGTCATCCCCCAGGTGCTGTCGGGGGGCGAGAAGCAGCGGGCCGCCATCGCGCGAGCCCTGATCGTACGGCCCGAACTGCTGCTCGCCGACGAACCGACCGGCAACGTCGATCCGTCGCTGGCCCGACGCCTGCTGCGCCTCTTCATGGAACTGCACAGATCAGGCACATCGGTGGTGATCGCCACGCACGACCTGGCCCTCATGGACCAGTTCAGCCACGTGCGACGCCTCGTGCTCGGCGACCGGAGGCTCTACATCTATGAGTGACGTCGCGGGGTCCGGCCCGGCACCAGGCGATCCCGTGCGGGACACCCCACCGCGGCGCGAGGTGCCGCTCGTGCCCGCGGCCTCGATCGCCGGCCGCGCCCTCGTGACCGTGATCGCCATCATGACGTTCCTGGCCTCGCTGGCGGCCGGCGGCGCCGAACTCGTGGCGGGTGCGTCGCGCGACTGGCAGCACGCTGTGGCGCGCGAGATGACGATCCAGGTGCGGCCCGTCCCCGGCCACGATGTGGATGCCGGTGTCGCCCGGGCGGCCGAGATCGCCCGCGCCGCGCCCGGGGTGGCGTCCGTCGACGTCATCGACAAGGACGCGGCCGAAAAGCTGCTCGAACCCTGGCTCGGCACCGGCCTCGACCTCGGAGACCTGCCGATCCCGCGCCTCGTCGTGGTCAGGCGGGGACCCGTGTCCGGGCTCGGCGCGGGTGGACTCGACGAAGCCGCTTTGCGGGCCCGCCTCGCCGAGGCGGTGACAGGCGTCACCCTGGACGACCACGGCGCCTGGCAGGACCGGCTGTCCACCATGGCGGACACGCTGGTCGCGATGGCGGTCGGCATCGTGCTCCTGGTCCTCACTGCCCTGGGGCTGGCGATCGCTTTCGCGACGCGCGGCGTGGTGGCGGGCAACCGGGAGATCATCGGCATCCTGCACTTCGTCGGTGCCGAGGACCGCTTCATCGCCGGCGAGTTCCAGCACCATTTTCTCAGGCTGGGCCTGAGGGGCGGCATCATCGGCGGGTGCTGCGCCTCCCTGGGGTTCCTGGCGGCCGGCCTCCTCACCGCCCGGGCCGCCAATTCGGCCGGTGCCGACCAGATCGAGGCGCTCTTCGGCACCTTCGCACTGGGCCTGCGCGGGTACGGTACGATCGCGGCCATTGCGCTCGGGACGGCCCTGGTCACGGGATCGATGTCCCGAGTTATCGTATTCCGCCATCTGCGCGCCCTCGAATAGCGGGACACGGGGTCAGGGGCATCGATCGTGCCTCGACATGCTCGGCCGGACGCTCCATGTTAAGGCTTAAGTCACCATGGCTGGGCACAGATCTGGAATGGGCAGCGGCACGGGACGGCGGGTGAGCAGGCTTCTGACGGCGGCCACCTTGGCGCTGAGCCTGGCGCTCGCGGCCGGGCTCGGGCTCACCTGGAGTTTCGCATCGTTCCTCGACCGCATCGCGGCGAGCGAAACACCGCTGACCCGTCATGCCGAAGGCGCGGTGGCCCTCACCGGAGGGGCGGACCGGATCTCGGACGCCGTGGAACTTCTGGCAGCGGGCCACGCCGACCGGCTTCTGATCACGGGTGTCAACCCGTCGACGACGCGGGGCGAGATCGTCAAGCAGACGCCCGCGGCCCGCAATCTGATCGATTGCTGCATTGCGCTCGGCTACGATGCCGCCGATACGGTCGGCAATGCGGCCGAGACCGAGCGATGGGTCAGGGCCAACCATATCCGCTCGCTCATCGTGGTGACGTCGAACTACCACATGCCGCGGGCGCTGGTCGAAATGGGCTCGGCGCTGCCTGGCGTCGAACTCGTGGCCTACCCGGTCATATCGGACCATATCCGGGCGCAGGGCTGGTGGACCGATGGCCCGAGCGCGCGGTTCATCGTGTGGGAATATTGCAAGTACGTGGCCGCAACGCTGCGGATCACCTTGGGTGCTTCCTCCGCGGAACCCGTCGCTCCCGGCGAGGCGCCGCCGACCCGGACCTGAAAGAGCGCGCGCTTCACGCTTCGTTAACCACACGCCTCCACCTTGGCGACCGCGGAACAGCGAGGATGGCACAATGGAACTGAACGGCCAGCAGAAGAAGCTCCTGCAGTGGGTCGAGGCGAAGCAGCCCGTGATCGGCATGTTCCACGTCATGACCGAGATCAAGCCGATGATCGACGTCGGCTTCATCGAGAACAGGCCGGCACCGCGCTCCAAGGGGCAACTCGTGATCACGGATGCCGGAAAGGCCGCGCTGACGCACTGATGGCGCCCCTAGCTGCGGCATCCAAGGCGGCCGCTGCGACGGCTCAGTGCGGCGTCTCTGCCGGCGGGATCGTTTCGGCAGGTGCTCGCCCGCCACGCCGGGCCGCGTCCGCCTTGGGTCGGATCTGGCCCGCTGCGGTGATGCGGGGAGGCCTGAAGCCCAGGGCCGCATGGTCGGCGCTCGGATTCCTGACCTTCGAGGCCCGTCCGTTCTCGCATGGTCCGGTCGGCCTCGGGCCAGGACGGCAGGGCGTCTTGCGGCTGGTCCCAATGCACGACGGATGCCTCGTCGCACCACGCGAGGAGGCGCGGCATCGCGACTCGGTGCGAACCGTTCATCATATAGGCCCGCATGCTGTCGTGGCTGTCCCAGGCCGTCATGGTCCAGAAGGTCCACTTGCGATCGGCGAGGAGCGAGCCGCCTCGAAACCCAGCCGCTTCCTTGACCTGCCTGAGCGAGCGCAGGGTGTGGAGGATGAAGGACGGCACGAAGCGGAACGATCGGACCCTCAAGCGGGTGATGCTGACGAACGGCATGATGTTCTCGCGACAGAGGGGTGGATCGTATCGCCTCTCGGTGACGCACGCCATGGGCGGCCGCCTCGTTTCCGGGGGTCCCGCAGGAACCGCGGCCCGCGCGTTTGACCGCCCGCTCCGAAAGGCTACTTGTTAGCGGCCTACCGCGACCGAGAACGAGAAGGGGACAGGATGACACTGACGGCCTTGGTGACCGGCGCCACGTCCGGCTTCGGCCATGCCATCGCGCAACGGCTGGTGCGGGACGGACATCGGGTGATCGCGGCGGGACGCCGGGCCGAGCGGCTCGCCGCGCTGCAGCGCGACCTCGGCCAGTCCCTGCTGCCGCTGACGCTCGACGTCACCGACGCGGCGGCCGTAGCGGCCCTGCCGGGCAGCCTGCACGAGGGCTGGCGCGAGGTCGACGTCCTGGTCAACAACGCCGGACTGGCGCTGGGGCTCGATCCTGCTCAGAACGCAGACCTC
>CAXUCF010000098.1:0-3001 GCA_964249275.1 uncultured Lichenihabitans sp.
ATCGTCAGCTTCGCTGCAGGACTATGCTTGATCAAATTCGTCCACACGGCCTAGGGACAGTGCGACTTCCCTACTTCTCCGTCTGTTGCTCGAGTTGCTTCATGAGAGCGAGGAAGCGCTCGGGCACGGGCTGCTTGGCCACGTCGTCGTACACAGCCCGCAACTGCCGGCCAATATAGGCGTGGACATCGACCGCTGCGGCCGTTGGCCTGCCGGCTTCGGATACCGGGTCCGTTCCGTCGTGCTGCGGTTCCGCTGCCGGGGCGTCAGGCGCTGGCGCGCCCTGCTCGGTCGACCCGGCGAGCTGGTTCTTGGGGTCCTCGATCATCATGGCTCCACTGGCTTTCGTCCGTCTTGCCGCGCGGCTTGCGATCCAGCATAGCTCACACTAAAGTCCAACGCGCTGGCCGTCATCGTCTCTGGTCCAGCACCTCCGTCGCCGAACCCGAACGCCTGGCTGAATTATTTGTTCCGGTAGCTGCAACTTTCCGTCATGTCGCGCGTTGTAAAACGGGACGTTTAGCATGCGTCGATGGACAGAGGTTGAGCATGTCGATATCGCAGGCGATCGCCCCCCACCTGCCACAGTTGCGGCGGTTTGCGCGGGCCCTGACGGGCAGCCAGAAAGGCGGTGACGCCTATGTGGTCGAGACGCTCGAAGCCATCGTGGCCGACCCGGAAAATCTCGACGCGTCTGCCGATGTGCGTTGCGGCCTGTACAAGCTGTTCCTGAAGTTGTGGAATTCGGTATCGGTCAATACCTTGACGGACAGCGTTGGTGGCTCTTCGGAAGAAATGGGCGCGAGCCGCCATCTCGAAGCCATCTCGCTCATGCCGCGCGTGGCGCTGCTGCTGACGGCGCTGGAAGGCTTCGACATCGGCGAGGTAGCCCGCACGCTCGATTGCTCGACCGACAAGGCGAAAGCCCTCCTCGAGGAAGCCAATGTCGAGATTGCGGCTCAAATCTCCACCGACGTGCTGATCATCGAGGACGAACCTTTGATCGCACTCGACCTGCAGAACGTGGTCGAGGATCTCGGCCACAAGGTGGTCGACGTCGCCCGGACGCATCGGGAAGCCCTGAAGGCCGTACAGCACCATCAGCCGGGTCTCATCCTGGCCGACATTCAACTGGCCGACGGAAGTTCGGGCCTGGAAGCCGTCAACGAGATCCTGGGCGCCTTCGAGGTTCCCGTCATCTTCATCACGGCCTATCCGGAACGATTTCTGACCGGCGCTCCCCCCGAGCCCGCATTTCTGATCGCGAAGCCTTTCTCGGTGGAGACGTTGCGGGCCGTCATCAGCCAGGTGCTGTTCTTCGATCGCAAATCCCACCGTCGTTCGGCGGGTCTGCCGATATCGGCACGCGCCTGACGAAAAGGGCCGCCGTCGCCGTCATCGGCCTTCGCTGACCACCATCGACCGCCGAACGGATCGGTGGTGCGGACCGAGGCGTCCCGCCGGCCGGCTTAGTCGACCCGCCGGTCGTGGCCCAGCGGCCAGCCCGTCTTAGGCCATCGCCCGCCCCACTTGCAGGCTGCCGGGCGACATGGCGGCTCCATGCCGGCCTCGGGCCGTTTCTCCACACCGCAAAGCGTATTTCCCGCAGACACGGGGTCCCGTGCCGGCCGGTGCGCGTTTTTTCCGACCGATGTTGAGTCTATAAGTGACGGCAAGGGTGATTCGACACGCGGCGACCCCGGCCACGCCGGGATTTGCGTGACACCCACGGCCGGGTCCGGAGGGCGGCTGTCTCGGCAGCGCTCCCCTCGACCCAAGCACGATGAGTCTCCGCATGTCGCTTCTATCCGTCGAACCCAATCGCGCCGAACATCCCGTGGACGTGGTGGAGCGCCTTGCCGCCATGCGCGAGTGGTCCTTCGACCGTGAAGACGAGGACGAGATCTCCATATCGGTCGAGGGAACCTCGGCCGACTACCATGTCGCTTTCACCTGGTTGTCGGACCTGGAAGCCCTCCATGTCGGTTGCGCCTTCGACCTGAAGGTGCCGGATCGGCGCAGGGTCGAAATCCAGACACTTGTGGCTCTGATCAACGAGCAATTGTGGATCGGCCACTTCGACCTTTGGAGCAGGGAAAGCGTGGTCATGTTCCGCCACGCGCTGCTGATGGCCGGGGGCGCGGACCCCGACGGACGTCAGTGCGAGGCCATCCTCAAGATGGCCGTCACGGCCTGCGACCGGTACTTTCAGGCTTTTCAGTTCGTCCTCTGGGCCGGCAAGTCGGCGCGCGATGCGCTGGACGGCGCCATGTTCGATACCCAGGGCGAAGCGTGACAGCTGCGCCGGAGGGTACGATCCTGCTGGCCGGCGCGGGGCGCATGGGAGGAGCCTTGCTGGAGGGCTGGCTCGCGCTCGGCGTTCCGGGCGACCGCATCACGGTCTTGGATCCGAGCCCGTCCACGTCGGTTCGAGCGCGCTGCACTGAGCGCGGCGTGGTGCTCAATCCGGCAACATCCTCGCAGGTCGATACCGTTCTGCTGGCCGTGAAGCCTCAGGTGTTCGACGCTGCGGCGCCCGCCATCGAGGCCTGGGCCGGACCCGGCACCGTGGTGGTCTCCATCGTGGCCGGCAAAACCCTGGCCAACCTCACGGCACGGTTCCCCCGGACGTCCGCGGTCGTCAGAGCCATGCCGAACCTGCCCGCAGCAGTCGGCCGGGGCGTTACCGGCGTCCTACCGGGTACGCCCTTGTCGGACCGTGCCTCGGCGCACGTGGCGCGCTGGCTCGAAGCCGTGGGGCAGGTGGAATGGCTGTCCTGCGAACGGGACATCGATATCGTCACGGCCGTCTCGGGTTCCGGCCCGGCCTATGTGTTCCTGCTGGCCGAGGCCCTGGGCCGGGCCGCCGAGCGGGCCGGGCTCTCGGCGGATCTCGCGGGCCGTCTCGCTCGGGCGACCGTCGAAGGTGCCGGGGAACTGATGCATCGGAATCCGGACCTCGCGGCCGCCGAATTACGCCGAAACGTCACCTCGCCCGGCG
>CAXUCF010000098.1:3011-15880 GCA_964249275.1 uncultured Lichenihabitans sp.
CGCCCGGCGGCACCACGGCGGCTGCGCTGGCGATCCTCATGGCGGACGACGCGCTGCAGCCGTTGCTCGACCGCGCCGTCGATGCCGCTTTCCGGCGAGCCCGGGAACTATCCGGTTGACGGGCCGCACGCACGGGCTCGGCATCGACGGTCGCGCTGTTTCGCCGCCGCCCCGGTTTTTGGACATCGCGGCCGGGAACTCCTAAATGGAAGGATCCGGTGCCGCGCCGGGCGTTTTCCGTTCCGTGACGGCCCATGAGGAGAGTCGCGATGACGCCCGACCAGAACGACGATGCCAGTGCGGCTCCGACGGGACCCCTGGGCGGAAAGCCCGCAGGATCGATCAAGGACCGCATCATCGAAGCGCTGATGGAACTCGCGGCCGAGCGCGAATGGGATGATTTCGGCCTCACCGACGTGGCGACCCGGGCAGGTGTATCCTTGTCTGAGTTCCGCGACGCTTTCCCGTCGAAGGGAGCGGTCCTTGCCGGCTTCGCGCGGAAGATCGATCATGTCGTCCTGCAACAAGCCGGGGAAGCTCTGGCCGACGAAGCTCCCCGCGAACGCGTCTTCGACGTTCTGATGCGCCGGCTGGACGCTTTGGCACCGTACAAGCTTGGTCTCCAAGGCATCATGGATTCGGTGCGGCGTGAGCCCCTGAGCGGCGCGGCCCTGAACGGTGTTGCGGCCAATTCCATGCGTTTCATGCTGGCCGCGGCAGGCGTCGACATCAATGGCAATATGGCGCCTCTCAAGCTGCAAGGTCTGGTGCTGGCCTGGGGCCGGGTGCTCGACGTGTGGTTCGACGATGACGACGCCGGCCAGGCCCGCACCATGGCGGCGCTGGACCGGGAACTCTCGCGGGGCGAAACATGGGTGACGCGGCTCGATGACCTCGACAGGCTCTTGTCGCCGCTTCGCATCATGGGGCGAGCCGTGATGGACGCGAGGCGTCGCTCGCGGGACCGGAGGCCCAAGATGCGGGCCGCTACGGCGGACGACCTCGACGCTGGAACGCCCATCGGATGAGTGCGGCATCGCATCCGCCTCCGCGGGCCATCGCCGACACGATCAGCTACGATGATTTCGCCAGGGTGGACATCCGGGTCGGGACCATCGTGCAGGCGGAGATCTTTACCGAAGCGCGCAAGCCCGCATTGAAGCTCCTCATCGATTTTGGTCCCACGATCGGCCGCAAGACGTCGTCGGCCCAAATCAGGCGGCATTACGAACCAGCCAACCTGGTAGGTCGCCAGGTCTGCGCCGTGGTCAATTTCAAACCTCGGCAGATCGGCCCGTTCATGTCCGACGTCCTGACGCTCGGCTTTCCCGACCAGGACGGCGAGGTGGTCCTGGCGACGCCGACCTTGGCGGTTCCCGATGGCGGTCGCCTGTTCTAGCCGTCGCGACCGCCGTCATGCCTTGATTTGGAGCCATTCATCGCTCACGAGGATGCCGTTCCCGACGAGTATCGATGGCGTTGAATTGCAGGGTGATCGGTGAAAGCGTTTTTTGTCGTCATGCCGAGCCGGATCCGACAACATTCGTTTCGGAGTACGGGTGGCCTATCGCTGTTCGACACGGTGCTCGCGGTATCTCCTCAGGACGAGGAGCTTTTTGGCTTTCACCCGATTGCCCACGATCGGCTTGCCTTGACGCTCGAACGGCAGTTCCGATAGAGGTTCCACGCCGTTTTCCGTCGGGAACGCGTCGATCGGGAAGTTCGCGGAGACAGGATGCGTAGCACCGAAGCTCTACCGGCCTTGCAGGCGGGTCCCTCCGGCTCGTCGCAGTGGCTGCGGGAATGGCGGCTGGCGGGACTGGACCTCGACCGCTGCTTCAGGGGCTGGCACGTGTGGGCGCTGCTCGGCGTCAGCGACGTTCGGCTTCGCTACAAGCGGTCGCGCTTCGGCCAGTTCTGGATCACCCTCAGCATGGCCTTTTTCGTGGCCGGCATCGGCTTCGTCTATGGAGGCCTGTTTCATCAGAACATCCACGAATACATCCCCTATCTTGCGGTCAACATGACCATCTGGACGCTGATGCAGACGTCCATTTCGGAGAGCTGCAACGCTTTCATCGAAGCCGCACCCTATCTTCGCCAGGAAGCACTACCCAAGGCGTCGTTCGTCATGCGGGTGATGGTGCGTAACCTTGTCGCTTTCACGCACAATTTCCTGATCATTCCGCTCGTCTTCGTCATCTTTTTCTACACGCCGAGCCCGGTGGCGCTGCTCGCCATACCGGGACTCTTCCTGGTTCTCGTGGCCGTCTTCACGGCTTCCATCAGTCTCGCGCTCCTGTGCACGCGTTTCCGGGACATGCAACAGATCGTGGGCAACCTGCTCCAGCTCGCGTTCTTCGTCACACCGATCATGTGGCATGTCGAGCAACTCGGCCGAAACGCCGCTTTCTACATCGAGGTCTTCAATCCGTTCGCAGCCTTTCTGCGGATCGTATCGGAGCCCATTCTGGGCCACGTGCCGGCCCCGCAGACTTACCTGTCGGTACTGATCTACCTCGCCATCCTCATGGCGGTCGCGTGGCCCGTCTTCGCGAAGTTTCGCGCCAGAATCGTCTATTGGCTTTGAGCGAGGACCTGCGGTTTGGCTTCCATCCAACTCGTCGATGCTTCCGTTGAAATCCCGATCTTCAACTCGCGTGGGCGGTCTCTGAAGACGACTCTGATCCGGCGCGTCGGCGGGCAGGTCGAAGCCGACGGCCGCGACGTTGTCACCGTCAAGGCCTTGCGTCACATCAATCTGTCGCTGAAGCCGGGGGATCGCCTGGGTCTCATCGGTCACAACGGCGCCGGCAAGTCGACGTTGCTGCGGGTCTTCGCGGGCTCCTACGAGCCCTCGAACGGCCGGGCCGAGATCGAGGGCACCGTGTCGTCGCTGATCGACATGGAGATGGGGATGGACCCCGAACTGACGGGTGCGGACAATATCATCCTGCGCGGTGTCTTCGTCGGCATGTCGCTCAAGGAAGCGCGTCGCAACATCCCCAGGATCGCCGAGTTCTCCGAACTCGGACCCTATCTGCACCTGCCGATGCGCACCTATTCGAGCGGCATGCGGATGCGCCTCGCCTTCGCGACCTCGACGACGCGCCACCCCGACATCCTGCTGTTCGACGAAATGATCAGTTTCGGCGACGCCGGCTTCGCAACGCGCGCCAAGCAGCGGCTCGACGCCATGATGGACAAGGCCAAGATCCTGGCGCTGGCGTCCCACAGCCTCGGATCGCTGAAGGACTACTGCAACCGGGCCGTGCTGCTCGAAGCCGGAGCCATCGTGGCCGAAGGCTCGGTGGAGGAGGTCTGGGACCGCTATATCGACGGTGTGCGGCATCCTCATGATCTGCCCCCCTCGGAGGACGAGGCCGAGGTGCCGCCTCTTGACGACGAGGCCGCCGTCGTTGAAGCCTTGGGCCTGCAGGCGGCCGACCTGGCGTCGGATGGCCTGCCTCATCACTGAGGCAGCTCGGCAGCCTGCAGGGTAGCACGACAGAGACATCGACCTCGCGGGGATCGTCACTTCGGCAGGCATCCTATGACCCTGGCACGCAAGCTGAAATCGGCCATCCATTTGTATCGCCGCAAGGGGTGGGCGAGTGTGACCGAACTGGCGCAGATCCGCGCAACCGCGCTCTACCGAGCCCATCGTCCCGTCCCGTTCGACCAGGCGCGGCGAACCCGCATGCTGGGCGCGACCCTCAACCGGTGGAGTGGTGTTTCGGCCGTCATGATCGACACGGTCGATCTCGCTGGCGTTCGCGACGCCCTTCTCTTCCCCTATCTCCGCAACCGCTTCGGCGAGGTCGTTCACGCCGCCGCCGGGCTCGGGGCGTTGCAGCCCGTCGAGATCGTGGTCGTAGCCGACAGCATGCTGACGACCTGGGACTTCGGCCATCTTGACGAGGCGCTTCCGGACTGGACGGAGGCCGTCGCGGAAACGAAGTTCGCGGTCCGCATCGCGCAAACCGCAAGACGGACGGCCCTGCGGCTCGGCCGCTTGCACGACGCAGATCGGCCCGTTCCGGGGTCTGCCGAGGACGTCGGCACTCTCCTCCTGCGCGGTGACGTCAGCGACGCCCTCGGCCGGATGGAGGCCGCCTCCGAGGCCTACGAGGCAGCCGTGCGACGCAACGGCTGCGACCCTCATGCTCGCAGAAGCCTGGGCTTCCACCTGATCAAGGCCGGCCGCGTCCTCGACGGACTGGCCAGCTGGAGCGTCGCGGATACGCTGTCCGGCAACTACCCATTGCGATATCACCGCCCGCGATGGACCGGCGAGCCACTGGGAGCGCGGCGCCTCATGGTGCTGTTCGAGCATGGTCTCGGCGACATGATCCAGATGGCCCGGTTCCTGCCTCGTCTCCAGGAACGCGAACCCGACGCTACCGTGCTGGGGCTGGTGCCGGGGCCACTGGCAGGGTTGCTGTCCAAGGCATTCCCCGGGGTGACCTTCCTGACCGACGACGATCGCGAACCGGACTACGACTTCTTCCTGCCGTCGATGCAGCTCCCCTCGGTGCTGGACGCAGCGGACCTCGAGCCGCTCACCGACTATATCGATCTCGGAGCACCGGCGACGATGCGCAGGAGGAGGCCCCGGGTCGGGGTCTGCTGGCGCGGGCATCCCCGCCAGTACGAGATGACGCGCTCGGTCCCGCTCGAGCTGTTCTCCACCTTGTTCTCGTTGCGGGACGTCGATTTCACGGTGTTGCTGCATCGGGTGAACCCCGATGAAGCGGCGATTCTGGCGGGCTTCGAGGATGTCGAGGTTCCGGCGATCCGCGACTTCCTCGAGCTTGCCGGCATCGTCGCATCCTGCGACCTCGTGGTTTCGGTGGATACGGCGGTCGTCCACCTGGCGGCGGCCGGCGGCATACCCGTGCTCCTCATGTCGCGGCCCGACAGTTGCTGGCGCTGGGGGGCGACGGGCTCCCGGTCCCCCTGGTACGACACCGTCGAGGTGCTTCGCCACGGGGGCGATATGGACTGGCCTCGAATGCTTGCGGCGGTGAAGCACCGCATCCGCGAGCGCTGTGGCGCACGCATCCTGGTGAGCGCCGGATCCTGACGTGACCGGTTCTGGCGGGATCTTGGAGCCCGACGGTCCCTGGCGTATCGCCTCGCGGCTGCGCGTCGTCGTCACAGGGGAAACTGGCGATCTTCGGGCCGCAGGGGTGGCATCGCGGATCGGTGCGGCCCTGGCCGTGTCCGGTATCGCGATCCAGGAGCACCGCGCAATGTTGCCCGAGGACGTGACATCGCTCCTGTGGCGGCCGGGCACTGTCGATTCCGACATCCTGCTGCTCGATGCCGACACCGACGTCTCTCCGTCCGCCGTGGCCGAGTTGCGCCGCGTCGTGGACAGCGACCCCATGCTGCTGGCCGCCATGCCGCGCTTCGCGGCGGCGTCGGCGGATACCGACGGCGCACAACGTCCGGACGTCACCTACACGGCCCTGCCCGATCGCCGCTGCCTCTACGTCAAAGGTTCGGTCCTGGCGGCGTTCGCCGTCCCGCGACAGGGCGGCATCCCGCAGCACCGCGGCTCGGCCGACGTCGACGACGCGCTGCTATGGCTCAACCGCTTCGGCTTCCGGATCGCCGCGGCCAATCGTGCCCTGGCGCTTCACCCGAAAGGCGCCGTCCAGGACCGCGCCGACGCGGCTCCCCCCGAGTGGCGGCCGGCCTTGGCGCGCCATCTGTCGTCGGCGCCCCGACTCGCCGAGACGTTGCTGTCGGCCCTCCGGCCGGGACCCGACGGCCGACGCGGCATCGCGTTCGACCTCGCCCATCTCGGTCCGAACCATTCCGGCACCACGCGGCTGGCCCGCGCGCTGATCGAACGGGCCGTCGCGCAGTGGCACGACCTGAGCCTGCATGTCGTTGCGGACACACGGGCCTATGCGTTCCATTTCGGCGATCTCGACGGCAGGGTGGAACGGATCGACCCGAACGACCGGCGGTGCTTCGCGGCCCTGATCAGGTTCGGCCAGCCTTTCCTCTGGAAGGAAATCGACGCCGTCCTGCGGCGTGCTCCGGTGCTGATTCTGCTCATGCTCGACACGATCGGGCTCGACTGCCTGCAACACGCGCCGGACGAACTCGATGCCCTGTGGCGCTTCGTGTTCGCCGAGGCTGACGGGGTGCTCTTCAACAGTGCCTTCACGAAGCGTCAGTTTGCGCACCGCTTCGTGTTCCGTCCCGGAATGCCGTGCCGCGTGTCGCTGCATTCCCTCGACCTCGCGGAATACCGGGACGCCCAGGCGTCCAGCACGACCGCCGCAAGCGGCGCCATCCTGATGGTCGGCAACGACTTCCCGCACAAGCATCTGCGTGAGACCGCAGCGGTTCTGGCGACGGCCGCACTGCCCGATCCGGTCGTGGTTCTCGGGCTCGAACCCGGAGCGGTGGCGGGTGTTGCCTGTCGGCCATCGGGCAGCATCGCGCCCCACCTCATGGCGGAACTCTACGGATCCGCCCGGATCGTGGTCTACCCGTCGGTCTACGAAGGCTTCGGGTTCCCGATCCTCGAAGCGCTCGCCTATCGGAGGCCGGTTCTGGTCCGAGCGCTGCCGCCCTACGCCGAGATCGCGTCGGGCCTGCCCGAAGCCGTTAACATTCACCTCTTCGCCGACGACACGGATCTCGTGCGAACCCTGAGAAACCCGCCTGCCTGGATCGAGACCCCTGCCCCCGCCGCCTCGGTGCGGACCTGGCACGATGCCGCGGTCGACCTTCGCGCCGTTCTGGACGAGTGTCTGGCGGCCGCCAGTTTCGACCGCGTTGTGCGCCGCATCGATGTCCTGCGGGGCCGGATGGCCTTCATGCGGAGCCGGGCTTTCGCGGCTCCGGACCGCGGCGACCCTGACGGCGCACTTGCGCAAGACGACCTGGACCGCATGGCCGGCATCGCGGGCCGGTTCGCCTATACGGCGGTGCTGGCGTTCGGCCGCGCCATGCCGGGCGGCCACGCGGTCCTGCACCTCGCCGACCGGCTGCTGCGATGGGGCCAGCGTCGGCTGAGCTCCGAACCGGCCGATCAGGTCGTCCGGTGACGGCCCGTGTCCGGGACCTGCTGCCCCCTCCCATGCGGGCCTTCATGGGGCGCTGGGGCCGCCGTGTCCTGACCGAGATCACGATGCCGCTGCAGCCCGCGGTTCCGGCGGGCTCCGTGGTGGTGCTGTGCCATTGCCATTATGCCGATCTGGTGCCCGAACTCGCAACCCGCCTGCTGGCTCTGCCGCGTGGTGCCACGCTGCACGTCTCGTCGGACGACCCGCAGGTCTTCGCCAACTGGGCGTCTTATCGCCCCCGCTCGCGGGCCTCCATCCTGTTCCACCCGACCGAGAACCGCGGGCGCGATCTGCGGCCCTTCTTCGAGGTGGCGCGCGGGCTCACACTCGGTCCCGACACGGTCGTGCTCAAGATCCACGGCAAGCGCAGCCTCTATTCGGCGCAAGGAGATTGGTGGCGGCGCGACACTCTGCGCGGATTGTTCTCCGGCCCGTTTGCGGCCCAGCGAGTCCTGGACCGCTTCCGCCGGGACCCCCGGTTGGCGTTGCTCGGGGCCCCCGCCTCCTTCATCGCCCATCCGGTCTACTGGGGCCGCAACCGCGGCCGCGTCGCATCATTGATGCGCGACATCACCGGCCGGGAGGTGGTGGATGATGATCTCGGGTTCCTGGCCGGTTCGATGTTCTGGAGCCGCGGTGCGTTCCTGACGGACCTCCTGCCCCACATCGATCCCGATCTGTTCGAGCCCGAACCGCTGGAGCAGGACGGCAGCCATGCCCATGCGGTCGAGCGGGTGATCGGTATGACGGCACTCGCCTGGGGCTGGCATATCGGAGAGGTCGGCACGGCGGGCGCTCTCACCCGCGACGAGGTTCGGCACCGCAAGATCGCCTATCTCTAGCGACCGTCGCGCCAACGGGCCCGGCCGGATCGCGGCTGCAGGCGCTGCGATGGCACGCCCTTCAGGCCACGGTCTTCAAGCCGACGAGGCGAGATCGCAGGCCGGACATACGGACTGGCGCGACGGCGTCGGAACGCTGCACCGGCCGGCCGGTGTCCGGTACCGACATCAGCTGGCGGGCGATGGTGGCGGCGTGGGAGGGGTGCCGGAGCATCAGCCGGTCACGGTAGGACGCGACGATGCGCGGCTCGTCCCACGGGATGTCGTGCAGATGGTCCGCGCCGGACAGCAGGCAGGAGCTTTCCGGATCCCGTTGCATCTCCTTCGGAAACAGCGCGACGGACCTCGGCACGGTCTCGATGCTCCTGCCCTCCGGGGTTTCGCTGAAGCCCGGGAAGCGGTTGAGCCATGCGCCGTAGAGATCGTGGCCGAACCGAGCCGCGAGATGCCCGCTGCCGACCGGACGCGCGTTCATCTCGATCAGGGTGGCCCGGCCCTCACGGGTCAGGAGGAAATCGAAGCTCACGAATCCGGAACAGCCGAGCGCCGCCACGAGCCGTCGCGCGGCTTCGTCCATCTCGGCGTTGTCGACGGGCCGGATCACGGTGCTGGATCCGGTGACCGGCGGGTCCAGCCGGTCGGCCGCAAAGCTCATGCCGGCCAGGACGTGCCCGGCCTCGCACGCCACCGTCCGCATCGCGAGCCCGCCCGCCACGAAGGCCTGCAGGGTCAAGGCCGCGCCATCGTCGAAGGACCGGAAGCCGAACAGCCGTCGCAGGGCTCGCTTGACGCGGGCCTTCCTGTCGGCCGCATGGAACGCCTGGGCGAGTTCGGCCTCGTCGCGGACCAGCATGACGCCGCTGCCCCCGCACGTCCCTTCCCGCTTCAACATCATCGGAAAGCCGAGGTCGGCGGCGGCAGCACGTGCCTCCGCGGCATCGGCGACCCGTCGCTGGCCGGGCGTCCGCACACCGAGCGACGCCGCGGTCTCGATCAGGAGGCCCCGGCTGCAAGCCGACCGGTAGTGCCGCGGGTCGCCGAGCGACGACACGAGAAGGCGTCGCAGGCGCGGGCTCGTTCGAGGTGCGAGCGCGAGGTCTCGCAACAATCGGGCCGCCATGTCGTCGAGCGGCACGACCGCATCGGGGTGCCACCGCGCCGACATCGACTCGAGCCGGCTCGCCACCGCCATGGCGGCCGCCCAGATCCCCCCACGCCCGGGCAGCGCCCGATGGTACGACACACGGACCGACAGGGCCGCGATCGAACAAGGCCGGCCCAGCACCGCGCAGGTGGCGCCTCGTCGCCCCATGTCGGACACGATTCGCTCCGAGCCGATGTCGTCCGACAGGGTGAGAAACAGGATGCGGGGCTTGGTTTCGATCATGAGCCGCGGGTGGGAACGAGAAGCGGTACTGGGCGATCACCGACGGCGTTGCGCCTCAGCCACCCGAGGCACGAGGTGCCAGCGGCATGGGCCTGTTCCTGACCGGGCTGGCGCCTGGGAGAAGCGCGCGTCCGCGGGCCAGGACGTGGCGCACCAGGCGCCGCGCGGCGTAATCGGACCCACAGGCAAAGCGGAACATCGGACCGAAACTATAGGCCGAGGCCGTTCCGACGAAATAGAGGCCCGGAACGGTTGATTGGAAATTGCGGGACAGCGCCGGTGAACCGTCGACCGTCTTTACCTGAGAAAGAATGTCGGCGGCCAGGAACCCGAGCCGGGATACGTCGACCTTGTAGCCCGTTGCCGCCACCACGTGGTCGACGGCCAGGGTCGTACGGCCCTGGCCCGACCGGTCGATCGAGAGTTGCACCCGGCCGTCCGCCATCAATGCGGCGCCCGCGATGCTGCTGTCGAGACAATACGGAACATGACCCTCGATGGTGTCGCGGACGAACCAGCCCGGCGAAGGACCGAGGTATCGCTGCACGATCCGCACCCGCAGACGTGCCGGAAGCGCATGGAACAGCAGCGGCAGTTCGCAGCACAGCCACTTCTTCCATCCCGGGCCCAGGGGCGTGAGCGGCGCCCGGATCACGTCGATCGGTCGGCGGGGGCGCCCGGCCTCGTAGAACGTGACGGCGGACCGGCGACTGACCAGCGTGGCCGAGGCGCCGGCCCGACGCAACGCCGCAGCCGCATCGAGCGCCGACGCGCCAGCCCCGATCACCGCAACGTGGCAACCGGCGAAGCGGCTGTAATCGGCATGGTGACTGCTATGCGACAGCACGGACGCCGGTAGTCCGGCCAGCTCCGGGGGGACTCGGGCGAAGGCGCCGATGCCGGTCGCCAGCACGATGCGGCTGGCCAGGACGGCCTCGCCGTCCTCGGTCTCGACCCTGAACCCGTCGCGGGTCCGGCTCACGTGCACGACCCTGCGGGTGTCGAGTTGCGGCACGAAGCGTTTCTGAAAAGCCTCGCCATAGGCCGCGAAGACTTCGACCGGCACCGGCCAACCGACGTGGCGGTACGGCAGGTCCCGCTCGCGACAATAATGGCCGAGCGTGAAGCTGCGGCCGGGATCCGACAGGCTGGACGCGAAACCTTCCGACTTCAGCAGCATCCCGTTCGGCATGCTGTTGCGCCAGGTCTGCATCGACGTGCCGAAGATCCGTACATCGACGCCCGCCGCGACGAGATGGGCCGCGACCGACAACCCATAGGGCCCCGCACCGATGATCGCTACGGATGTCGTCTTGCTCATGTCGGTCGATCACCCTGGCTCCACCCGTGCGAGCAAAGACGATCCGGTCAGGACCGGCAAGCAGAACGGCAAGTCAAGGTAAAGGAACCCGGTTGCCGAAAGCCGAGCGAAGCCGAGGAGGTCAGGCCGGGCCCACCGCGGCCGGAGCGAGGCCCCGCGCCCATTTCAGAGCGATGCCGGTGAGTTCATCGGGCCCGAACGGCTTGCCCAGGCAATCGTCCATGCCGGCGTTGCGGCACTGGGCGAGCTGTTCGGGAAAGACGTTCGCGGTCAGTGCGACGATCGGGAGCGACGCATGGGCACCGCCCAGGGCGCGGATGTCGCGCGTCGCTTCGAGGCCATTGAGGATCGGCATTTCCATGTCCATGAGGACGAGGGCATAATCGCGTTGCCGAACCGCCTCCACGGCTGCGCGACCATCGACCACGACATCGATCTCGGCGCCGAGCGGTGCCAGCATGACCTGCACGAGCTTCCGGTTCAGCGCCACGTCCTCGGCCAGAAGGATCGCCCGCCCCTTGAGGGCATCAGCCACGACGGGCTGCCGCGACGGGGCGGCCGGCGACACGGGACGGTGTTTCGTACTGCGGAGAAGCGGAAGCGACACGCTGAAGCGGGAGCCTGCGCCCGGTGAACTCGCAACCTCGATGGTGCCGTTCATGGCCTCGATGAGCGTCTTCGAAATGGCGAGGCCGAGGCCCGTGCCGCCGAAGCGGCCGGCGACCGAGCCATCTGCCTGTTCGTAGCGGCGGAAGAGCTTCGGAATGCTGGCGGCCGCAATGCCGACCCCGCTATCCTCGACCACGATCGACACCCGGACCGGCGGACCGGTGCCGCGCTTGCGCCGGACCTTGCCGACCGCGACCGTCTCGGGTTCCACCGACAAGCTCATCCGCACGGCACCGGAGGCGGTGAACTTCACGGCATTCGACAGAAGGTTGAGCAGGACCTGGCGCAACCGGGCGGGGTCGCCGACCAGCAGCCCGAGCGGAACGGGGGGCAGGTCGAGCAGGAGCTCTAGCCCCTTGCGATCGGCTTCGAACTGAACCAGCGCGACCGCATCCTCGAGCAGGCGAGGCAGCGAGAAGGGCTTCGCATCGAGCTTCGGCCGTCCCGAGGCGAGTCTTGAGGGTTCGAGCACGTCGCCCACGATAGCGAGAAGGTTGTGGCCTGCATCCTCGATACGTTCGATGAGACGCAACCGGTCGCGACCGAGCGCCGCGTCTCGCTTCAGGACCTGCGTGAAGCCGATGATGCCGTTCAAAGGCGTGCGCAACTCGTGGCTCATATCGGCCAGGAGTTCGGACCTAGCTTTCGCCTCCGCTTCGGCGTCGGCCGCGGCTGCGGCCATTTGCTTGGCCTGCAGCTTGCGCCCGCTCACGTCGCGGATGACGTCGACCCAGCCGATCGGCACGCCTTCGGCATCGGATGCCAGCGTCGGATGCGACTCCAGCCAGAGCGTCGCGCCGTCGGATCGTGCCGCCCGAAACGCGAGCGAGCCGCGCCGGACCGGCCCGGATCCGCGGCGCAGCCGCACGAACTCCCGCAGCAGCCGCCGCCGATCGAGCGGGTCGACCTGATCGAGCGCCGCGCGCCCTAGAAGCGCTTCAGCCGGGTGGCCGGTCGTCAGGGCGGCCGAAGGCGAAACGTATGTGATGCGCCCGTCGAGACCCACATGCAGGATCATGTCGGTCACCTGCTCGGCAACCAGCCGATGACGGGCTTCGCTGTCGCGCAAGGCCGCTTCGGTGGCGGCCTGATCGGTCACATCCTGGAGAACTCCGAACAGGGCCTTGACGGCCCCCAGGTGATCGACCTCGCAGACTCCCTTGGCTTCGACCCAACGTTCACCACCGTCGGCGCGGCGGATGCGTCGATTGAAGCGGAAGCTTGCGCCCTCGGTCATGGCCCGCTGGATGACGGACGCCACGGCGTCCCGATCGTCGGGATGGCACAGTGCGAGGGCGCCGGAGATCGTCGGCCGGAAAGCGGCGCGGCTCTCGCCGCAGATGCGGTAGATCTCGTCCGACCAGGTGAGTTCCCGGGTGGCGATGTCGAGCCGCCAATGACCGACGCCGGCCACGGTTTCGGCGCGGCTCAGCAGGCGCTCTGCATCCCGCGAGGCCAGATGAGCACGGCGCATCTCGAACTCGCCCACCACCAGAGCCGCGAGAGAGACGATCCGCTCGAGGTCGCGGCGGGGTGGGGCGGGGCGGGGCACGACATCC
>CAXUCF010000099.1:0-15796 GCA_964249275.1 uncultured Lichenihabitans sp.
CGCGCAGCACGGGCTCCACCGTGTCGAACACGTCGTCCTGAGTGACGAAACTCATCTCGATGTCGAGCTGATAGAACTCGCCGGGCGAGCGGTCGGCGCGGGCGTCCTCGTCGCGGAAACAGGGTGCGATCTGGAAGTAGCGGTCGAACCCCGCCACCATGACGAGCTGCTTGAACTGCTGGGGCGCCTGCGGCAGGGCGTAGAACTTGCCCGGGTGCACGCGCGACGGCACGAGATAGTCGCGGGCGCCTTCGGGCGAGGAGGCCGTGAGGATCGGCGTCTGGAACTCGGTGAAGCCCTGCCGCTTCATGCGGTCGCGCAAGCTGTCGATCACGCGGGACCGCAGGACGATGTTGCCGTGCAGGCGCTCCCGCCTGAGGTCGAGGAAGCGGTATTTCAGCCGCGTCTCCTCGGGATAGTCCTGGTCGCCCGCCACCGGCATGGGAAGCTCGGCCGCGGGGCCGAGCACCTCGATCTCACGCCCGTAGACCTCGATCTGACCGGTCGCCATCTCGGCATTCTCGGTGCCGGCCGGGCGGCGCCGCACGGGCCCGTCGATCCGCACCACCCATTCGGAGCGCAGTCTTTCGGCCTCGGCGAAGGCCGGAGAGTCGGGGTCGATCACGACCTGGGTGGTGCCGTAATGATCGCGCAGGTCGATGAACAGCACGCCGCCGTGGTCGCGGATCCGGTTGCACCAGCCGGACAGCCGCACCGAGGCGGCGATGTCGGTTTCGCTCAGGGCGCCGCAGGTGTGGGTGCGGTAGCGATGCATGGATCCAATCCTCGGGGGATCTGGCGCGGAGGAACCGCGACGGCTCCGGGTCTCGCGGGCCGCGGAGATGGACATGCGCGGCTCGGGCTTGTCAACCCGAAGGCCGCCCGGCCGATCTTGGTGCTCAACGGGACTGTCCGGCGTTTCGTTGACGACGCGGGACGTCCATGCTCGCAACGCGCACGCGTCTGGGCTAAGGGACACCCATGACCGTCATCGCCGCCACCGAAGAGCTCCGCGCCGTCTGTCGACGTCTCGCGCGACATCCCTTCGTCACGGTCGACACCGAGTTCCTGCGCGAGACGACGTTCTGGCCGAAGCTCTGCGTGCTGCAACTCGCCTCGGACGAGGAGGCGGTCGTGGTCGACGCCATCGCGCCGGGTATCGACCTCGCGCCGTTCCTGGAGTTGATGGCCGACCGCGACGTGGTCAAGGTTTTCCACGCCGCGCGGCAGGATCTCGAGATCATCTGGAAGATGTCCGGCACCCTGCCGGCACCGCTGTTCGACACCCAGGTGGCCGCAATGGTCTGCGGCTTCGGCGATCAGGTCTCGTACAGCGAACTCGCCCAGAACCTTTGCCGAGCCACCATCGACAAGTCGTCGCGCTTCACCGACTGGGCGCGCCGGCCGCTGTCGGCCGCCCAGACCGCTTATGCGCTGGCCGATGTCACGCACCTGCGCGACATCTATCGCGCCCTGGTGAAGCAGCTCGAAGCATCGGGGCGAACCGGCTGGCTGGCCGACGAGATGCGGACCCTGCTGTCGCCTTCGACCTACGAGCAGCATCCGGAGAATGCCTGGGAGCGGTTCCGCTCCAAAGTGCGGCGCCCGCGGGACCTCGCGGTGCTCATGGAGGTCGCAGCCTGGCGCGAGACCGAAGCGCAGATGCGCGACGTCCCGCGCTCGCGCATCATCAAGGACGACGCGCTGCTGGAGGTCGCGACCGCGGCCCCGAAGTCGCTGGACGCGCTCGGCGAGCTCAGGGCACTGCCACGCGGCATGGACAAGTCGCGCCTCGGCCCCGACATGCTGGCGGCGGTCGAGCGCGGCCTCGCGCGCGACCCGAAGACGCTTCCCAAGATCGATCGTGACCGGCGCGGCGGCAATGGCGGCAATGGCGCCACCGTGGAATTGCTGAAAGTCCTGCTGCGCCAGGTGGCCGACGCCCATGGCGTCGCCCCGAAGCTCATCGCCAATGTCGACGATCTCGAAGCCATTGCGGCCAGCGACGCCGCCGATGTGCCGGCGCTCGACGGCTGGCGCCGCACCCTGTTCGGCGACAAGGCGCTTGGTCTCAAGAACGGCAGGCTGGCCCTGACGGTCGAGCACGGGAAGGTCGTGGCGCTCGAATGGCAGGACGGCGAGCCGCCAGCCGCGTGAGGTGCCGCCGCCCCGACACGTCCAAGAGACCAGGCCGAACTTGGCCGCCAGGGCGCGCGCTCAGCGGATCTTCACCTCAGCTTCGCGGCCGATCAGCTTCGCCAGTTGCCGCAATCTGGCGGAACAGCGCTCGCTGGCGAGATCCGCGAGGTCGTGCGGCAGCGTCAGCGTGAGCTGCGCCCGGCGGCAGATCAGCGAGGTCCGCGGCAGCACCCCGCTCATGGCGGCCGACACCAGATAGGCGACCCGCATGGCGGCGCCGAGCACCCGGGCGCGGTCGAGTTGCGGAGCCGAGACGAGTGCGCGGAGCTGGGGGCTCACGTCCTCGTCGATGCCGATGTGACGATAGGTGACGGCCAGCGCCAGAAAGGCGCGCCCGGGATGGTCGACGCCCGCGAAGGTACCGTTGGCGATCACGTTGAGCGCGTGGTCGCTGCGGTAATCGGGGTGGGCCCGCCAGGCGATATCGGCCATGAGGCAGGCCGCGCGCCGCAGCCGCGCGTCGTCTGCGGTCTCGTCGAACTGGGCCGATTTGAAGAAGCCGTCGGTCCACGAACAAAGGTCGGGACCGTGGCCGGGGCTGCGCGAGCGCAGGATGTTCAACTCTTCGGCAGCGGCCAGAAGCGGATCCGTATCCTGTTCCTTGGGCCCGAGCCGCTCGAACAGCATGCCTTCCCGCACCCCCATGGCCGAGATCACGATGTCCTTCGGCCGCCCTTGGCGAATGACCGCCTCCAGCACCGCCGCGCCATAGGCAAGCAGCGGCCGCCGAGCGGAGGATACGGCTCCGATCGAATTGAGGCTCTCGACGTTGACCCGCTCGACGAGGCTGCCGAAGGCGACGGCCTCGGCGGCCGGGATCACGTAGCCGTGCATGACGTTGAGCGGATAGTTGCGCTGCGCCATGTGCAGCTTGGCGAGCGCCCGCCAGGTGCCGCCGACCGCGTAGAACGTGCGCCCTTCGAGGCCCTTCATCGGCACGGCCTTGGCGAGGTGGTCGCGTGCAATCTTGTGGGCGCGTTTCGGCGAATTCCGGCTGGCATCGAGCAGCGCCAAGCCGCCGAGCGGCAGCGACACGCCTTTACCGAGCTTCATGCGCCGGATATCGATGAGTTCGAGCGAACCCCCACCCATGTCGCCGACGATGCCATCGGCGCGATGAAAACCCGATGCCACGCCGAGCGCCGAGAGTTCGGCCTCGCGCGTCCCGTCGATGAGCGCGATGCCGGTTCCGAGCGCCGCGGTCGCGGCCTCGAGGAATGCCGCCCCGTTGCGCGCATCCCGTGTCGCGGCCGTGGCCAGCACGTAAACATCCGTGATGCTCATGTTGCGGCACAGGACCTTGAAGGCCCTCAACGCCGCCAGAGCTCGGTCCATGGCGTCGCTGCCGAGAAGGCCCGTGGTGCTGACTCCCTTGCCGAGCCCGCAGAGCACTTTTTCGTTGAAGATCGGCGTCAGCGACCGCGACAGGCGCTCATAGGCGACGAGCCGCACCGAGTTGGAGCCGATATCGATGACGGCGACGGGCGTGGCCTGCGGGTCCGTGCTGTCGCGCGGCGCGGCGGCGGGGTCAGCGGCGTTGGAGGTTGAGTCGCTTGAGAAGTGTCTTGGGGCTTGATTCGCGTAAGGATTTGCCACGGCCGGACAGACTCGGGTTGGTCATGAAGTAATTGTGGGCGTTGAGGGGCTCTTCGCCGGGCGGCGGGGCGATCCGTGGGCTGCCGCCGGCCGGCAGGGGGGGGTAGCTTTGCTGGTTGTCGATCAGGTTGGCGATCATGATCTGGTTCAAGACCTGATCGTGGACCGTCGGATTGGTGATGGGCAGCAGCGCTTCGACCCGCCGGTCGAGGTTGCGGGTCATCAGATCGGCCGACGACACGTAGACGCGGGCCTTGGCGTGCGGCAGGCCATAGCCGCCCCCGAAAGCGTAGACGCGAGCATGTTCGAGGAAGCGGCCGATGATGGACTTGACCTGGATCGTGTCGGACAGGCCCGGGATGCCGGGCCGCAGGCAGCAGATCCCCCGCACCACCAGGACGATGGGCACGCCGGCCCGGCTCGCCTCGTAGAAGGCGTCGATGATCTCGGCATCGACCAGCGAGTTGCACTTGGCCCAGATCCCGGACGGCCTGCCGGCCTTGGCGAAAGCCATCTCCTCGGCAACGTGCTGGAGCAGTCGGGGCTTCAGGGTCAGAGGCGACACCGCCATGCGCTCGAGCCCGGCAGGCTCCGCATAGCCGGTGATGAAATTGAAGATGCGCGACACGTCCCGGGCGATGATCGGGTCTGCCGTGAAGAACGAGATATCGGTGTAGATGCGGGCCGTCTGCGGGTGGTAGTTGCCGGTGCCTACGTGGCAGTAGGTGACCAAACTGCCGGCCTCCCGGCGTACCACCATGGACAGCTTGGCGTGGGTCTTCAGCTCGATGAAGCCGAACACGACCTGGACGCCGGCCCGCTCCAGGTCGCGAGCCCAGCGGATATTGGCCTCTTCGTCGAAGCGCGCCTTGAGTTCGACGAGCGCGGTGACCGATTTACCGGACTCGGCGGCTTCGATCAGCGCGCGGACGATGGGGCTGTCCTTGGACGTGCGATAGAGCGTCTGCTTGATGGCGACGACATTGGGATCGTGGGCCGCCTGGCTGATGAACTGCACCACGACGTCGAAGGACTCGTAGGGATGGTGGACCACGAGGTCCTTCTGCCGGATGGCTGCGAAGCAGTCGCCGCTGTTGTCGCGCACGCGCTCGGGGAAGCGGGCGTTGTAGGGCTTGAACTTGAGATCCGGACGGTCGACGGCGACCAGCTCGGAGAGGTCGTTCAGCGCCAGCATGCCGTCGATCGTGAAGCACTGGTCGGTGGCGGTATCGAGTTCGTCGGCAATCAGCAGCCGCAGGGCTTCCGGCATGCCTGCGTCGATTTCGAGCCGGATGACCGAGCCCCTCCGACGGCGCTTCAAGGCGCTTTCGAAGAACAGCATCAGGTCCTCGGCCTCTTCCTCGACTTCGAGGTCGCTGTCTCGGATCACGCGGAACACGCCCTGGCCGTGGACCTCGTAGCCCGGAAACAGCCGGGGGATATGCATGGCGACCAGGTTTTCGAGCGTGACGAAGCGCGCCGCCCCGGGCCACAGCGCATCCGGGATCCGGATGAACCTCTCCCCCTTGGCCGGAAGCCGGACCAAGGCATGGAGCTCGCGCCCGTCCGGCTTGCGCTTCAGATCGAGCGCCAACGTGAAGCCGAGATTGGGAATGAACGGGAACGGATGCGCGGGGTCGACCGCGAGCGGCGTCAGCACGGGGAAGATATGCTGCAGGAAGTAGTCCTGCAGCCAATCTCGCTCGGCTCTGGCGAGGTCTGCCTGATCGACGATGACGATCTGCTCGGCCGCCAGTTCGGCCCTGAGTTCGGTGTAGCGGATCTGCTGGTCGTCGACGAGCGTCTTGGCCTTATCGCGGATGCGAGCCATCTGCTCGGCCGGCGACAGCCCGTCCTGCGACAGTGTCGTGACTCCGGAACGCACCTGACCGTAGAGGCCCGCGACCCGCACCATGAAGAATTCATCGAGGTTGTTGGCCGAAATGGACAGGAACCTCATCTGCTCGAGCAGCGGATGGTTCCGGTTCGAGGCTTCCTCGAGGACGCGGCGGTTGAACTCCAGCCACGATAATTCGCGATTGATGAAGCGGGCAGGCTGATCGAAGAGTGGCGAGCGGGGGATGACCTGGTCGTCCGATGGAGGGGCCGACGTCATTTCCGCAACCAAGGACATTCTCGAACTCCCAATGGGCCTCGCCAACTTACGGCCCCGGCTGTGGCGCGAGGATGACAGCGCCTCACGGGCCGTCAAGACGAGGTTCCCCGAACAAATGGGCAGCCAGCGTGCGGCCGATCCTTCGCCCGCCATCGAGGCTCGCCCGGTCGAGGGCCGCCACGGCGGCCCCGGCGGCCGCGAGCGACCGGTCGAGCCGCAGTGCCAGATAGTCAACGAGCGTCGTATCGACGGCGAGCTGCCGGTCGGCGAAGAGCTTGACCAGCACGGCGCGCATCAGGGCCTCGTCGGGTTCCGCCAGCGCCACCGAGGGCGCGAGGCGCAGGCGCGACACGACGTCGGCGGTGCCGAGCGACCAGGCGCCGGGGGGCCGGCGGGCCGTGACCAGCAGCGAGGACTCGGCTTCGCGGACGAGGTTGAGGAGGTGGAACATCGGGGCTTCCGGCATGGCGACCCGGTCGGCATCCTCGATCACGACGGGACGGCAGGCGAGGTGACGCAAATCTCCTCCGAGATCGTCGGGCCGCAGGAAGGCGGCCCCCGAGCGGTCGGCCCAGATCCGTGCCAGGTGGCTCTTTCCCGAACCTTCCGGCCCGACCATGAGGAGCACCCGGTCGGGCCAGGCGGGCCAGGCCGCGATGGCGGCCGACGCCGCCGCGTTCGATTCCGAGGGCATGAACTCCTCGATGCCGTAGCGCGGCGCATGGTCGAACGGCAGGGGCAGCTGGTTCAATCGCGCCCCGCGCCGAACCGCCGCGCCTCGAGCGACGCGGGCTGATGCTGGGCCTCGCCGGTGTAGAGCGGGCTCATGAGGTATTTGCGCAGGGCGAAGCGCGACAGCACGCCGGCGGCAGCCGCC
Source organism: uncultured Lichenihabitans sp. (assembly GCA_964249275.1). Lineage (GTDB taxonomy): Bacteria > Pseudomonadota > Alphaproteobacteria > Rhizobiales > Beijerinckiaceae > Lichenihabitans. Next base: position 6,789 of record CAXUCF010000099.1, read on the forward strand.
AGCGGTACCGCCACGAGCAGGCCGGTGAACCCGAAGACCGACGAAAAGGCGACCAGCGCCAGCATCAGCCAGACCGGATGCAGGCCGATCGAGGCGCCGACGAGATAGGGAGACAGCACATTGCCTTCGAGGAACTGGCCCGCCACCACCACGGCCAGGGTCGAGGCGATGAGCCGCCAGTCCGGCCATCCCTGCACGACCGCCACCGCGGTCGAGATGATGAGGACGGTCAGCGAGCCGACATAGGGAATGAAGCTGAGGAAGCCCCCCGAGATGCCGATCAGGAACCCGAAATTCAGCCCGACCAGGGTCAGGCCGAGTGCATACCAGAGCCCCAGGATGCCCGAGACGAGGGACTGACCCCTGACGAAGCCCGCCAGGGCCGCATCGATGTCGCGCGCGATGGCGCGGACGCTGTCGCGATGTTCGAGCGGGATCCAGCCGTCGATAGCCGCCATCATGCGCTTCCAATCGAGCAGGATATAGAAGGCCACGACCGGCGTTATGACGAGGAGCGAGAACAGCCCGAACAGGGCCCGGCTCCCGGACCAGACGGAGTTCACGAACTGGATCGCGTAATTGGTGGCCTGGCCCACCACGCTGCCGATTGAACTCTGCATGTCGGCCGCCGTGAAGGGGCCGTTGATCCCGAGCTTGCGTAGCGTTTCACCGCCGTAGCTTTCCACGAAGCGAATGCCCTGTTCGATCACCAGGGTCTGAAGCTTCGCCGCGATGCCGGGCAGGTTGATCACGAAGGCGGCCAGCTGATGGGTCAGGATCGGCACCAGCAGCACCAGAAGGAGCAGGATCGACGCGGCGAACAGCGCCAGGATCACCACGGTGGCGCCGAGCCGGTTGAGGCCGAGCCGTTCGAGCTTGCTGGCCAGAGGATCGAGCAGGTAGCCGATCGTGATGCCGGCCACGAAAGGCAGCAGCACACCCGACAGGACGAAGAGCACGTAGACCGACAGGCCGAGCAGGACGGCCCAGATCAGCACTTGCCGCTGCAGGCTCATGAGTCCGGTTCTCCGTCCAGGGGACGCCGGTTCGGCGTCCCATCCCCGTTCTAGGTGCTGAGACCATCAATTACGAGGTCAAGCTGCGCGCAGTGCTCGCCCCGTGACCTCAGCGGCCCGGCAGAACGATGAGCGCCTCCCTTTCTGTCGACTCATCGTCGCACTATCGCCTAGGACAGGAAAGACACAGGCTGCGAACCCGGCCCGGAGCCATGACGACAGAAACCGGTGGACTGACTTACGCCGAAGCCGGCGTCGACATCGACGCCGGCAACAGGACCGTGGACCTGATCAGGGACTCGGTGCGGTCCACGCGTCGGCCGGGCGCGGATGCCGAGATCGGCGGCTTCGGAGGGCTCTTCGACCTCAGGGCGGCGGGTTTCCAGGATCCCATCCTGGTAGCGGCCAACGATGGCGTCGGCACCAAGGTGAAGATCGCCTACGAGAGTGGGCGCAACGGCGAGGTCGGCATCGATCTCGTAGCCATGTGCGTCAACGACCTCGTGGTGCAGGGTGCGGAGCCGCTGTTCTTCCTCGACTATTATGCCACTGGCCGACTCGACCCGCAGGTCGCGGCCGGCGTCGTGGCGGGCATCGCCGAAGGCTGCCGGCAGGCCGGCTGCGCCCTGATCGGCGGCGAAACTGCCGAGATGCCGGGCATCTACGCGGGGCGCGCCTATGACCTCGCGGGTTTTGCCGTAGGGGCAGCCGAACGCGGGACGCTGCTGCCGCGTTCCGTCGCGGCGGGCGACGTCATCTTCGGGCTGCGTTCCTCGGGCCTGCATTCCAACGGCTTCTCCCTGGTCCGCAAGGTGGTGGCCCTCGCAGGCCTCGGTTGGGACGCGCCGGCACCCTTCGCGGCCGACAGGACGCTGGCCGAAGCCTTGCTGGTTCCGACCCGGATCTACGTGAAGCTGCTGCTGGCGGCCCTGAAACGCAGCGGGGGGATCCGCGCCTTGGCCCACATCACGGGTGGAGGCTTCGTCGACAACCTGCCGCGCGTGCTGCCGGACGACCTCGGCTGTGTGCTCGACCTCGCCGCCGTGCCGGTACCGCCGGTGTTCCGTTGGCTGGCCCGGCAAGGCGGCCTGCTGCCGGCCGAGATGGCCCGCACCTTCAATTGCGGGATCGGCATGGCGGTGGTCGTGGCGCGCCACGAGGCCGCTGCCGTCGAGGCGGACTTCGCGTCGCTCGGCGAGAGCCTGGTGCGCCTGGGCGAGGTCGTGCCGGCGCCGGGCCAACGGGTGACGATCGGGCGGGACCTCGTGCTGTGACGGCGCCGAAGGTCAAGACCGCGGTCCTGATCTCGGGGCGCGGCTCCAACATGCGGGCACTGGTCGCCGCCGCGTCGTTCCCGGATTTCCCGGCCGAGATCACGCTCGTCATCTCGAATCGGGCCGATGCCGGCGGTCTCGCGACGGCGCGCGCCGCCGGCGTCGCGACCGAAACACGAAGCCACCGCGATTACGCGTCGCGCGAAACGTTCGACCGGGCGCTCGACACCGTGCTGGTGGACCACGGCATCGCTTTGGTGTGCCTCGCCGGCTTCATGCGGGTGGTCAGCCCGTGGTTCTGCGCGCAATGGCTCGGGCGCCTGATCAGCATCCATCCGGCCCTGCTGCCGGCTTTCCGCGGGCTCGACACCCATGCGCGTGCGCTGGCTGCGGGCGTGAGGATCCACGGCGCGACCGTGCACTACGTGGTTCCGGAACTCGATGCGGGGCCGATCATCGCTCAGGCGGCCGTCCCGGTGCTCGAGGGAGACACGCCCGATACCCTCGCGGCACGGGTCCTCGCGCAGGAGCACGTCATCTATCCGAGGGCTCTGGGCCTCGTGGCCTCGGGACGAGTGAGGCTCGCGGCGGGGCGGGTCGTGTCCGAAACGTCGACCTCCCCCGAGCGTGCGCTCTGCGTGCCTGACGGCGCCGTCTATCCGCCGTCTGAAAACCTTGGCGCCCACGATTAACAGCCGCATGGTCCGGGTCTAGACTCGGCGCGCCGGCCCCCGGTGGTGGGCCGGCGGATCCGGGCCGCGACGCGGCGGCGGGCAGGAAGGCGCGCAATGGGACATCTCTCGACGCATGTGCTCGACACCGCCCGCGGGCGCCCGGCCGCCGGCATCCCGGTCAGCTTGTTCCGGATCGCGCCCGACGGCACCCGCCGCCTGATCGAACGGGCCGTGACGAACCACGACGGCCGAACCGACGCGCCTCTGATGAGCGGACCGCGCGTGGTGCCCGGCACCTATGAACTCACTTTTGCGGTGGCGGCTTACTTCGCGGCCTCGCTGCCCGACGATGCGGCGCCGTTCCTCGACGTGGTACCGCTGCGGTTCACGCTCGCCGATCCCGACGCCGGATACCACGTGCCGCTTCTGGTCTCGCCCTGGAGCTACGCGACATACCGCGGATCGTGACCACCATGCCCGAACCCTACCCCCGCGACCTCGTCGGCTACGGCGAGCACCCCCCGCATCCGCGCTGGCCCGGCGAGGCACGGATCTGCCTGCAGTTCGTGGTCAACTACGAGGAAGGCGGCGAGAACAACATCCTGCACGGTGACGCCGCCTCCGAAGCCTTCCTGTCCGAGATCGTCGGCGCGCAGCCCTGGCCGGGGCAGCGCCACATGAACATGGAGTCGATCTACGAATATGGTTCGCGGGCCGGCTACTGGCGGCTCCACCGCATGTTGACGGAGCGCAGCATGCCGGTGACGGTGTTTGCGGTCGCCTCGGCGCTGGGCCGGTACCCGGCGATCGTTCCCTCCATGCAGCGTGCCGGCTGGGAGATTGCGACGCACGGGTTGAAGTGGATCGATTACCGCGATGCCTCGCCCGAGGCGGAGCGGCAGGACCTCGCCGAAGCGGTCCGGCTCCATGCGGCGCTCACGGGCGAACGGCCGCTCGGCCTCTACCAGGGCCGCAGTTCGGTCAACACCCTGAACCTCGGCTGCGAGGACGGCGGCTTCCTCTACCTCGCCGATGCCTATGCGGACGACCTGCCCTATTGGATGAGAGGGCTGCACGGCCCGCAACTCGTGGTCCCCTACACGCTCGACAGCAACGACATGCGCTTTGCCACATCGCAAGGGTTCAACACCGGCGATCAGTTCTACACCTACCTGAAGGACAGCTTCGACACGCTGTATGCCGAAGGAACCCGGGCGCCCAAGATGCTGTCGGTCGGCTTGCATTGCCGTCTGGTCGGTCGCCCCGGCCGGGCCGCGGGGCTGGCGCGGTTCCTGGACTATGTGGCGCTACACGATCGCGTCTGGGTGGCGCGCCGGATCGACATCGCCCGCCACTGGATCCGTACCCATCCACCGCCTGAAGGCTACCGGCCGAGCCACATGGGCGAGGCGCTTTTCGTCGAGCGCTTCGGCGACATCTTCGAACATACCCCCATCATCGCGACGCGGGCTTATCGGGCCGGTCTCGCGGCCGCGCAGGATACGGCCGAGGGCCTGCATGCAGCCCTCGTCGCGGTCTTGCGTCGCCTGGAGCGCGACGAGGCCCTGGTTCTGCTGCGCGCGCATCCCGACCTCGCCGGGCGCCTGGCTCTGGGCGCAGGTCTCACCCCGGATTCAGCCGGCGAGCAAGGCGGAGCGGAACTCGACAGACTGTCGCGGGCGGACCTGGCGCGCTTCACGGACCTCAATGCGCGCTATCATGAGCGGTTCGGCTTTCCGTTCATCATGGCCGTGAAAGGGAGGACGAAGCACGAGATCCTGGAAAGGTTCGAGGCCCGTCTGCGGCGCGATCCGGAGCAGGAATTCGAGCAGGCCATGACCGAAGTGGAGCGTATCGCGCTCCTCCGGCTGCAGGAACGCCTGCCATCGGCATCCTGAGGTCCCGGGTAGCCGATGCAGTCGAGAATCGGACGTTGCATGCGCCCGGCATCAGACGGGCGTCGGGCGGTTCCAGCCTTTTCCCGCACGCGGCAGAGGAGCGTGCCGATCGCGGATGTCAGTAAACGTCGTTGCGGACGAACCAGCTCTCGTCGGGCTCGTGCCCCTGCCCGACCGCGTCATCGTAATAGGTCGTGACGGATTCGACGCCGCGCGACAGCGCGATGTGGGGTTCACCGTGCTTGTCGGCCTTCAGGATATGCGCGGTGTCCTGCAGCGGCGTGCGGATGTAGTGGCTCTGCTCGAAGAAGAAGCGGCCGTCGTCGGCCTCGTAGATGCGGATCGACACCCGGAAACGGTCCTGCGTGACCTCGAAGAACAGGTGGTATTCGGAATAGAACTTGTGAAACGCGACGATACGCGGGTGTCGCAGCGCGATTTTTTCGTGAGGTGACATGGGTTCGGTCTCGATCCGATTGCGTCATCCTTCCACAGCCATCCGAGGATGGGAAGCAGGACGACCCGCGGTCCGATGGTGGCGGACGGCGACATCGTGCAGGGTTACGTCTTCAGTCGGTATCCCGTCCTGAAGATCCAGGCGATGGCGCCCGTGCAAAGCGCCAGGATGACCAGCGTCATGCCGAAGCTCACGGCGGGCGGCACGTCGGCCCGACCGAGGAAGCTCCAGCGGAAGCCATTGACCAGATACACCACAGGATTGACCAGCGCGACATCACGCCAGAACGCCGGCAGCGTGTCGATGGAATAGAAGCTGCCGCCCAAGAAGGTGAGCGGCGTCACGACCAGCAGCGGGACCATCTGGAGTTTCTCGAAACCGTCGGCCCAGATACCGATCACGAAGCCGAACAGACTGAACGTGACGGAGGTCAGCACCAAGGCGACCAGCATCCAGACGGGGTGCTCGATGTGCAGGGGCACGAACAGGGCCGAGGTCGCGATGATGATGAGGCCCAGGATGATGGACTTCGACGCTGCCGCGCCGACATAGCCCGCCACGATCTCGAGCACCGAGATCGGCGCCGACAGGATCTCGTAGATCGTGCCGGTGAAGCGCGGGAAGTAGATGCCGAAGGACGCGTTGGCGATGCTCTGGGTCAACAGCGACAGCATGACGAGCCCGGGCACGATGAAGGCGCCGTAGCTGACGCCATCCACCTGCTGGATGCGGGACCCGAGGGCGGCCCCGAAGACCACGAAATAGAGCGAGGTCGACAGCACCGGCGACACGATGCTCTGGGTCAGAGTGCGGCGGGTGCGCGCCATCTCGAACCCGTAGATCACCCGGATGGCCTCGAGGTTCACCGGCCGACCCTCACGAGTTCGACAAAAATGTCCTCGAGCGTGTTCTGGCTCGTCCGCACGTCGCGCAACGGCACCCCGGCAGACCGGACGTCGGACAGCAGCCGGCCGATGTCGACCGGGCCCTTGGCGGCCGCCTCGTAGGTGTAGACGAGTTCCTCGCCGCCCGGCGCGAGCTGGAGACGGTGCACCTCGAGGCTGTCGGGCACGCGCTGCAGTGGGGCATCGAGTTCGAGGACGAGCTTCTTGCGGCCGAGCTTCTGCATCAGCTCCGCCTTGTCCTCGACCAGGATCAGTTCGCCGCCCCGCATGACGCCGACGCGGTCGGCCATCTCCTCGGCTTCCTCGATATAGTGGGTGGTCAGGATGATGGTGACGCCGTCGTCCCGCAGGGCGCGCACGAGCCGCCACATGTCGCGCCTGAGGTCGACATCGACGCCGGCGGTCGGCTCGTCGAGGAACAGCAATCGCGGTTCGTGGGACAGCGCCTTGGCGATCAGCACGCGGCGCTTCATGCCGCCCGACAGCGTCATGATCTTGGAGCCGCGCTTCTCCCAGAGGGACAGGTCGCGCAGCACCTTCTCGATGTAGCCCGGGCTTCTCGCCTTGCCGAACAGGCCCCGGCTGAACGAGACGGTGTCCCACACGGTCTCGAAAGCGTCCGTCGTCAGTTCCTGGGGCACGAGGCCGGTCATGCCGCGGGCCGCCCGGTAGTCCGTCGCGATGTCGTGGCCCCCGACCGTCACCCGTCCGCCGGTGGCCCGCACGAGGCCGCAGGCGATGCTGATCAGCGTGGTCTTGCCGGCCCCATTGGGGCCCAGCAGGGCGAAGATCTCACCCTCGAGGACCGAGAGGTCGATGCCTTTGAGCGCCTGAAAGCCGGTCGCGTAGGTCTTGGTGAGCTGGCGGATGGAGAGGATCGGCTGCATGCGTCCTGGTAACCGACTTCGGCATCCCGCGATAGCGTGCTGGCGGACTCGGCGGCGTTGGGGTGCCGCCTGCCGCGCTCCGAGGCAGGCGGCGCGGGGTCACGCCGCCTCGCGGAGCGACTCCCCGCTGCTCTCCATGGCCTGCATGTAGAGGTCGAGCAGCGAGTCCTGCTCATCGCGTTCGTCCTTGTCCTGCTTCCTGAGCCGCAGGATCTCCTTCAGCACCTTCACGTCGAAACCCTCGCCCTTGGCCTCGGCGAAGACCTCCTTCTTGCCCTCGTTCAGCGCCTTGATCTCTTCCTCGATATGCTCGATGCGCTCGATGCAAGACCGTATCCGATCACCTGCAATCCCGACCGATCCGCTCATTGCCATGTCTCCGGTGAACGCCTGTGTGAGGGCCGGAACCTAGACGCACGAGGGTTATCGCGGCGTTAAGCACCCGGGGACCGCAGGTGAGCGGGCACGCACTTCGCTGGCAAGAATGCGCCCTCCTTCCCCGGAAGGGGAAGGTGGATCGGCCGAAGGCCGAGACGGATGGGGTCAAAGGCGCGCAACGCCCATCCCACCATGCGTCGGGTCGCTCGACCCCATCCGTCGCTGCTTCGCAGCGACACCTTCTCCTGGCAGGGGAAGGAAAGCACGCATCGGACACGATGGATCAAGATCGGCGTGAATGGCACACCGCGGCGTGACAGGCCCCGGCGTCCTGGTGCACGATCGGTCGCCGACAGGACGGGTCGGCCCGATACGAGAGACGGACGCGGCGCATGCAGACGACGGTCGAAGAGATCCCGGGCGACACGACCGGAGTCCGCTGGCTGCTGCCCGTGCTCCGCTTCACCGGGCAGGCTGCCGGCGCGGCGCCCTCCGTCTATCTGCAGGCGGCGCTGCACGCCAACGAACAGCCCGGCACCTCGGCGCTCCACGTGCTCTGCGGGCACCTCCGCCAGGCCGAGGCAGCGGGGCGGCTCCGCGGCGACGTCACGGTGGTGCCGGCCGCCAACCCGATCGGCACGAGCCAGCACCTGTTCGGCCAGCAGATGGGCCGGTTCGATGCCGCGTCGCGCAGCAACTTCAACCGCGGCTATCCCAACCTGCCGCGACCCGATCCGGGGCTCCTCGCGTCCGACGGACCACGGGCCGGCGCCGAAGCCCTGAAGATGCGGCTCCTCGCGCTGGCGCTGCCCCACGACATCGTGCTCGACCTGCACTGCGACGACGAAGCCGTGCCCTACATCTACCTGCATGCCGCGCTCTGGCCCGCTACGCAGGACCTCGCGGCCGCACTGGGCGCCGAAGCCGTGGTGCTGTGGGACGGCCCCGATGGCGGCAACGCTTTCGAGGAAGCTGCCCTGGCGCCCTGGCTCGCGATCCCGGCCGCCGAGGCCCGGCTCGAGCGGCGCGCCGTCGCCACGGTCGAACTCCGCGGCCGCGCCGATGTGTCGGAGGCGCTCGGGCGCGCCGATGCCGAGGGTCTGCTGCGGTTCCTGGTCGGGCGCAACGTGGTGGCGGATGCGTCGTCGGAGCGCCAAATGCGCTTCGCCGGGGTGGCCGCGCCAATCCGGCAGGTCACGATGGTTCACGCCCCGGTCGCGGGGCCGATCTGGTTCCACGTGGCGCCGGGCGACCGGGTCGGACGAGGCGCCCCGCTCGCCACCATCCTGCAGCGGCCCGGCCAGGAGGGCGGAGCCACGACGGTCACGGCCCCGCGGGCCGGCTACGTGCTGACGCGGCGGGCGCACCGCTACACGCGTGTCGGCGAAGACCTGCTGAAACTGATCGGCGACGAGCCCGATGCCGACTACCGCCCGGGACCTCTCGAATCCTAATGCCGAACCCAACACCGCGCGCCTCGGCCGCGAATCGTTTAGCCTGGTCTGTGTGGGGCAGCGAT
>CAXUCF010000100.1:0-15707 GCA_964249275.1 uncultured Lichenihabitans sp.
TGGTAATGAGCGGCGGGCGCATCATCACGATGTTCGAGCGGGCCGAGGCGACCCCCGAGGCCGTCGGGGCTGCCATGACCAGCGTCGAGCCGGCAGGACTCGCCCGATGAGCGCGCTGGCAGACCGGCGAGCCCGGCGATCCGGGATGGGTCCGCGCCTGGCGCGCTTCTTCAGGGATTATGGCCAGGAGGTGGTGGTGCTGGCCGCCACCGCGGCCATCTTCCTCGTCGTGGGCGGGCTGCATCCGCGCTTCCTTTCGGGCAACAACCTGCTGACGATTTTCTCGGGGAACGCCTATGTGGCGGTCGCCGCGCTCGGCATGGCGCTCGTCATCATCTCGGGCCACATCGACGTCTCGGTGGGCGCCCTGATCGGGGTTCTGGCTACCGTCGCTGGCACGCTGATCTCGCAGCATTATCCGGTGTGGGTAGCCTGGTCGGCGCCGGTGCTGGTCGGCATCGCGGTCGATGCGCTGATCGGGGTGTTGGTGGCGTATGCGCGCATTCCCTCCATCGTCGTCACGCTGGGAGTGCTGTCGATCCTGCGCGGCGGCCTGATCACGGCCACGGGCGGGGCCTGGATTTCGAACCTGCCATCGAATTTCTTGATCGCCCAGTGGCGGGTGTCGGGCGTGCCGGTGCCGATCATCGCCATGCTGGTGCTGACTATCCTGATGGCGGTCTGGATGCGATCGTCGGCGACGGGGCGCTCGATCTACGCCATCGGTGGCAACATCGAGGCGGCCCGTACCACCGGCATCCCGATCCAGCGCGCCACCGTGCTGGTGTTCGCCATCCACGGCTTCTTCGCCGGCATCGCGGCGCTGCTGTTCGCCACGCAGCTGCAGGTGATCCAGTCGACCGTGCCCTCAAACCTGGAACTCACGGTCATCACGGCCGCCGTCATTGGCGGAGTTTCGATCCTCGGGGGGACCGGCACCGTGATCGGCTCCACCCTGGCCGCGATCCTGTTCGCCTCGATCGGCTCGGCGCTCATCTTCATCGGGGTCTCGGCCTACTGGCTGCGGGCGGTGCTCGGCCTGCTGATTCTCGTGACGGTGCTGGCCGACATGGCCCGCCGCAACCGTGCCTCGTGAGGACCACGCCATGACGCTTCGCGCCCTGGTCCGCCACGAGATGATCCTCGCGCTGATCCTGGCCGTGACGCTGGCGGTGCTGGCCAGCCAGTCGATCTACTTCTTCACGGTCGACAACCTGCTCAACCAGGGCCGGCTGATGGCAGAGGTCAGCCTCGTGGCCCTGGTTATGACGTTCGTGATCGTGACGGGCGGCATCGATCTGTCGGTCGGCTCGATCCTGGGGCTCACCGCGATCCTGCTCGGCGTCTGCTGGCACGACTATGGGCTGCCGCTCGGCGTGGCGGTGGGGCTCGCGCTCGTGGCCGGCACCCTGGCCGGGGCGTTCAACGGCGTGATCATCACCTGGTTCCGGGTTCCGCCTTTGATCGCCACGCTGGCAACGCTGGCGCTCTACCGCGGCCTCGCCGAGGGCATCAGCCAGGCCCGGTCGGTCCGCGGCTATCCGGACTGGTTCTACGTGCTCGGCCAGGGGGAACTGCTCGGCGTGCCGAACCAGTTGTGGCTCGTGATCGTGTTCACGCTAATCACCGCGGCGGTGCTGGGCCTGACCGTCGGCGGCCGAGCCACCTACGCGATCGGCTCCAACCAGACCGCGGCCACCTTCTCGGGCATCGCCGTGAACGCGACCAAGATTCGCATCTACGCCTTCTCGGGCTTCATGGCGGCGCTGGCAGCCGTCATCTTCGTGTCGCGCGTGTCGACCACCCGGTCTGACATGGGCACCGGCATCGAGCTCGACGCGATTACGGCCGTGGTGCTGGGTGGCACCAGCATTTTCGGCGGCCGCGGCACCATCGTCGGCACCATCCTCGGGCTGCTGCTCATGCAGGCCCTGAAGAACGGCGTCTCGCTGGCGGGCGTCAAGGGCGACGGCACCACCGTGCTGATTGGCGCCGTGCTGATCCTGACGCTTCTGCTCAGCAACCTGTTTGGCCGGGACGGTGCCGGCTGAAATCCCCAACTCCGTGAGCACCCCGTCGAGCACCTGCGCTCACGTCACGACAACAATGGAGGAAACAATGGTCCGCACGTTTTTAGCCAGTACACTTCTCGCCGGCACGGTCGGCCTCTGCCTAACGGCAGGCGTGGCCCACGCAGCCTCGGCCTGGACCGGGGGCGACGACCAGGCCACCAACGCGCTCGCCTGCGACGCCGCCGCCGGAACGGTAGCCTCCATGGCGTACGACGGGGGACGACCCGTCAACCCGCCCGACCTCAAGGGCAAGAAGGCCACGGTGATCGACGTCCCCAAGCTGGTCGGCATCGCCTATTTCGCCGCGACCGCCAAGGGCATCGCCGAGGGCGCCAAGGACATCGGCAACCTCGATTCCAAAACTGACGGTCCCTCCAAGGCCAACATCGACGACCAGATTACCATGATCGACAACTACATCACCCGCGGCGTCAACGGCATCTACTTTGCAGCAAACGACACGGTCGCGATCGCACCCGTGCTCAAGAAGGCGCTCTCCAAGGGCATCACGGTCGTGGGCTATGACGCCAACTCGACGCCGGACGCCCGCACCTGGTTCGTCAACATGGCCCAGTGGAACGGCGTCGCCAAGGCGCTGATGGACGACATGGCCAAGCAGATCGGCGAGGACGGCGCCTTCGCGATCGTCACCTCCACGTTCACGACGCCGGGCCAGGGCCGCTGGATTGCCGAGATGGGGGCCTACGCCGCCAAGTGCCATCCCAAGATGAAGTGGCTGGAAAGCGTCGAGGCCCAGGAGGACAACATCCAGTCGTTCAACCAAGCCAATACGCTGATCAACAAATACGGCGACGAACTTAAGGGCATCTTCGGTATGACCAGCGTCGCCACCCCGGCGGCAGCCGAGGCCGTGACTCAGGCCAAGCTGTGCGGCAAGGTCGCGGTGGTCGGCCTCGCGACCCCCAACCCGATGAAGCCCTACGTCCAGTCAGGCTGCGTCAAGGACGTCATCCTGTGGAACCCGATCGACCTCGGCTACGCGGCCGCCTACGCCATGCGCGCCTCGCTCGACGGCACGCTGAAGCCCGGCGACACCACTCTCAAGGCCGGCCGCCTGGGTGACCTCAAGATCATCAACGGCAGCGAAATCCTCCTCGGCGCGCCCTTCGTCTACAGCAAGGAGAACATCAACGGCTTCGACTTTTGAGGGAGAACAGCTGGACGGTCGCACGGCCTCCGTTGACGGTGCCAGCCGAGCCTCGTCCAGTGCGTGACAGCTCCGGCAGGCACGTGGCCTGCTTGAGTTACATAAGACCGTGTGCGTGACCAAGTGGCGGAGGTAGCAGCGGCTATCTTCGGCATAGAAAGCCTCAGAGCCCTCGCGGCGGAGCGCGTCGTTGAGCAGGGCGAGCGCCTTGGGACGGTCCGGATCGTCGTTCACCGCCTCGTCGCGCTCCATCAGCCGCGCGATGACGGCGGAGAAGGCAGAGGGCACGGTGTGCGCCCCGGAAATGGGCCCGGCCAGGATGTCGCGCACGGTCTCGGCTACCCAGTAGACCCGGGTCGATCCGTCATGGCGGTAGTCGGTGTCGCAATCCTCGAAGAACTCGGTCAGCCGGCTGCTGCTGCGGTAGACGAACACCGTCTTTCACTATCGGCGTTGCCGCAGATTAGGTCGCCGAGCTGCCGTAAGCTGCGCTCTTTGAAGGAGATCATGACGTGGCTGCCTTCGCGTCGATTTCGGCCAAGCCGATGCCCTCTACGGGGTAGACGATCGTGAAGCGACCCTGATCGCGGCACCAGTTTGCCGCCACCGGCGACAGCCAGCCGGTTAGTTCGAGGAGGGCGGCATGGTGCTTGCGTAAGTTCCAGTGGAGGATCGGTTCGTGATGGGCGATCCGGTTTCGCAGCGGTCGGAGCGGGCCGAGCAGCTTGGTGAAGTCCTTGCGCCGGAGGCCCTTGCCGTCGGCGCGCCGGGCGATCCGGTGCAGGTTAGTCTGCCAGGTATTTTCGTATTCCTTGCCGAGCATGGCGGTCCAGTAGCCGAAGGTGAGCGCCGCCACGATCCGCCCCCGGCGTTGCCTGCTTATGAGCCTCGGTGAGGTCCTGGCGCGCCTTGGCGAGCATTTCAGGCTGGCGTGGGTTAGCGTGGTACTCGGGCTGGTCGAACCAGGTCGCGCCGGCGACGTCGCTGAGGACGCTGTCGATGCGGTTGCGCAAGGCCACCTCGAGCATCTGCAGCGGCAGGTAGAAGGCTTCCGACAGTTGGGCATTTAGGGTGTAGAGCGCGACCGCTCGATCCCGGTCGCCGGCGGCCCAGGCGAGATAAGTGCCGAAGCGCGCGGTGGAGAGAATGGACTCGAGGTCGGGATAGGTGACGGGCTGGTTCATGGCTGGCTGCGGTTGATTTCTGTCCCACCTTTGGTTACTATCATGGTCGTAAGCCCCGGTACCGTCTCTGCCTCTGGCATGCGGCCGGGGTGATTTGTTTTCAGGTCCCTACGGGCCCTTGCGCTTGCCTTTCGGCGTTTCGACCCGTTGCCGCGCCGCTCCTCGCTTCTGCTTTTCCTCCTCGAACTCTGGCTCGAGCGCCGCCAGCCGGGTGACCAGCCCGTCGAGATGATAGCTGTTGGCGCCCCAGTCGCCCGACGCGGTCCGGTGGCCCTGCCGCCTGACCAGGCCGGCCTTCTCCAGCTCGCGCATATTGGTCTGGATGGTCGACTGGCTGACGCCGATCCGGTTCGCGAGCTGCTGCTTTGTCGGGAAGGGAGCCCGTTCCGGGGTGCGCCAGTATTCGAGGAGCTGGACCATCAAACAGAACTGGGTGGGATTGACGCCCAGCCGGTGCTGGGCCCGCACCATGATGGTCGGGATGGCCGCGAAGCCATGGTTCTTGATCCGCTTGCCCCATAGCTTCTCGAAGGCGCCCGAGGTGGGCGGCTCGATCGGTGTCGGGAAGGCGACGACATTAGGCGGCGGTACGGTCACGGCGATCTCCTGAGGGAAGACTTAATGCTCAAGAGATACGGGACGCCGAAGGCGGGTTCAACGGATCGGGTCGCCAGAGGTGGGTCAAAATCCCACCGTACCTGCCCTTCTGACCTACTTTCCTCTGTTCGAAACTACGCGTGATTGAATGAAGCTACTTGGCTGACGGGTTCCTGCACCCACCTCGAGCTGATTCTGCCTCCACGGTGGATCGGTTACTTCACCCACCCTCGCAGCAGATTTTTATTGGCGCCCCCAGCTAGCATAAGTGACGACGCTTCGAACCCCACTGTATCATGCCCTGACCAGCACAGCGCGATGCCGATATTGGCCGTCATGGCCGAGCTAAGCCTCCTGTCTGCAACGCTTGTGATTTTGCTCCGATCGCTCTGGCTCACGCACTCAGCCACTCGCGCAGCTTCGACCACCGCCGCCGCTGGCCGCCGTTCCTTACCGCCATGGCGATCGCCTTCCGCTGCCCAACCAGCACGACGAGCTTTTTGCCTCGCGTCACGCCGGTGTAGAGCAGATTGCGCGCCACCATGGTGTAGTGCTGCGTCATCACCGGGATCACCACGGCCGGGTATTCGGACCCTTGCGCCTTGTGGATCGTGGTGGCGTAGGCGAGCACGAGTTCGTCCAGCTCGCCGAAGCCATAGACCACCTCGCGGCCATCGAAGGTCGCGACGAGGTCGCCGGCCTCCATGTCGATCCGGGTCACGATGCCGAGATCGCCGTTGTAGACCTCCTTGTCGTAGTCGTTCTCGATCTGCATGACCTTGTCGCCCGGCGCGTAGGTCCAGCCAAAGCGCTCGACCCGAACCTCGCCTGGTGGGTTCAGCACCTTCTGCAGCTCGATGTTGAGGGAGCGCGCGCCCACCCCGCCGCGGTTCATGGGGCACAGCACCTGGACGTCGCGGATCGAGTTGAAGCCGAAAGCCTTGGGGATGCGATCGCGCACCAGGGCCACGATCTTGGCCCCGGCCTGCTCGGGGTTGGCGGCCTCGATCACGTAGAAGTCGGAGCGCTCCGTCGGACGGCTGTTGACCTCGGGCATCTCGCCCCGGTTGATGCGGTGGGCGTTGACGATGACGCGGCTGGTGGCGGCCTGACGGAACACCTCGGTCAGGCGTACCACCGGAACAGTGCCGGAACCGATGATGTCGGCTAGAACCTGGCCGGGTCCGATAGACGGTAGCTGGTCGATATCGCCGACCAGCAGCAGCGCGGCTCGGGCCGGCAGGGCGCGTATTAGCGCTTTCATGAGCAGGACGTCGACCATTGAAGTCTCGTCGACCACGAGCAGGTCGCAGGCGAGCGGGTTGTTTTCGTCTCGCTTGAAGCCGCCGTTCTTGGGGTCGGTCTCGAGCACGCGGTGGATGGTCCTGGCCTCGACCCCGGTGGTCTCGGTCAGGCGCTTGGCGGCGCGGCCCGTGGGCGCGCAGAGGGCCACGCTGACGCTCTTGGCAACGAGCGCCCGCAAGATCGAGTTGACCAGTGTCGTCTTGCCGACGCCGGGGCCGCCGGTGATTACCAAGGCCTTGCTCGACAACGCGAGCCGCAGCGCCTCGCGCTGGCTCCTAGCAAGCGTGATGCTGCCGCGCGCCTCGAGCCAGGGAATGGCCTTGTCGGCGTCGATCGTGGGCCAGGGCGGCTCACCGGCCGCGAGGGTCCGCAGGCGCGCGGCGATGTCCTGCTCGGCGCGGTATAGGCCGGTCAGGAAGATGCAGCGCCGCTCGCCGACCGTGTCGGCCACCACGGCACCATCCTGAAGCTCAAGGGCAAGCGCCGCCGTGAGTCGGTCGGTCGACACCTCCAGCAGCGCGGCGCCGGTACGCAGCAGCTCGTCCTCGGGCAGGCCACAGTGGCCGTCGTCCATGGCCTCCGCGAGGGCGTAGGAGACTCCGGCCCGGACCCGGACCATGGCATCCTTGACGATGCCGACCTTCGCCGCGATCTGATCGGCGGTTTTGAAGCCGATGCCCCGGATGTCGCGCGCGAGCCGGTAGGGGTTCTCGCTGATGACCGCCACAGCGCCGGCACCGTAAGTCTTGTAGATCCGCACCGCCCGGGACGTGCCGACGCCATGGGTATGCAGGAACAGCATGATCTCGCGAACGACCTTCTGCTCGGCCCAGCCCGCGGCGATGCGTTCGGCACGCTTGGGGCCGATACCCTCGACCTCGCGCAGGCGCCCGGGCTCCTGCTCGATGACGTCGAATACGGCTTCCTTAAAGGTTTTGACTAAGCGTTTGGCGTAGGTCGGGCCGATGCCGCGGATCATGCCGGAGCCGAGGTAGCGCTCGATACCGTCGAGGGTCGTGGGCGGCGTCGCCTTGAGGAAAGCCGCCCGGAACTGCAGGCCGTGGGTGCGATCGTTGGTCCAAGCGCCAGCGGCCTGCACCCATTCGCCGGCCGAGATCATGGCGGCGTGGCCGATGACGGTGATGAGGTCGCGCCGTCCGCGCGCCTTCAACCGCAGCACGCAGAAGCCGTTCTCCTCGTTGTGGAACGTCACGCGCTCGACGAGCCCGGCCAGGTTTTCGGTCGCCGGCCCGGACGGCGAAGACGGCGCCGGCGCGAGGCTCACAGCCGATAGGGGCCGGTAAACAGATCGCCCAGCGCCCGCCTGGCCCGGTAGGTTATTCGGCGACGGATGAGATGCTCCTCCTTGTCGTGCAGGATGTGACACCTCTGGCAGAATGCGCGGAGGTTGCCGGGCCGGTTGTCGCTTGGGTCGTGGACGGCCGGTCGAGTTTTGCGAGGACCAGCACGGCGCCTGTCCGGCGGGAGCGCCAGGGCCTCGGCCAGTTTCGGCAGGAAGCATCCAGACGCGGCAACGACAATCAGCCGT
Organism: uncultured Lichenihabitans sp.; assembly: GCA_964249275.1. GTDB lineage: Bacteria > Pseudomonadota > Alphaproteobacteria > Rhizobiales > Beijerinckiaceae > Lichenihabitans. Next base: position 7,876 of record CAXUCF010000100.1, read on the forward strand.
CGGGAACATTCTCGGATGAGGCAATACGACCGGGCACATGCGTGTCGCGCGGCGATGCACCAAGTTTGCGCCAGAGCCGGATAGGGACCCCGTTGGTGGGGTGATCGGCGTCAAATGTTGGCTCTGGCGCGAACTTGGAGCAGCCGGTGATGGATCCCGAGTGACTCAACGGCGTAGGCGGTTTGGCCAAGGAGGGCCAGATCAAACCTTTTGCTCCTCTCTATTTGGCAGGGCAGGGTAGGGCGTGATGAGCGAGCAGGAGGCTCGGCTCTCGACGCGCGCCAGCGCCTTCGACGCGGAGGACCGGGTGACATTATGGAGCTCTAGTCCGCCAAACCACTGAGAGGGCTGCAGACTTTTGATTCGCGTAATGCGTCTTATGGAACGTGACACTACGCCTGATTGGGTTAGGACTGCGGTTAGAACGAAGCCGACTTGTCGAGCGCCACGTTGAAAACGAGCGACCACGGACTCGCGTCGGCCGCCGGCGACAATTGGAATACCGCTATGGGGGGGCGTGCGTCCATCGCCACGTAGGCCTCGTACGACGGGAACTTCGCGACCGTCCCCACGAACCTCGCCTTCCTCCTGGAGACGTCCACGGTGAAGGTGCCGTGCATCTTGATGCTGGGGGATATGGCGGGTGGCAACGGGACGAACGGATTTGATGCCTCGGCATCGACGGCGAAGGTGACGACCCCTGCGTTGTAGGAGGGCTCTCCCAGCTTCACATCCTGAGACGACGCGCTCTTCCTCCCCAGCACGCTGCCGGTGCCGCAGTCGTAGCGAATGCTCTCGCCGATCTGCGGCGCGGTTTTGATGATGTTGCCGATCCCTGGCGAGAGGACGTCGAACTCGGTCACGATGGAAATCTTAGCTTCGGCCGATGGCGAACTGCTGAAGCCCCGATCATTGGTGTTGTAGCAGGTCCCATCCACGGGGATGCCGAGGACATGAGGACCAGGGATCATAGTATGTCCGGGGGATCCGGGCACCTTCTCGACGATCTGAAGGCCCGCATTGGGGATGAAGGCCTTGAGCCATATCTTGATGTGCTTGGCAAAAGCCGCCTGCGGGGCCATCGCGATAATGGCGGCCATCGCCATCGCTGTCCGTTTCGGCATGTTTTCCTCCCAGTCTCGTGACAGATGGCTCGGAACGAGCTCCTCGATGACGCCGTGGTCCTAGGTCAGCTCCAACTTGGCAACCTAGCGCGGGCCGCTCGCGACCGCCGTCTTCGAAAGGTCATCGGCTCCGACGACCAGCTCGTGCGGGTAGGTCGCAGGTCCAGCGAAACGCAGACCTGGATGGACAGCGCAGGTTGGGCATGGATAGGAATTTCCGTGGGTCTTCATCTATTATTAACCAAACTTGGTCTCTTATGGACTCGCGCCTTCGGGGCTTTGGCCCTTTTGGGCGTTTCCTCCCTAGACTTAGGCCGCTCCTCAGGGCGGCCTTTTCTATGCAGGGCCAGCCTCGCGCACTCGCCCCCGTGCTCAGGTGCCGCCGCCAGGGCGCGTGGCCGTGAAGGAGGTAGGAATTCGCCCTCTACAAAGTGCAGGTCCGCCTCGTGCAGGCCGCTATGGCGCAGCGCGACACATCCGCCTCCGATCTCTGCAAGAAGCTAGGGATCGCGCGCGTCACCTTATAACGATATGTCGGCCCAAAGGGTGAGCTCAGGGATCAGGGAATGCGGGTTCTCGGCCTAGCGTAGGAATTCGCCCCTCCGCCAATCATCCCGTCCTGCATCCTCACCACCGAAACTCGGCGAAACCATCATCAGGGCCATCAAGAAATGACCGCCTCGCCTCCCTTTCTCGGCTTTGCCGATCGCCTCGCCGATGGCGGCATGCCCCGTGTGGTGATCTTCGGAGCCGGTCACGGCAGCACCTATCCCGGCGTGGACAGCAGCGGCTATGCCTTAGCTCCCGACGTCATCCGCGCTGCGAGCCAGGACGATGCCGCGCTCGTCGAGCACTGGGATTTCGATCTCGGCGGCCCGCTTTTCGGTGGCAAGCCGGTCTGCTGCATCGACGCCGGCAACATCCCGACTACCATGCATGACAATGCCGGCAACCGGGCCCGGATCGAGGCGAAGACGCGCGAGGTCCTAGCGTTGCCGGCTGTACCGATCCTGCTCGGCGGCGATGATTCCGTGCCCATTCCCTTCCTCGCCGGCTTTGCGGATCACGGGCCGGTCTGGATCCTGCAGATCGACGCCCATGTCGACTGGTGCGACGAGTTGCATGGCGAACGCTACGGCTATTCGAACCCGATGCGCCGGGCGAGCGAGATGCCGCATGTCGTCGGCATCGTGCAGGTCGGCATCCGTAGCGTCGGCAGCGCACGCCTTACCGAAATTGAAGCGGCGCGGCACTATGGCAGCCGCTTCGTGACCGCCCGCGAAATTCATGCCCAGGGTGTCGAAGCCGCTCTCCGTCATGTTCCGGAAGGAGCACGAACCATCGTCACCCTCGACTGCGACGGCCTCGATCCCGGCATCATGCCGGGCGTGGCGGCGCGTACGCCCGGCGGCCTCACCTACACGCAGGTGATCGACCTGATCGCGGGCCTCGGCAGGCGGGCCAGCATCGAAGGATTCGACCTTGTCGAGCTCTATCCTCCCGCCGACATTGAGGGCCTGTCGGCCGTGACCAGCGCGCGCCTTCTCGTCAATGTGATCGGCACCATCGTCCGGCAGGTTTGAACCCCGAGCTTAGTGTAGGATTTTGCCCCCTACCGCAAATGAGCCCATGAACCACGTGCTCAAGGAAGCGCCGCCGGAGCGCGCGGCCAACCTGGCCGCCTACGCGGACCCAGGCGTGTCGCTCGCGCCGGGGCTGATAGCTGCAATCGCGACCTTTCCGTTTACCCGACATGTCGCCCAACGGACTCATGGCGTTCCCGGGGAGCGAGTAAAATGCGAATTCACGCCCGCTCCGTTCCCCTGCCTGATCCCGCCAGCGTATCACGGCTTGAGCCTCGCGCCCTGGCTTTGGCTGGCTGACAAGCGCTCGCTTTCGGCCGCATGGGCGACCTCGCGCTCGCCGGATCGATACGCCGAGTAGAGCCTTGACGTCGTGTCGAGCGCTGCCTGCTGCGTCCTTGGCACGGACGCATGCTCGAACGGCTTTCCGCCAGCCACCGTGCGCATCATCGCGCGGGCACCCTCCTGGCCGAACCGGCCCTCGACGGCTTTGCGAAACGCGTCGGCCTCACGCTTGGTCTCCGGTTCGGCCGAAAGCACCTGAAAGGCATCGACCCGTGCCTTGTCGGTCTTGGCAGTCGCCACGGTTTCGAGCGCTGCGACCGCTCGCTCCGACAGTTTCGGAACAGCCGTGCGGTCGGCCTCCATCAACGCCTCGACGCTGGCCCGATATCCTTGGGTCGCCTGTGTCTCAGCCTCAGTGGTCCGGGTGACACTCGGACCGACGGCCGCAGCCGCCCGGCCGGCAGCCTCACGCTCGGCGCGAGCCTTGCCGCCGGCGAACAGGCCCTCGCCACCGCGAAGCTCACCAAGCAGCCCGGGTTCGGCCAACAGGCGCCGTACCGCGCTGGTCGCACCGTCACGCGCCAGAAGCTCGCCCAGGCGCGCAGTGGCCGCCTTCGGATCGCGATAGGCGGCCTGGATGTAGATCGCTTGCGCCTCCTGCTCACGACCCACGCGGGCGTCGGCCGCCACGGCAGCCGCGAGGCTCTTGGGGTCGAGGCCCCGCCCAAGACTATCGCGCCCCTGCCCCTCGAAGGCCGGAATGAGCACACCCGCGGTCTGGGCGGGCTTCGCCTTGGCGGGGGAAGCCTCTCCGCGTGGCACTGAGGCCGCTGCGGGCGCCTGCATCGGGCGGCGATCCTCGCGGTGTGATTGCCCGGACCGTTCGCCAGTGGCGGCTGAAGGATTTTCGCCAGGCTCCGACGAAGGCGCGAGGGCCGCAGCAGGCCTTGGGTCCGACTTCCAAGTGACGGTTGGAGCCGCTGCCCGGTCACGAGCGGCGGTCCGCTCGTCCCGCTGCGCGGATCGCTTCACAGACACGGTCCCCTCCTCCCGCAGCTTCGCTTTCTGCTCCGGCGTCAGCTCGTCGTGTGTCGCATAGGCGACCGAAGCCGCCTTGACCTCGCTGCGCCCGATCTGCCGGGCAAGCTGACGGATGTCGCGGGCGGTCTCGACGGCTGCGAACACTTTTGCACTCTCGCGCTGGCGCGTCAGCGCCACATAGCTCGATGCAGCCCGCCAATGGTGTGTGTGCAGCAGGTAGGTGTGGTCGAGGGTCTTGCCCTGCCCCTTGTAGATCGTGCCCGCATATCCGTGCCGGAAGCCGGTGAACTCGGAGGCCGACCAGGCAACCCCCCTGCCATCCCGGCCCGCGGGGGCGTCGAGCGTCGCGCTGATCCGGCCGGTGTCGCGGTCGATGCCGGTGATGATCCCGGCATTGCCGTTGTAGATGCCGGAGCCTTTCAGGGTGTCGGTGAACTGCACCCGGTCGCCGATCGCGAAAGCCCCCTGCCCGTGCTTCGTCGTGAACACATGGTCCGCGCTGAGTTCGCCGCGATCGCGCCGGACCTGGCGCAGGTCACGATTGAGCGCATCGACATCCTTGTTGGTGTAGGCGAACACGAAGCGCGAGGCGGAAGCGTCTGCCGCCGTGTCCTTCGTCCACTGCTCCACGAGCTTTCCGCGTGTCTCGTCCTGGCGGTTCGTCCAGATGACGGCCTTGTTGCGCGCGAAGGCCCGCAAGGCATCCTCGAACCGCCCTTCCGACAGGTCGCGCGCGGCTTCGCGCTGCCAGTCGACCCGCTGGCGCGTGACCTGCTTGATTTCGGCCGAGCCATGCGCCTTCTTCAGTTCGGAAAAAAGTCCGCCCCGCTCGATCGACGCCAGCTGCCGATCGTCGCCTGCGACGACCACCTTGGTGCCGGCCATCCTGGCTTCGCGCAATAGCTCGCCCGTGACCTTGGCGTCGAGCATCGCCGCCTCGTCGAGAACGACGAGCGTGCGCCGATCCCAGGTCGCATGGCCGTTCTTCAACCGGAACAGTTCGGCATGAACCGTCGAGGTCCGTTTGAACCCGTCATGCTTTAGGTCCTGCGCAACGGCATTGGTCGGTGCCAACCCAACCACCTCGTAGCCCGCCGCCTCATGCGCATCGCGGATCGCCCCGAGCGTAAAACTCTTGCCCGTCCCGGCGCGACCCTCGATGATCTTCAATCCGCCCGCGCCGGTCCCATGTTCGAACGCCGCCTGCTGATCGTCGCGCAACGCCGTAGCCGAGGGCGCTGCGCGACGGGCCGCCTCACCGATATCTCCATGGGCCCCGGCCGCAACGCGTGCCCCGTCGGCGAGCGCTTCCCTCTCCTGCTGACGCACGGCCCGCGTCGTGTACCGACCGACGCTCTCCCCGGTCTCCCGATCGTGCAAGGCGACTAATCCGTCGTGCCCGAGCACGTTCCCGCGAACGCCGCTGCGTTCGGTTTCATCGTCGATGTGCTTGCCAAGATGCCGATCGAGATCGCGTTCGGTGAATGTCGCGCTGTTGCGGGTCAGCACGCCAAGCACCTGATCGGGATCGCGCGCCGCGAGTTCATTGGCCCGCTTGATCTGCTCGGCCCGACCGTTCACCTCGGCGTCCGGCGCTCGCATGCGCACCGGCCCGATATGCTCCTGGGACACCGCGCTCGTGGCATCGACCCGGATATCGAGCCCGTGTTCGGCAAAATAGCGGTTCTGGTGATCGCGCCAGGTCGCACCCCAGGCTTCCGCCTCGGACACGATCGCGCGTCCCCTGCCCTGCTTCAGCACCGGATCGAGATCGCGTGCCTTCTTGGCCGCAACGCCCTCAACCTCGATGCGCCGTGTGGTGATCAGCAGATGCGCGTGATAATTCGCCCGCTCGTTCTCGCCCTCCGCCCCATGCGGCGAATGAACGTCGACCTGCACCGCCAAGCCTTTCGCGACGAAGTGATCCTGAGCGAACGACCGCGCCAGCTCGACCCGGTCTTCGTGGCCGAGTTCGCCATTGGCCGGCAAGGCCAAAACGATCTCTCGAGCAACCTGCGCGTCCTTACGCTTTTCCGCATTCTCCGCCGCGTTCCACAAAGCACTGCTGTCGGCCAGTGACTCCGGGGCCCCTTCCGGCAACAGCACTTCATGGTAATCCGGCGCGTCGCGATGGGCGAAGTAGAACACCTCCCCCGTCCGCTGCGCCTCGATCTTGTCGCGGCCGTTATAGGCGGCCGAGCGCACCGCGCTGCCGCCCGACGCGCGAGAAATGTAGCGAGCCCGAGCGAACGCGATGGCCATCGAGGCTCAGCTTTCCACCGGACCGACGACCCGCTCCATGAGCTCGATCCGGTTTCCGAACGGATCATCGACATAGACCCGGTCGTACCCGGCAAGCGGCTCATCCGTTCGGGCCACATGCCCGGCCGCAGCGAGCGCTTTGGAGAGGCCGTCGAGACCATCGACCAGGAAAGCCGGATGGGACTTTCGCGCCGCACGAAACTCAGTTTCGACCCCAAGATGGACCTTCACCGCACCAAGCTCGAACCAGTTTCCCCCGCGGCGAGCGAGGTGGTCAGGCTTTGCCACCTCTTGCATCCCGAGAAGATCTCCGTAGAACGCCCGCGCCGCCGCTTCGCGCCCGGGCGGCATCGCAAGCTGGATGTGGTCGAAGGCGATGATTGGCATGGGTACACTCGGACCCGTTTAGGCACTGCGCCCAGGCTCAAGCTAGACCGGTGTGAGCCACTTGTGCAAGCCGCATTCGTGGCGAATGCATATTGCGTCTTCACGTCCGTCCCTTCGCTCCGCTCGGAGGAGTGCCGAACCCGGCGAAGCCGGTCACAACGCCATCGCCGTGAGCGAAAATCACCGCCCCATGAGAACTGGACGCCGCCAACGCGACGTGCTGCGCTGAGCCGCTGCGCGTCGCTGGCCAAAGATGATCGAAGAGCGCAGTTCGTTGGCCGCTGAATCGCGACGCCACCAACCCCGATGCTTGAAAACCCCTATGCCGCTCCGCGGAGGCGAGCAGGAGCGTGGCCATGATGGCGATGGCGGCCCCGGGCCCGGTGCTGTTCGCTGGCGAAGAAACGCTTGGTCTTGTGCTCGCGCTCGACCATGGCGTCCAGGACGTCGCTGGCCGCCGCGTCGCGGATCAGCGCGAGCTGGGGGTCGTGCGTGCCGGCGTCTTAGAGAAGTACGCCGTCGATGCCTTTGGGCGCACCCGACCGGCAGGCGTCCGGGGCAAACGACCAGTTGCCGACGCGAGGACCTTCGGCGGGCACGGTGCCCCGCGCCGCAAACGGGCGCAGCCCGGCAAGGCCCTCGCCGACGGCCAACGTTCCGAACACGACGGACACAGGCCGACGGCCATGATGGCGGCCGTCACGATGTGGGAGCGCTAGTTCAGGCGGCTGGTGGGAATGCCGAAGGACCGAAGATCCACATGGTAGCGATCCAGCCTGGATGGATCGCCCAGTACAATCACGCTGGAGGGCAGTTCCTCGACGCCCGCGGCGGCACGTGCAAACCAGTCGCTGCGATTCTGGCTCTCAACAAGACCAGGGAGCCGTGCGCGTCGCGGACGCGAACAAGACTGCCGCGGCGGAATGGCGACGAGCGTTTCGCAAGCGGCTGCGCGGAAGCACGAGCGCTCATTGAGACGTGCCCGCGAAGTGGGACGAACGCACGGACCGACGCGGTTGATCTCGCGCTGTTGTCGCGTAAACTATAGGCTATGCACACCGTCGAACGGAGAGGATCCGATGGCCCGAACCACGCTCGCCGAGCGCATGACGCGCCTCGAACAGCAGAAGAACCGCATCGCCGAGACCGA
>CAXUCF010000101.1:0-15678 GCA_964249275.1 uncultured Lichenihabitans sp.
CAGATTCAGCCGCAACCGCGTTTGTCACCCCCCTGTTTCACCCGATCGCCCTGACCGGCGGGGCGGTGCCGGTCGACACGGGCCGGCTCGTCGACGAAACCGTTCGATCGGGTGTGCTTCGCTGATGCCAGCGACATCGGCACGGCGGAGGCAATCCGGCGACGGTCAGGCTCCGCCGACCCCCTGGCCGACCATCGCCTTCGGATCGCAAACTCGATCAAAGGTGGCCTCGTCGACGTCGCCCGACTGCAGCGCTGCCTCGCGCAACGTGAGTCCTTTGGCCTGGGCCGTTTCGGCGATGTGGGCAGCTTTCTGGTAGCCGATGACCGGACTGAGCGCGGTGACGAGCATCAGGTTCCGTTCGAGGTAGGAAGCAATCTTCTTCTCGTCCAATTCCGTCCCCTCGACCGAAAAGGTGCGGAACTTCTCGCAGCCGTCGGCCAGGATGGTGGCCGAATGTAGGACGTCGTTGATGATGATCGGCCGCATGGCGTTGAGCTCGAAATTACCCTGGCTGCCCGCGAAGGCCACGGCGGTGTCCTCCCCGATGACCTGGATCGAGATCATCACGATGGCCTCGCACTGGGTCGGGTTGACCTTGCCGGGCATGATGGAGGAGCCAGGCTCGTTCTGGGGCAGCTTCAGCTCGCCGAAGCCGCAACGTGGGCCGGAGGCGAGCCAGCGCATGTCGTTGGCGATCTTCATCAGCGCAACCGCGACCCCGCGCAGCGCCGCCGAGGTCCGCACCATGGCGTCGAGCGAGCCCTGGGCCATGAACTTGTTGGGCGCCGTGACGAAAGGCTTGCCGGTCAGCTCGGCGATTTCCGACGCCACCTTGGCCGAGAACCCCTTTGGCGCGTTCAGGCCGGTGCCGACCGCGGTGCCGCCGACCGCGAGTTCGTAAAGGCCTGCCCGCGCTTCCTCCAAGGTCGTGATCGCCGCACGGATCTGCGCCGCGTAGCCGGACCATTCTTGGCCCACTGTCAGCGGCGTCGCGTCCTCGAGATGCGTTCGCCCGATCTTGACGACGCCCATCCAGTCCGTCGCCTTCACCTCGATACTCTTCGCGAGCGCGTCGAGTTGGGGCAGTAGCTTGGCGTCGATGGCCTCGACCGCCGCGACGTGCATGACGGTCGGGAAGGTGTCGTTACTCGACTGCCCCATGTTGACGTCGTCGTTGGGGCCGACCGGCTCCTGTGTCCCGAGCGTGCCGCCGAGGAGCTGGATGGCGCGGTTCGACAGCACCTCGTTGACGTTCATGTTGCTCTGAGTTCCAGAGCCGGTCTGCCACACGAACAACGGGAAGTGCTCGTCGAGCTTGCCCGCGATCGTTTCGTCTGCGGCGCGCACGATCGCTTCCGCCTTCCAGTCGGGCAGGCGGCCCTCGGCCTGGTTCACGAGCGCGCAGGCCTTCTTGACCAAGCCGTAGGCGTGGTACACGGCCTTGGGCATGCGGTCGTGGCCGATCGAGAAGTGCACGAGCGAGCGGGCCGTTTGGGCGCCGTAGTACTTGTCCGCCGGCACCTCGACCGTGCCCATGGAGTCGAATTCCTTGCGGGTGCCTGTGGCGGCGAGGCCGATCGGGATGTCTTTCATCGTCGGATGATCGTGCGAGCCGAAGCCGAGCATAGATATCTCCCGGGGCGGGTGCGAGTAAATGGAGGATCAGGCTCACGAGTGGCGACGGCGGTGCAGAAGCGAACGCAGGCTGACGGTTACCATCGCCGCCGTCGCCAAGATCCTCACCAAACGGTTGCCGCCCGTCGTCCCGCCACCGACAGGCTTCGGCACGGGATGCGCCGGCCCCGACTGCCTCGAAGGAGCGTCGTCGCCATACCCCGCACTCTCATCGTCGATCACACGACCGCGGAAAATGAAATAGACCGCGGCCGTGTAAAGGAGCGTAAGCGGGAGAACCACGACCCCGGCGCCCCAGAACATGAATTGCAGGCTGGACCGGGGCGCCGCCGCTTGATCCACCGTGATGGTGAACGGCACCATGTAGGGCAGGAACGACACCGCGAGCGTGCCGAAAGCCGCCGCGAAAATCACCGCGGCGCACGGGAACAGCCAGCGCTCCCGGCGCTGCTTCCAGGCATAGGCGAGCACCGCGCCAGCGGCGAGCCCGGCCAGCGGGAAAACGATCAATGTCGGGCGCTCGACCCAGCGGTCCATAACTTTGAGGTGGCGAAAGAAGGACAGCGCGAACGATGCGGCAAGAAATACCAGCAGCGCCGCGCTCAGGCCGGGCAGGACGCTGAAGCCGAAGTCGCGCAGGCGCCCTTCCGACTTGCCGGCGAGCCAGCAGGCGCCGATCAGGGCGTAGCCGATGCATAGCCCCGCGCCGCAGACCAACGCGAGCGGATGCGCCCAAAAAAACGGGCCGCCGGCGAAGCGGCCGTCCTCCACCGGCAGTTCGGTCACGAAGGCGCCCACGGTGGTGCCCTGCATGAACGCCGCGACGTAGGACCCGCCCACGAACCCGGCATCCCAAACGCGCCGCATCGGTCCCGACTTGTAGCGGTATTCGAACGCCACTCCGCGCAGGATCAAACCCGCCAGCATTACGAGGACCGGCAGGTAGAAGGCCGAGATCGCAATGGAGTAGACGAGTGGAAAGGCACCGAACAGCGTTGCGGCCGCCAGCACGAGCCAGGTCTCGTTGCCGTCCCACACGGGCGAGATCGACGACAACATGGGCCGCCGCGCCTTTTCGTCCGGAGCGAACGGGAACAGCATGCCGACGCCGAGGTCGAAGCCGTCGAGCAGCACGTAGAGGAGCAGCGAAAGTGCCAGGGCCGCGGCCCAAAACTCGATCATCGAACCCCCTCACTCGGCCGGTGAAGACGCAGGAGCGCCGTTTCTGGGATGCGGCGACCCGCCCGGGACGGCGAGCGGCCGCTTGGGATTGGACGCACTGTTGGGGGAAGCCGCGACCGGGCCCGGGCCGGCTCTGAGGAGGACGTAGATGTAATAGGTGCCGAACACGAAGATCAGCGCGTACACCGAGGCGAAGACCGCGAGGCTTGTAGCTACCTCGCGTGCCTGCAACGTCGGCGTCAAGGCATCGGCCGTGCGCAATTGTCCGTAGACCGTCCAGGGTTGTCGACCGACCTCGGCCGTTAGCCAACCGGCCAGGGTCGCCACAAAGCCGAGCGGGAAGCTGAGGAAGACGGGCCACAGAAACCAGCGCTTCTCGTGGAGCTGGTGCCTCCACGCGTACCAGGAGCCGCCCCAGGCGAGGGCCAGCATGAGCACCGCGATGCCGACCATGATCCGGAAGGTGAAAAACGGGATCAGCACGGGTGGCCAGTTCTCGCGCGGGATCGAGTCGAGGCCGACCTCCTTCGCGGTCAACGACGACGAGTCGATGAGTGAGCCGAACGGCGCCGGCAGCTTGATCTCGAAATGGTTCTCGCGCTTTTCCTCATCTGGCCAGCCGAAGAGCACCTCGCCAGCCGGCTGCTCGTCATGCCAACGGCCTTCGATGGCGGCGATTTTGGACGGCTGGAGCCGCACTACATAGTCGCCGTTCAAATGTCCGAACAGCATCTGCGCCGGCACCAGCACGGCCGCGAGGCCGAGGCCCATGCGCAACATCGTGAGCGACTCCTCGCGATGGCTGCCGCGCAGGAGATGCCACGCGCCGGTCGCGGCCACGCAGAAGGCCGTGGTGACATAGGCTGCCAGGATCATATGCGGGAAGCGCACCCAGACCACGCCGTTGAAGATGATGTCCCACCAGCTCGACGGCGTGAACTGCCCGTCGCCCGTGATCTCGAACCCGGTCGGCCACTGCATCCAGCTGTTGTTCACCAGGATCCAGAACGACGACAAGCTGGTACCCACCGCGACCAATGCCGCGCTGGCGAAGTAGAGCACCGGCGGCACGCGGCTGCGTCCAAAGAGCAAAACTCCGAAGAACGACGCCTCGAGCGCGAAAGCCGTGAAGCTCTCGTAGGCCAACAGAGGCCCCTGGATCGGCCCCGAGCGGCGCGACAGCTCGCTCCAGTTGGAGCCGAACTGGAAGGCCATGACGATGCCCGACACAACGCCCAGCCCGAAGGCAATCGCGAAGATCCTGAGCCAGAAGTCGAACAGCCGTCGGTAGACGGGCTTCTTGGTCCATAAGTTGAGCAGTTCCAGCACCGCGAGCCAGGCCGCGAGTCCGATGGTGAACGCCGGGAATATGATGTGGAACGAGACCGTAAAGCCGAACTGGATGCGGGACAGGATCAGGGCGGTGGCGTCGGGCGACATGGCGGAACTCCGGCTTGTGACGTCACACGTTCTCGATCTGCAGCACGGGCGCGGTCTCGGCCCGGGTGCGCCGGCACGCCTCGCCGTCCGTCTTGAGGTCGATGCCGTAGGTCGGAATCATCTCCTTCAGCCTGGGCAGCCAGCCGTCCCCCGTCAGCCGGTCGTCGAAGCACTTGCCGATGACCTCGAGGGCGATGAAGGCGGCGGTCGAGGCGCCCGGCGAGGCCCCGAGCAGCGCCACCAGCGACCTATCGGCCGCCGCCACCATCTCGGTGCCGAACTGCAGAGCGCCCTCCTCGTGCTTGAACCAGCCATGGCTCTCGTGCGGCTTGATCGTCTCGACCCGCTGCCCGGCCACGGCCTCCCGCCAATCCCTCTTCATGGCCCGCGGGAAGTACTGCTTGAGCATAGCGAACTGCTGCGAGGAACTCTGCAGCACCTGCCCGACGAGGTACTCGGACAAATCCACGTTGTCTCGCGCCACGTCCAGCAGCGGCAAGACGTTCGCGCGAGTCAGCGACCGGAACAGGTCGGTGAGCGAGCCGTGCTTGAGGAAGCGGGTCGAGAAGCCGGCGTATGGTCCGAACAGCAGCGACTTCTTGCCCTCGATGATGCGCAGGTCGAGATGCGGCACCGACATGGGAGGCGAGCCGTGCGGCGCCTTTCCGTACACCTTGGCATGGTGGCGCTCGCTCAAAGCCTCGTCGTCGCAGCGGAGCCAGATGCCGCTGACCGGGAAGCCGCCGTAGCCCTTGCCCTCCGGGATGCCGGACGCCTGCAGCAGCGGCAGGGCGTCGCCGCCCGCGCCGATGAACACGAACTTCGCGGACACCGAAGACTTCGAGCCGTCCTCCTGGTCTTCGACGGTCACCCTCCAACGGTCCCCGTCGCGGTCGAGCCCAACCACTTTCCGATTGTAGTGCACGTCGAAGCCCGGCTGCGCCGCAAGATGCTTCATCAACAGGTGCGTCAGCTCGCCGTACGACACATCGGTTCCCGTCACCATGCGGGTCGCCGCAACGGGCGCCGCGTCCTCGCGCCCTTCCATGATCAGAGGCGCCCACCCAGCGATCTCGGCGCGGTCCTCGCTGTATTCCATGCCGTGATAGCAGTGGTGCTTCGACATCTCGCCGTAGCGCGTGCGCAGAAACGACACGTTCTCGTCACCCCACACGAAGCTCATGTGCGGGCAAGGGTGGATGAAGCCGCGCGGGTCCGGGATGGCACCCTGTTTGACCAGGAAGGCCCAGAGCTGGCGCGACAGGTCGAACTCGGTGTTGACCTCCAGCGCCTTCGAGATGTCGACGCTGCCGTCCTTGCGCTGCGGGGTGTAGTTCATCTCGCAATTGGCGGCGTGCCCGGTCCCGGCGTTGTTCCAGGAACCGGAGCTCTCTTGGGCGCAGTCATGCAGCACTTCGAACAGCGAGATGCCGAGCGAGGGATCGATCGTCTTGAGAAAGATCCCGAGCGTCGCGCTCATCATGCCGGCGCCGATCAGGACGACGTCGGGCGTGTCCCGGCTCGTGGTCTGGGGCAAGGAACTCTCCTGTTCGGCTGGCCGAGGATCGGCCTGCGGTAGTGTCGGATAGTGCGGAAAAGTCGGCAGTCAGCCTTGGCAAGGAAGCTAAGACGTCGCCCAGCGCATTGGAGGTGTTCGCCCTCGCGGGTCTGCGTTCTTCGAGGAGTGGACGATTCGCCTGTCGCACCGCAAGCGGGCTGGCTAGGCACCCACGCGTTTTGAAGCGCTTAATCTATGCAGAACTGAGGTAGGTGCTTACGCAAAACAGCTCTGACCTACGAATTCCGGCTACAAGCGGTGTCTTCCTCGTCTCAGAGGCCGAACACTTGCTCTACATCGCCCGCCTCCGGGCAGGCGACCAGAAGCATCTGGGCGGGCTCGACGTCAGCTCTCGCAAGAATCGAGGACTGAGGAGCCTCGGCCTCGGCTGAAGGACCTTCGCAGGGCAGACTCCACTTCTTGCGGCGTCGAGGGCGCCTGGAAACCGTAACCCGCAACGTTTTCGCGGAAGACGCACCAATCGACGCGGCGCACCTTCGGAGACGAAGAAAGGCGCCGCGAGGTCAAACCCGGAACGTGGCTCAAGCACCTTTCCGATCCCTCCATCGTGATCGCATCCCGACAAGCCAAGCTGCGACCTTGGGGTTACGCGTTTTCTGGAGACCTGATCCTCCGTAAGGTCGCCACGTTCCAAGCGCCGAGGCGAGAGTGGGCCGGGTCGCCTCGGAGTGGCTCCTGGACGGCGCTCGACGAGGCACCTGCCGCTACCGGCCCGAGCTCTCCAAAGCCCGGCAACGATCGGAGTAACAGGATTGCGCTGCTCGGCACGACCACGTCGCATGCCAAAGCTTCTGCGAGAGAGCACATTGGAAAGGCACATCGCATGACGACGAGCAACGTTGCCGATCTCATGATCGCTACGCTGAAAGGGATCGGCGTCCAGCGGGTCTACGGCTTGGTGGGCGATAGTCTGAACGGCATCACGGACGCGCTGCAGCGTGACGGTTCGATCCGCTGGGTGCACACGCGGCACGAAGAAACGGCGGCCTTCGCGGCTTGCGCCGAGGCGCAGGTCACCGGCGAACTCGCGGTCTGCGCGGGCTCTTGCGGCCCGGGCAACCTGCATCTGATCAACGGCTTGTTCGACGGAGTGCAGCCACTTCTGCGAACTCGTGTCGTCCGCCGACCAGATGCCGCGGATGCTCGACAGCGCCATCCGTGCCGCGGTCGGTCAGCGCGGCGTGGCGGTGCTGGTGATCCCCGGCGACGTCGCCCTGCTGCCGACCAAGGCGAAGCCCTCCCCCAAGGCGGGCCTCTTGCCGCCGCCTGCGTTCTCGCGGCCCCGCGAAGACGCCCTCGACGCACTCGCGGCTTTTCTCGGCCAGGGCAAGCGGGTGACCCTTCTGTGTGGCCGGGGCTGTGCTGGTGCCCACGCGTCGCTGCTGCGGCTGGCCGAGAGCCTGAAGGCGCCGATCGTGCACGCCTTGGGCGGCAAGGAGCACGTCGAGTGGGACAACGCCTATGACGTCGGCATGACCGGGCTCATCGGCTTCTCGTCGGGTTACCACGCGATGATGGAGTGCGACACGCTCCTGATGCTCGGCACGGATTTCCCGTACCGGCAGTTCTTCCCCACCGACGCGACCATCATCCAGGTCGATCTCCGGCCGGAGAACCTCGGGCGTCGCTGCAGGCTCGCCCTCGGCCTCGTCGGGGACGTAGCGTCCACGATCGAAGCGCTCCTGCCGCGGCTCGAGGCAAAATCCGACCGCGCCCACCTCGATAGAAGCCTCGCCAACTACGCCAAGGCGCGACAAGGCCTGGACGATCTCGCCGCCGGCGAGGCCGGACCTGGGCCGATCCACCCGCAATTCGTTGCCAGGACGGTGAGTGATCTCGCGGCCGACGATGCCGTCTTTACCTTCGACGTCGGCACGCCAACGGTCTGGGCCGCGCGCTACCTCAAGATGAACGGCCGGCGCCGCATGCTGGGATCGCTCGCCCATGGCTCGATGGCTAACGCGCTGCCGATGGCCATCGGGGCGCAAGCGACCCACCCCGACCGGCAGGTGATCTCGCTCTCGGGCGACGGCGGCTTCGCGATGCTGATGGGGGATTTCCTATCGCTCGTACAGCTCAAGCTACCCGTCAAGGTCGTTGTCTTCAACAACGGCACGCTCGGCTTTGTCGAACTCGAGATGAAGTCGACGGGGTTCCTGGAGTTCGGCGTCGACCTGCAAAACCCCAACTTCGCCGCCATGGCCAAAGCCATAGGCGTGCATGCATCGCGCGTGGAGGATCCGGCCGATTTAGCCGGAGCTTTGAGAGCCGCGCTCGATCATCCAGGCCCGGCGCTGGTCGACGTCGTCACCAATCGGCAGGAGCTCGCCATGCCGCCCAAGATCACACTCAAGGAAGCCGCGGGCTTCGGGCTCTGGACCATCAAGGCCGTGATGAACGGTCGTGGGAACGAACTCGTCGACCTTGCCGAAACCAACAAGCTGTCCGGCTTCTTTCGGTGACAGGCCGTCCGATCCGGGCTGCGGCAGTATGAGGTCCAGATCACCTCGTCGAGGTCGACGATCAGACGTTCGGCAAGGGCGAGGCTCAGCTCGTCGGATCACGAGGTCGCGCTGAACTGGGACGCCGTTTTAGCGGCCGGATGGACCGGAGGAGATGATCAAGATGATCCGCTGCGTACGCATCTGGACGGCCGAGGACGGCGACTCCGTCTTCGAGGAAGGGACGATCGGCTTGCCGAAGGGGGAGCGCGGCGACGTGCTCAGCGACAAGCTGGCGGCCTCGAGCGTCTCCTTCCGCGAGACGCAGTCGGGGGGCACCTTCGCGCCCCACGACGCGCCCACTCGCCAGCTCGTGATCACCCTCAGCGGCACTCTCGAGTTCAAGACCGCAACGGGGGCCACCTTCACGATCGACACCGGCGACGTCCTGCTGGCCGAGGACACGACTGGCAGCGGTCACAGCTGGAGGCTCCTGGACGATCAGCCCTGGCGCAGGGCCTACGTGATCATCGGACCTGAACTCTCGGTGCCGTTCGTCAAGTCGAGCGTTTGATCGCCGGCGAAAGCCGGTCGGCTCACGCCACTTTTCCGTGTGCCGGAGTCTTCTGATCTAGACCCCGTCCAGCCCTCGGGGGTCGCGCAGGCGTCCGGGTCTCGACTCGGGCTGGAGCGACGGTCAGAAAACGAATCGCGTGGTTTTGCGAAAAGTCGTTCCCTGATCGCTGTGCTAGCTGATCGTCCGCGATGGACGGCAGGAACGATCGCGGCAGGGACGCTCGTTTCTGAGCGTCCCCCGCGCGGATCCGAGCGGGCCCAATTCGGGCACTCGGCTCCCACCTCGGGTGTTTGACGGCGAAGCGTTCACTTGGCCACGGATGCAGGATACGTGGTCTCGGCACCCCGTCGCTGGCGAGCTTCCTCATCCGCTCTCAGGTAGTGAAGTCCCTCTGGCGCCGCCGAAGGGCGCGCCTCCAGAGTTCGACCACCCGCTTACGGCACGCGCTGAGTGCAAGAGCGTTGGTCGGCATCGCGTGATAGTTAAAGAAGCCGCTCACCACCTGGGCGAGGATCGGCTGGTGCCTCCGTCGCCGCGGCTCCTCCTTCACCGCCTTGAGCTTCGCCCCCATCCGGTCGCGGCGGATCACGCCGCTGATTTGACCGTCTGCCAGGTGAGTTGATCCTCGAAGTGCTTGGGGCTGAGATAGCCGACGCAATGCGGCACCAAATGGGGCCTGCCGCCTCGGTCGCTCGGAGCCGCTCAGAATTTCAAGGCGCTGGTCACCTCGGACGGGAACTGGATTTCGATGCCGGTGAAAACCGTGAAGGCCGGCGCCCCAACGCCGCTGCGATAAATGGAAGGCTGCGCCTCGACATAGGCGTTCAAAGTATAACCGCCGTCCAGTTCGAAGACCTTGCCGAAGCCGAATCCCGCCGGGATGTAGTACGTGTGATTGGCAGTGTTGAAACGCGAGATGCCGGATGATCTCAAATAATAACCTTGCTCGAGATTGTAGAAGATGTTTGTCTGGATCGTGGTCAGTTCGGACCTGGGACCGGACAACGTGTGCTGGTAGGTGGCCAGGATGCCGAGTAGGCCCCATTTCTGAGGCGCTACGATGACCCCGGCGACTCCGCCCTGCACCCTGCTCGGCCCCAGGTTCGAGCTGGTGTACGTAACCGGTGCGATGAGCGGCCCGAGGCCGAAGGTCACCTTTTCCGGAAGGCCCACGTCCTCCTTGATCAGGGAGAAATTGTAGATTTGCGTGTCGCCGAGCCCCGTGCGTTGGCCAGTCGTTGCGGTCGGGTTCGTTGTGACCGGCGGGACGATGTGGAAGTGCTGTTGCACACCGCCGAGGGTGAAGGGGATCTAAATTCGCCCTAAGCCGTTCTCGGCCCCCCCACCGAGCTTTTCAAGAGAGGGCGAGTAATAGTTCCAGTACTCCAGGGTGAGTTTGGGCTCGACGGGATTATTCGCCGAATTGGCGCTGCTGCCGTCCTCCGCTCGAGCGGTCGCGGCACAAAGGAAAAATGCTGCCGGGACGAGGAACTTGGAAGTGAGAGAGCCCATGCTTTCCCCAATCGCCCAGCGATAGAAGCGGCACCGGCGAGTTTTTGACATGAACCCTGATTGGAAACCTCTGAAAAACATTCCAGAGTTCCGCTTTCCCAGCGGCCTCAACGAACGCTGATGTAGCCGCCGCCGTCGGCTTCACGTATGCTGCTTTGTCCAGCACTGGCAGGCTGCTGAAAAAGGCTTTGAGGCTTGGCCTGTCCGTGGTTCACTCTGCTGCGGTCAGCGGGAGGGCATCAGGTACGCGGACAAGATAGCCGAAGCGGCTCGCTGTTATTCTCCGTAGATCTGCAGCAACGCATCCGCTCGGATCATCCCCTTCGAACGATCCGGATTTAGTGAATGGCGCCCTGGCGTCGCTCGATGGACGCTTCGGCGAGACCTATTCAGAGATCGGGGACCCTCAATCCCACCCAAACAACATCTGCGGGCGGAGCTGACCAGGGGACCACTCCGCCGCCGGGTCAACTCTCAGCGAAAATCAACACCTGCAACCAAACGGGGCCGGCGGCGGCCCGATCCGTTTGCAATGGTGACCGACACGCGTCGGGACACGATCGAACTCCTGGATCGGCTCCAGGCAGAATACCCGTACAAGTTCACGGCGGGCTAGATCCGCACCCTGCAACGGCGCGTAGGGCCTGAGAGGCGAGGTGGCGCACAAGCTGGTGTTCGGGGCCGGCGTTCGGACGAAGGAGCAGAGCGTGCTGGCAACCTTCGAGCCTCCTCGTCAGAAGTCCGGACGGGAGCAATCCCTGATGGCACCGGCAATCAGCCTTCGAGAACCTTCTCGAATGAGGCAACACGCGCTCTCATCAAGTTTGACCCGCTACAGAACGGCATCACGCTAACCGTCGCCGTACTCCTGGCCTGCCTGCCGGCCGAGCTTTGGGGCTGAGGCGGAGCTTCTGGGTGCGATCGCGGCCATCGCGCTCGTTCGGACGGATTACGCGATCAGCTCAGATGCAAGCTGTTCTCCAGCCCCGTCGTGCGCCGTCCGGCATGGGACCGGACTTCTGGCGCGTCCGCGGCGGCGTGGCGAATGTCGCCGCCACTCAGCATCCGGCGCCCGTGGTTGAGATAGGCTGCGACGAACGGCGCGACCAGGATGAGGTCGAAGAGGGTATATTCTAAGGCCAAAGGGTCTGCCGCACCGCGTCGGGCCACGGCCACCCCGGGCGCAGCGTCCGGCCAAAGGCTGACCAGCACGCCGGCGAAGATAGCCATGAGCAGCGCGACGGCGAGCCCGAAGACGTTATGATTCGGCCCGCTCCAGAGGCCGCGCCAGATCAGCGTCCCGACACCGGCCGCCGTGACTACGAGGACCGTGAGCGCGAGAGCTACGGGCCATGCCGACCAATGCAGCGCCAGGATCGCTCCGGTCAGCGCCGCCCAGCCCGCGGCGAGTAGAACCGCCCCGGCCGTGAGGATCAGGGCCGAGCGCGCCACCTCGCGGCCGAAAACCCGCACCGCGCCGCCGGTCCGCCAAACCAGCCAACCCGCGCCGAGCAGTGCGTAGCCGCCGACGAGCCCGGCGGCGCAGAGCAGGCCGAGGATGGAGAGCCACGCGAACGTGCCCACCGCGTCCTTCCCTTGGGGTAGGCCGGCGAGGAACACGCCGAGCGCGAGGCCTTGGCAACCCGCTACGATCACGGAGCCGGCCCCGAAGGCGACGTCACACGCTTGGCCGAGGCGGCCGACGCGCGACCGTAGCGCGAAGCCGATTCCGCGCAGGGCCAAACCGAACGTCATCCCGATCAGAGGCAGCCACAAGGCCGGCAGGAGCGCGAGGGTCGCCGGGAAGGCGGAGAGCAGGACGCCCAAAGCTAGCAGAAGCCAGATGGCGTTGCCGTACCAGGCCGTCGTGATGCTGGCCATCATCTCGCTCCGGTCCCGGGCGCGCGGCGCCAGGAGCGACAACATGCCGACGCCGAGGTCGAAGCCTGCCGTGACGACGTAGACGGCCGCGGACAGGCTGGTGAACAAGATGAAGGTTAGGACGAGGCCGAACGTCATGGCAGGTCAGCCCCTCGTGTCCGAAGGCCGGCGGACGCGCACCGGCACCGACTTGTAGGAGGGGGTGTGGGACTGGGGGTCGCGGGCGTAAAGCGGCACCAGGGGGTTGGACTCGGGGTAGTAGGCGCCGCAGCAGCCGTCGGGCAGCGCGTAGGGCACGACCTTGAAGCCTGGGACCGACCTTGCGACGCCGTCGGTCGAGATCGTCTCCAACGTCACGCGATCGCCCGCCGTCAAGCTTCGGCGCGCCATCTCGGCCGCGTTGATGAACACCACCATTCGGCCGTCGAACACGCCGCGGTAGCGATCCGACACGCTGTAGAGGGTGGTGTTGTATTGGTCGTGGCTGCGCATCGTCGTGAGCCAGAGCGCCATCGGGTCGTCCTGATGCGGGTCCTCCTCCAAGCCTTGGAAGCGGGAGAATTCGGCCTTGCCGGAGGGCGTGGCCCAGATCCGCTCGCGCGCCAACGAGGTAAGGTGGAAGCCGCCCGGCACCGCGATGCGGGCATTGTAGCCCTGGAAGATCGGGAACACGCGCTCGATCGCGTCGCGGACGCGGGCGTAGTCGGCCGTGTATCCCTCCCAGTCGATCGACGAGCCCGCGCCAAGGGTGGCTCGCGCCAGGCGCGCCACGATCGCGGTCTCGCTCATGAGGTGTTCCGAGGCCGGGGGCTTCCGGCCCGCCGAGGCATGGACCATGGACATGGAATCCTCAACCGTGATCGACTGCGGCCCGTTCGCCTGCTCGTCGACCTCGCTGCGCGCCAGGCACGGCAGGATGAAAGCATGGCGGCCGTGCACGAGGTGGCCGCGGTTCAGCTTGGTCGAGATCGCCACCGTGAGGTCGAGGTTTCGCAGAGCCCGATGCACGGCATCCCGGTCGGGGGTCGCGGCCGCGAAATTGCCGCCCAAGGCTAGAAAGGCCTTGCTCTCGCCGCGCATCATCGCCTCCAGCGCCAGCACGACGTCGTGGCCGTGCTTCCGCGGGGGCTCGAAGCCGAAAGCGTCGCGCAGGCTGTCGAGCATCTCGGGCGTCGGCTTCTCGGTGATGCCGACAGTGCGATTGCCCTGCACGTTGGAGTGACCCCGGACCGGGCAGATGCCCGCGCCCGGACGCCCGATGTTGCCTCGCAGCAAGGCGAGGTCGACGAGGAGTCGTACGTTCTCGGTGCCGCGGCTGTGCTGGGTAATGCCCATGCCATAGACCAGGATTGCGCTGTCGGCTTCCATGTAGGCGCGCGCCGCCGCTTCTAGATCCGCGCGCGACAAGCCGGACAGTCGTTCGATCGTCTCCCACGGGGTGTCGCGCAGGTCGGCTGCCAGGATCTCGAAGCCCCGCGTGTGGCCGGCGATGAAGTTCATGTCCAGCATCCGAGGCTCGTCGGCGGCGGTCGCGGCGTCGTCGGCCTCGACGCAGGCCTTCATGATGCCCTTGAGCGCCGCGGCGTCTCCCCCGACCTTGACCTGGAAGATCCGCGAGGAGATCGGCGTGGAGGTCAACGACGCCATCTCGACCGGGCTCTGCGGCGCCTGGAAGCGCTCCAGCGCGCGCTCGCGAAACGGGTTGAAGCTCATGATGGTCGCGCCCCGCCGGGACGCGTCGCGCAGGTTCGCCATCATGCGCGGACTATTGGTGCCGGGGTTCTGTCCGAAGATGAAGATGGCGTCCGCCTTGTCGAAGTCCTCCAGCAACACCGTCCCCTTGCCCACGCCCAGGCTCTGCGGCAGGCCGACGCTGGAGGCTTCGTGACACATGTTGGAGCAGTCAGGGAAGTTGTTCGTGCCGAAGGCGCGCCCGAAGAGCTGGAACAGGAAGGCCGCTTCGTTCGACGCCCGCCCCGAGGTGTAAAACTCCACCGCGTCGGGATTTCCGATCTCGCGGAGGAGGCCGCCGATGCGCTCGAACGCCTCATCCCACGCGATCGGGACATAGGTGTCGCTCGCCGGGTCGTAAGCGACCGGGTGGGTGAGGCGGCCCACCATCTCGAGGTCGTAGTCGTTCCAATCCCGGAGTTCGCAGACAGTGTGGGCGGCCAGGAACTCGGGGGTGCAACGTTTCGCGGTGCCCTCCCAGGCGAGCGCTTTGGCGCCGTTCTCGCAGTACTGGAAGGGGGAGCCGTGCTTGGGGTCGGGCCAGGCGCAGCCCGAGCAGTCGAAGCCGCCCGGCTTATTCATGTGCATCAGGGTGACGGCGCCGCTCACCGCGATCCCCTGTTCCGCCAGTGCCCAGCCGGTGGCCTTCAGGGCGCCCCAGCCGCCGGCCGGACTCGTGTAGGCCTTGATCTTGGGGTTCGTGACGTCGGTCATCAATTTACTTCCGTGGCAAGGGAGGGAGCTGGTTCGACATCAGTGCGGGTCGGCGCCGACCTTCGCGGAAGATCCAGTGGACTACGGGCGTGTAGGCGACGGTGAGCGGCGGACGACGACGCAGGTGCCAGAACATAAATCCGAGATTGGCGGGCGGCGCGGCGGCCTGCCGGACCGTGATGGTGAAGGCACCATGACGGGCAGGGAGGAGGCCGCCAGCGCGCCGAAGGCCGAGGCGAGATGGCGGCCCCGCAGGGCAACAGCCAACGTTCGGGACACCCGCGCCAGGCCCAAAGCATGATGGCGCCCGCGAGGACGCCCCTCGCCGGGAAAACGACGAGCGCCGGGGTTTCGTCCAACGGTGAATCACCCGGAGGTCGAGGACCAGGCACAGTGCGAAGGCGGCAACCAAGAAAGACCCGGAGCCAGAAGCCGAACAGGCTACGGCAAACCGACGAGTAGGTCTTGAGAAACAAGACCGTGAAGCCGAACTGGACCTGAGACAGGATCATCGTAGTCACTTCGGAATGCATCGACCACGCTCTCCCCCGTCAAATCGTTGTGTCCCGCCAGCAGATCGGTAGTGTTCAATCGATGTCAGTGGATCTCTCAACGGTGATTGGTGTCTATGCTTGGTCCTCTGCACTCTTGGATCTCGCCGTCCGACGCGCCCGGCCTCCAGGCGCATCATCTGCCACCTCCGCTCTGCCCGCTTTCACGATCTGATCGCAACGGACGCTTTCCGTTCATGGGCGCCCGCGGATCGTGTCGGCCATCGGAGAGGCGGGTCGGAGCGACGACGTCCTGAAGCTCGTGAACGACCTGCTCGGAAACGTGGTCGCTTGAGACCGGCACCTCCGAACGGAGGGTCGCAAGCCGGAGGTGACCTCGGACAAGAACTGGATCTCGCTTTTCAGTGAAGTCCTGCGAGGCCGGCACGCCCACGACCTCAGGTGGAGCGGTACTCGCGGTTCGGAGAAGAC
>CAXUCF010000102.1:0-15669 GCA_964249275.1 uncultured Lichenihabitans sp.
CGCCGGCCTGCAGCCGGATCGCCAGGGCGAGGCCGCCGAAGCCGGAGCCGACCACGACCGCACGTGGCCGACCCCCCGCGGGGGGCCGTCGCGACTTGACGGGGAATGGTGCGTTCATGGAGTCTGGACCTGAAGAGGAGCCTCGCGCAGGCAGCGCAGGGCCCTGAAGATGGGGACGGGCGGCTTGCCGGTCAGCACGCGCGCCTTGTCCAGGAAGGTGCTGCGGCCCGCGTAGAAGCGGGCGACGAGGTCCGGCGAGAAACGATAGAAGCGCTCGATCAGGCGATAGCGCCGCGCCGGTTCCGCGGCCTTGAACAGGAGCCGGTCGAGCAGCCGATAGAAGCCGGCAGCCTTCCAACAGGCGATCGAATGGGCGCGTGTCTCACGATGGAGGTTGTCGGCCGATAGGTCCTGGAGCATCGCGATCCTGTCGGCCAAGCGCACCGCGTCGGGCAGGGAATAGCCCGTCGTCGGGTGGAACAGAGCCGCCCGGAGCCCGCTGCGGGCCACGCCCGGGGCGTCGGCCCAGAAAGCTTCGATGTCGCCGCCGAGCGCGATCGGCAGCACGCCGATT
Organism: uncultured Lichenihabitans sp.; assembly: GCA_964249275.1. GTDB lineage: Bacteria > Pseudomonadota > Alphaproteobacteria > Rhizobiales > Beijerinckiaceae > Lichenihabitans. The sequence goes on from CAXUCF010000102.1 coordinate 575, forward strand.
TCGTCCCGCACGACCTCGGCGATCGTCCAGCCTCGTCGAGTGGCATAATCGAAGACGAGGCCCCGCGTCGCCGCGACATCGAGTTCCAGTCTGTCCGAGTAATAGGTATCCTCGATCAGCACCCGGTCGGGCGCGAAAGGCAGCGTGTAGACGAAGCGGAAGCCGTCGCGCTGCGGCACCGTGGCGTCCATGATGATGGGCGCGGCCTGGCCGTGCGGCTGGGCCGTGCGCACCTCGACGCCGAAGAACTTCTGGAACGCGACGTCGAGATGTGGGCTAGGCCTGTAGCCGCGCCCGTCGATCACGGCATCGGCGGCCAGTTCCTCGCCGCCGGCCAGCGTCACGCCGTCCGGTCGCAACCGGGTGACCTTGGCGCCGGTGCGGATACGGGCCGCGAAGGGTTTCAGCACGGCGCGCAGCCGCTCGGCCGAGATCGAACGATAGCCCAGCGGCAGCCGTCGTTCGAGGTCCGGGAAGGCTACGGCATAGTTCGGCCAGCGGGCCGACACGAAAGGCTCGATCCACGTGCCCTGGTCGGGCGATAGGTCGCCGGCGTGGAACGACCAGGTATGATTGCCGCCAAGCTCCTGTCCGCCCTCCAGGATCGTCCAATCGACGTCGGGCCGAGCCGTCGCCAGGCGATAGGCGATCAGGCTATTGGCGAGCCCGCCGCCGACCATGATCAGGTGCATGATGCATCGCTTCTCGAGAATCCGGGATGGTGAGCGGCCCGAGAGCGATCATCGGCGCGAGATCACTTACCCGGCCGCCCCCGTGCCGGACCGCTGGGCGTCCAAGCCTCACCATATAGGGCGCGCCGGGATGGCGGCGGCGGAGCGAAGCCGGAGGCTCAGCGAAAAAGCTCGGGACGGCGGAGCCGCAGCGTCTGGACGAGGGTCAGGGTCTTCATGTCGTCGAGGGCATTGTGATCGGCCATGTCGCGCAAGGCCGCGAGAGCAACCTCGACCACTTCGATGTTCTCGTGTTCCTCGGCGAGTCCGCCGCCAGCGGCCGTGCGGTCCGCCCGTCCGTAGGGGGCCAGGAACAGGCTCATGCGCTCGGTCGAGATGCCGCACATGGTCCAGGTGTGGCCGGCCGGCTCCAAGGGGCCGAGCGCGACGCCCGCCTCCTCCAAGGCTTCGCGCCGCGCGCAATCGGCCGGGTCCTCGCCATGCTCCAGGATGCCGGCCGGCACTTCCAGGAACGCGGACCGCTCACCGCGGAACAGCACGGGCGCGCGCGGAAGCCGGACCAGCAGGGCGACGCGGCGCTCGGCGTCGTAGGGCAGCACCGCGACCGCGTTGCCGTGATCCTCGATCTCGCGCTTGAACTCCACTCCGTCGTCGCCCGACAGGGTCGCGACGCGGAGCTTGAGCCAGCCGTCGTGCACGATTCTACTGCTGCGGATGGCGACCATCATGTCCTCACGAGCGGATGTCCTGCCGTCGTGCAGGGACATCGAATCCCATTACCCTAACGCGCTTGGCGCAGCACCGCGACCCGCCGAAGCCGCGAGGACGCGCAACGGCCCGCGGCGCGGCGGCGCCGTTGAGATCACGATGGCGGCCAACGCGAAACATCTCGTGCGGGTCTGGGCCGGCCGAGGGTCCGGGCCAGCATCGCGGCAAGCGTCATGGCGGCGGCGAACAGGGCCGCCACGAAACCCGCCACGGCCGGCCAGCGGCCCAACGTCCAGAACCAGCCGCCGAGCGTGCCGAGCACGCTCGATCCGGCATAGTAGCTCAGCAGGTAAAGCGAGGCCGCCTGGGCCTTGTTGGGTCCGGCGAGGCCGCCGACGGTACCGCTCGCGACCCCATGACCGGCGAAGAACCCGAGCGTGACGAGCGCGATGCCCAGGACGACCGCCGACAGAGGGGCAAAAAGCGACGACACGACGCCGAGCAGCGCGACCCCTAAGCCCAGGACCAGGACGGGCGCCCGGCCGAGCCGGTCAGCCAGGCTGCCCGCCAGGGTGGAACTGGCCGTGCCGAGCAGGTAGAGCGTGAAGATCAATCCTTCCTGGGCCTGGTCGAGCCCGTAGGGCGGTGCTTCGAGCCGAAAGCCGGCATAGTTGTAGACCGCGACGAAACCGCCCATGGCCAGGAACGCGAAGCCGTAGACGAGCCGAAGCCGCGGGTCCGCCAAAGCGGCCCGGAAGGCTGCAACCTGCTGACGCGGATCGACCTTGCGCGGCCGGAAATGCCGCGATGCCGGCAGCAGGACCATGAAAAGCGCCGCGTCGACGAGACCGACGAGGCCGATGGCCGCAAGGGCCGTCCGCCACGACGCGGCATCGGCGACCAGTCCCGTGATGACCCGCCCGGCCATGCCGCCGACCGCCGTCGCACCCACGTAGATCCCCATGGCGAGCCCGAGGCCATCCGGGTCGGTTTCCTCGGCCAGATAGGTCATGGCGACGGCCGGAACTCCGCCGAGCGCCATCCCTTCGAGCGCCCTCAAGACGAGGAACAGTTCCCATCCGGGCGCCAAGGCCGCCGCGACGTTGAGAGCCGATGCGGCCATCAGCGAAGCCGCCATGACGGCTTTCCGCCCCTTGAGGTCGGACAGGGCGGCGGCCGCCACGATTGACAGCGCCAGGCAGGCTGTACCGAGCGAAATGGCGAGAGAGGCGGTCGCCGCATCGACCGCGAAGGTGCGCGACAAGGTCGGCAGCAGCGGTTGCGGGCAGTAGAGCAGCGAGAAGGTCGCGAAGCCGGCGAGGAAGAGCGCCAGGCTCGACCGCATGTAGCGCGCTCCACCCACCTGGTTGTGGGTCGGCGCTTCGGATCGCCCCGGAGCCGCCGTGGCTACGGGTGCTGCGGCATCGGGCAGCGACTCCGCGTCGAGGCCCGGAGCCGGAGCAGCGACGCCCGACCCAGGACCTTCGCGGCCGGCTTGACGGGCATGCAGCACCAGCGATCTCCGCGGCATCGGTCGGCGTTCACGCTCTATCCTGTGCCGAGCGGCCGGTCGACCGGTGATCACGAGAGGCCACCTATGTCCGACGATACCCTTGCGGCCCCGGCGAGCATGCCCCTGATCATGACGGCCCTGCTCGATCGCCACAGCTTCGCCGTTCTCGACGCTTTGCGCCGGCGGTTCTTCCCGGCCGCACTGAACCGGGTCCAGGCTCATGCGACCCTGTTCCATCACCTGCCGGGCCAGGATCTGCGCGCCATTTCGGCCCGCGTCATCGAGACCGCTGCCACCCTGAGCCCGCTCGCCTTCTCGATGACGGTGTCGCGATTCCTCGGACGGGGCGTTGCCCTCGACCTATCCTGCCCGCCGCTGATCGCCCTGCGGGCCGAGTTGGCGCGAAGCTGGAGCGGGAGCCTGACCGCCCAGGATCGCCAGGGCTATCGGCCGCACGTCACCATCCAGAACAAGGTGACGCCCTCCGAAGCGCGCGACACGCAACGCCGGCTTGACGCGCTGCTGCCCATGGAGGGATCGATCGAGGGTCTGCAACTCTGGCATTACCGCGGCGGCCCCTGGGACGACGCCGGCCGGTTCGTCTTTACGGGCTGAGGCTGCCGATCGAGATCGGTATGGCGGTCGTGGCCGCGACGCGGGTCGGCGCGGGCGGACCAACACCGCCCGCCTATCGCGCTTTCCCGCAAATCAAGCCCGAACCCGGCCCCGAGCGAGGATAAATATTTCGTTGCGCCGAAGTGGACGGACGATTGTGCGCCGCCGGGAGCCAACCTACGTGGAAGAGCGCCGTCCCCAACCCCCAACACGGGGCGGGCCGGCGCCCCGAAAGGCCACGCCCCCTTGTTCGCGCCGACGCTGCCCTGGCTGTGCACGGGGCGCGCGGGCGCGGCCGCGTCCTGTGCCGGCTTGGCCGGGGGAGGGCTCGCCATCGCGGGCCGAAGCGCTCCGGAGCGCGACCGGATGGCCACCCTGATGACCTCGGGCGAGATCAAGCGCGACTGGGTCGGCGGGCATCTCGAAACCAAGTGCCTGCTGCCGCTGATGTTGAAGGCCGGCGACGTTTCGCCCAAGTTCCGCGCCGTGCTGCTCGGGGCCGAGGACCGCGGCTTCGAGACGGAGCCGTTCGGGCTCAGCCTCCGCGGCCTCGCGGGTGCCGTCGCATCGGCGATCCACGGCAGGGCGCGGGGCGGCTCGACCATCACCCAGCAGCTCGTCAAGAACCTCCTGTTCGAGCCCGGGGACCGCGCCCTGGTCCGAAAGTTCTACGAAATCCCCTGGTCCGTGAGCATCAGCCGCCACTTCACCCGCGACGAAATCCTGGCCGCCTACGTGAACCACCTGCCCTTCCAGCACGGCATCCTCGGCATCGAAGCGGCGTCGCTGTTCTATTTCGGCAAGCCTGCGTCCGACCTCGATTATCCCGAGTCGGCGCTACTCGAAGTCATGCTGGCCAGTCCCCGCAACGATCTCGCGAGCCGCGACCCGGAGACGGTGGCGCGCACCCGGCGCAAGTCCCGGGCCCTGCTGTCCGCCCTCGTGCATCAGGGTGTCGTGCCGGCTACCGCCCTGGCGGAGCGCGAGCGCCCCGGCACGGCCGGGGTCCCCGACCTCGGTTGCGGGTATCTGCGCGATTTCGTCGACGGCGAGATCAGGCGGCTCGGTGACCCCGCCGACAGTCTGCGGGCCTATGTCACGGTCGATGCGGCCCGCCAGTCCGCCGCGGTTGCGGCGCTCGATGCGACGCGCGTGGAGCGGGAGCGGGGCGATGCCGGCGCGGTCGCCTTCGTGGGGCTCGACCGCACCGGGGGCCTCCAGGCCCTGATGGGTGGAGCCGACTATGCGGTCAACCAGTTCGACCGCACCGAACGCACGCGGCGCTCTCCGGGTTCGCTCGGCAAGGTGCTGGTGTTGGCCGAAGCCTGCGAGCAGGGCCGCGACCTCGATACCATCGTGGAGGACGTGCCGCAACCGGGCGGGCGGCCCAAGGATGACGACGACCGCTATCGCGGCGCCATGACGCTCGGCGATGCGTTTCGCCTGTCGCGCAATGCCGCGATCTACGGACTCGAGCGGGCGCTTGGCCGTGGTGCCGTGGCGGCTCGAGCCCGGCTGCTCGGCGTGGCGGGGTCCCTGCCGGAGGACGGCGGCATTGCGGTGGGAGCGTTCACGGCGAGTCCGCTCGGCATGACCGCCATGCTGGCCGCGGTGGCCAACGGCGGCTATCCGGTCGAGCCATATGCGGTGCGGGGCATCGTGGGACGCTACGGACGCTTCCTCCACTGGCATGCAGCTCCGCTGGCGCGGCCGGCGCTGAGCGCGCGCTGCGTGGCGATGCTGGACCGGGCGTTGCGCTCCGTCGTGGCGAGCGGCACCGGGCGCCGGGCCGACATCGGCCTGGCGCGTGGCAAGACCGGCACCACCAACGCGTTCCGCGACGCCTGGTTCGTGGGCTATACGGGTCCCATGGTGGCGGGGGTATGGGTCGGCAACGACGACGATGCCGGGATGGCCCGTATCGAAGGCGGCGGCCTGCCGGCGAAGCTGTTCCGTGCCTATCTGCTGGCCTACGAGCGGACGCAGATCAAGGCCGATCACGTCCCGACCCGCATGGCAGGACACTTGCGGACCGCTGCGCCGTTCTGACAAGGTCGATCGGAATTCGTAGTCAAAGACCTGACTGCGCTGCAGAATTGTCCGATATCTCACCTCACGCATCAACTTCGGGCGACCTCGCTCCTAGGATCAGACCTCATGACCGTCATCGAGCAGGACAGCGACGTGCTGGGCCTCATCGACGTGCAGCCCACCTTCATGCCGGGCGGGGAACTCGCGGTGCCGAACGGTGATGCCGTGCTGGCTCCGATCCACAGGCTGCTGGCCTCCCGCTTCAAGCATGCCTTCGCGACCCAGGACTGGCATCCACCGGGCCACATCTCCTTCGCGTCGACGCACGGCGCCGCGCCTTTCTCGACCATCACCCTGCCCTACGGCGAGCAGACGCTGTGGCCCGACCACGCCCTGATGGGGACGCCCGAGGCCGCACTGCATCCCGGGCTCGATCCGGCGCCCATCGAAGCCATCTTCCGCAAGGGCTTCCGACCGGACATCGACAGCTATTCGGCGTTCCGCGAAAACGACCGGAAGACCGGGACGGGACTCGACGGCTGGCTCCGGGAGCGGGGGTTCAAGCGCCTGTTCCTGTGTGGGCTCGCGACCGACTTCTGCGTGTTCTGGTCGGTCCAGGATGCGCGGGCGCTCGGCTATGCGGTCTTCGTGATCGACGACGCGTGCCGCGGCATCGCCGCGCCGGCGGGCTCGGGCGGCACCACCCTCGACGCCGCACGTCGCACCATGGCCCAATCGGGCGTTCAGTTCCTTCGCTCGACCGACCTCGGCTGATCGAGGGACCCGACGATCGCCTCGGCGGCGGCAGCTCCTGTTTCATAGGCGCCGTGCGCCGTGGTGAAGCGCTCGGGCGAGCAGGCCTCCCCGGCGAAGAACAGTCGGCCGTCAACCGTCTCGGCAAGCCGTGCCCGCATGCCGGCAGCACCGGGCCGGGCATAGGCGTAGGACCCGCGGATGTGGGGCTCCTGCCCCCAGGCCGTCATGCGCAGTGGTTCCACGGCGGCCGCGGCCGCGGCGCCGAGTTGGCCGGCGATCTCGCCCTTGGCAAAGCTGAAGGCTGCTGCCGGTCCTTCCCGTTCGAGGTCGCGGGCCAGGTCGCCGCCGTAGAAACACTCGATCACGTGCCGGTCGAACGGCCGTATATGGTAGGCCGCCGTGCGCCCGGTCGAAGCCGACCCCATGCGATAGCCCTCGAGCGGGAACAGCTGCGGCCGCGTGATCGTCAGGAAGAGCTTATCGGCGAGGCCGAGCGGGAGATAGGCCGCAGCCTCGACCTTGGCCGCAAGAGACGGGCGGAACTCGATCGCCTCGGCGGCCAGCACGTCGGTCGCAACCGTCACGATGACGGTCTTGGCCGACACCGTGCCGCGGTCGGTCTCGACCCGGATCGCATCGGCGCCGGTGTGGTCGATGGCCGACACGATGGTGTTCAGCACGGCCGGCACCTCGCGCCCGTGGTGGGCCACGAGTCGGCCATAACCTTCGGCCACCCGCCAATCGTCTCCCTCCCCGGGCTTGTACGCGAAGCTGTCGATCAGCGACACCCGGTCGAGTTCGGCCCCGCTCACATAGGTGCTGAAGGCGTCCAGGAGCCCGCGCCACTGGCTGTCAGCCGGCACGAGGGCCGACAAAGGGCCGTCGTGGCCACGACCCGCTTCGGCGTCGATGCGGGCGTCGAGATCCGCCATGGCGCGTCCGTAGCTCTCGTGCTCGGCCTGCGACAGGCCGAGGTCACGGTCCGGGTCGTCCCAGGGTGCGGGTCGGCGGTCGACCGTGAAGCCTGGGGTCCGCTCGGCGATGCGGGTCCACGCGTTGGTGAGCGCGCTATGCAGCCAGCCGCAGCCGAGGTCCATCGGAACGACGTCGCCGATCGTATGGGCTCGTCCGCCGAGTCGATCCCCGGCTTCGAGCACCAGGACCGATAGGCCGCGGCACCGCATGATGCGCCGCGCCGCCGCGATGCCTGCCGCGCCGCCACCGACGATCGCTACATCGACCCGGTCCCGCATGTTCCCTGCCCCATGTTGCGGGATCATCTGGGCGCGGGTGAAGCGAGGGCAAGGAGGCTCGAACCGAAGGACGCCGGGCACAGACCCATGGTCCCGGCGGGATCATCCCTCGATGCGCCCCGCTCGGCAATTGGCCCCGCTTTGCGCGGGCAGCGATGCCCCGGCGCCGCGCCCTCAGGTGCCGGAGCGCAAGGCCCTGGGCAGCGCCTGGATGGCGGGAGTCCTCTGGTGCTGCATGGGCGCCGCGGCCGCCGGGGGCGCATAGACGCCCGCAACTGCGGCGGTTTCAAAAAGGCTCGACACCGAAGCCTCCTGGGCGATACGGCCGATAGCCTCGCCGATCAGCGGCGCCACCGACGTGACGCGGATGTTCTGGGCGACCCGCACCGCCTCGGTGGCTCGGATCGTGTCGGTGATGACGAGTTCCTTCAGCCGGGACCCGGCGATCCGGGCCACCGCGCCGCCCGACAGCACGCCGTGCGTGCAATAGGCGTAGACATCGAGCGCCCCCTCGGCCAGCAAGGCGTCGGCGGCGTTGCACAGGGTGCCGCCCGAGTCGACGATGTCGTCGAGCAGGATGCAGGTCTTGCCCCGCACGTCGCCGATGATGTTCATGACTTCGGACTCGCCGGCCCGCTCGCGGCGCTTGTCCACGATGGCGAGCGGCGCATCGATGCGCTTGGCGAGCGCCCGGGCCCGCACCACGCCGCCGACGTCGGGCGACACCACCATGACGTTCGAACAGTCGAGCCGTTCGGTGATATCGCGCACCATGACGGGCGCGGCGAACAGATTATCGGTCGGGATGTCGAAGAAACCCTGAATCTGTCCGGCATGGAGGTCGACCGTGAGCACGCGGTCGGCACCCGCATGGGTGATGAGGTTGGCAACGAGCTTGGCCGAAATGGGGGTTCGCGGGCCCGCCTTGCGGTCCTGCCGGGCGTAGCCGAAATAGGGCACCACCGCCGTGATACGCCGGGCCGAGGCCCGGCGCAGCGCGTCCGTCATGATCAGCAGTTCCATCAGATGATCGTTGGCCGGATAGGCGGTCGACTGGATGATGAACGTATCCTCGCCGCGGACGTTCTCCAGGATCTCGACGAAGATCTCCATGTCGGCGAAGCGCTTGACCACGCAACGCGTGAGCGGCACCCCGAGATAGGCCGCAATGGCTTCGGTGAGCGGCCCGTTCGAATTCCCGGCCAGGATCTTGATGGTTCCAGCCATGGTTTCTCCTCGCGACACGGCCGATCCGGCTGCCGACCGCACATCCGGAAAGGACGCCGCGGCATCCGGACCGACTCGGGACGGGGCCGTCATATCAGTGATGCAGCGCGCTAACAACGCGAGGCGCGAGGTCGCGCAGGGCAATCGGGTGAAGGCCAAGACGCCGCCTCGTAGAACAAGGGGCAGCCCCCAAATTGGGGCGACTACATACATTGCGAACCATTCTACCTAGGGTACTGATTTCCGGGGTAAGTCTTTAAGACAGAATGACCCGCCGGTCCTGGGGGAATTTGCGAGGCAATGCCAATCTGGCCCGAAGCCGAGGTGGTCCGACGCTTGATACTCGAGTAGGTGGTAGGCTGATCCTACAAGGAAGAGAGCTAGCGTCCCCAGGCATAGGGGAATGGCACATGACAGTGCGATTTTGAAGGTTCGCGCATCACTCAGACGCCACGCTTCCCCAGCCATGACGACCGCCGCGCAGCTCATCAAACCCGCTGCCACCAAAGCTACGACGAAGATCAGGCGCATACTACTTCTGGATCTCTTCCCCAGGCTTCACTGCCCTGCGAACGGATTTCGTCTCCACCGGCTTGTGCCGCGCCACCTTCTTCACCGCAGTCTCAAAGGCGTCCGGCGACTACTCTGCGGCTTCTCCCACGCGCTTCATCGCCCGCGTGAGCGTCAGAGCCGGCTCAGCGCTGCCAGCGAAGTCCGAGCAGGAAGATATCCTGCGCGAAGCTGGACCCCGGGAGCGTGCTCTTCAGCGTCTCGTGGTTGTAGGTCGCGGTGGCGACCAGGGAGCGCGACAGGCGGTACTCGGCTTTCAGGGTCTCGGCCAGAGTATTCTCCGTGATGGGCACGCCCACGTAATTGGTGTTGAGGTAGGATAGCAGGCCCGTGATCGTGAGGTTCCGCAGAAGGGCGTGCGAGACTTCGAGCGACAAGGACTGCGCTTCCGTGCCGGAGGAGCCCGCCACCGTCGTCTCGTCGAAGCTCGTGGCGGCGCGGAAGCTGACGGTGGTCAGCGGCGTCGCCGCGTAGGTCAGCACGCCATTGAAGACGGGGTCGTCGATGGCCCTGAGGCGAGGGTCCTGGTAGCTGCGGGCACCATAGCCGGCCGATAGTTCGCCCGAGAGTAGCCGGGTCAGCTCGAAGCTCGATCCGACCTGGCCGACCACGCCCGTCGAGTCGCGCCGGTAGCCCGTGTAGTCGATCAAGCGGTCGTGGAGGCGATCGTCGACCAGCACGTCCACGAAGGGGCGCAGCACCGGCGTGACCTCGTAGGTGGCACGCATCCGCAGGCCGTAATCGTTGAAATTCTGGCTGGCGAGGTCCTGTATGACGCCGCCCGCGTCGGTGGCGTTGTCGTAAGCCGTCCGGTCGAGGAGGCCGTGGAGCGCGACGTTGAGGCGGCCGAAGGTCTCGGAGCCTCCGACCGAACCGCCGAAGGTGGAGATCAAGGGCCGGTTCTGGGCCCCGGCAGAGACTTCCGGCGAGCCGATCCGCTGAGTGTCGATCGCAAAGCGCGTCTCGGCATCGAGGGCCGTGTTGCGGTCGAGATCGTAGCGGTAGTCGATGACCCCGACGGCATCGGGCCGGTTGGCCTGCGGATCGCTGAAATAAGCGTTGTAGCCGCCGTGGAGGTCGGCCCTGAGCTCGTTGCGCGACCATGTCGAGATCACGCCCAAGCCCCCCTCGGTGCGGCTGAAGGCCGAGGGCCGCAGGATGCGTTGGTCCTGGTCCGGGTTCGAGTCGTAGCCGAAGCTCTGGGTCACGTAGGGCGTGAGCCGCAGCGAGCCGACGTCGTAGCCGATCGGATCGTAGGGCGCCCCCTCGATCCGGGTCCGGAGCCGGGTCGCCGGAAACGGCAGGCTCGCGACCGTGGGCCCGGGCGCGATGGCATTGCCGACGGTGTCGATGGCGGCACCGCTACCGCGCAGGCGGAGTGAGGACGGATAGGCCTGCAGCTGCGGCAGAGGCGGCGGTCCCTTGCGGGGGACGCGGAGCCGGTCCTCGGTCTTGGCCGTGCCTTTCGGAAATGCGAACTTGCTGCGGGGCAGCCCTGCGGCTGCGGCACCCGCGCTGGTGGCCGGACCAGCGGCGGCCTGGGTTTTGCCGATGCCGCCGTCGGTCGGCAGCGCCGGCGCAGCCGTGTTCGGCGCTCCGGCATCGGTCGTATCGAGGCCGGGCGCGGTCGTGTCGACCGTGCCGCGCAGGGCCGGGATGGTGTCGGTGACGCTCTGGGCCGAGGCCGGCGTGACCACCGCGACGCCGAGCAGGCAAGCAGCAACAGCGCTGGCCTGGAGAACAGCCGATCCGACGCAGGGGCTACGGTTCGTCGAAGACACTTGGCGTCACGCCCTTCCGGTCCCGCATTGCGACGCCCGAGGTTTAGCTCGGCATGGTTAATGGCCGGTTAGCCGCAAGGTGCGGAACCATCGGACGGGCGGCGTCACGCCTTTGGTCTGGGCCGATGCCGGCGTAGCGACGAGAAGGAACCGCCCCTCTGAACATTCCGCCGGAGTGAACGTTTCGCCGCCATAGACAGGACGACCCCGGGAGGCACCATGAACGCGATCGCATCCGACTCCGTCGTCGACGTGCGGAGTGACGTCGAGACACTCTACCAGGACGGCGTCGTCGGGCGAAAAGGCGCCTTCCCCCGGCAATGGGCCGAGGACATGCGGGAGGACATCACCACGGCCTTCTGGGAAGCGATCCAGCGCCCGGGCGGAGCAGTAGGCCGCGGACCGCGCCGCTGGTACGTCGAGATCCATCCGCAGAACCTGCGGGGCTTCGTCGACCTCGTGACCCATCCGTGGGTAGTCGGAATGTGCGAGGCCGTGCTCGGTGCGGCTTACGAGATCGTGGAGATCGGCTTCGACACGCCGTTCCAGGGAGCGAAGAACCAGCCCTGGCACCGCGACTTCCCGTCCCCCGAGGAAACCTGGCAAGGGAAGCGCATCACCTCACTGGCGTTCAACCTCACCGGGGTCGACGTCACGCCCGACATGGGCCCCTTCGAGGTCGCGCCGGGAACCCAGTGGGATGATGGGCGCGAGTGGAACCACGAGATGTTTCCGCCGAAAGAGGTCTGGCCGAGCTTCGCCGAGCGTGCCGTGCGCAAATACCCTCAGATGGGCGACATATCCTGCCGGTCGGCGCTGACCATGCATCGCGGGACCGCCCATGCCTCGCCGATCGCCCGCCCGGTCTTGGTGCTGGGGGTCGATGCGCCTGGCGCCGGGCATGCCGCCCTGCACGACATGATGGTGACCCAGGAGTTCTACCATTCCCTACCGGCTTCGGTACGAAACCACCTCGTCTGCCGCATCGCGCCGGAACTCGTGCCCGTCACACAGAAGCACGACATCGAAGGACTGGTCATGGGGACGGAGTGACGGCCCCATTCAAACGAGCGACGTAAGCGATGGCCGAGCCGTTCCTGTCGCGTGCCGGGCTGGCCCGTGTTCTCCGCTCGCTGCTTCTGGCTGAACTCGCCGCCGCGCGCGGACGCAGTGGACGGGCCTCGGCAGCGGGGCCTCATGCAGGAGCGTCCTGGAGCGCTACACTGCCGATCGGTGCCGAGGGGCTCGAGTGCGACTCGCTCGAAACCCTGTGGCTCGCGTCGGCCGTCAACGAGATGTTCCACCTCCACGAAGCCGGAACCGAGGCGGACCTGACGACGGCCGAAACCTTCGGGGCCTGGCTCGACCAGATCGCGGCCGCCTGGCGCAGCGGCATCGAGCGGATGACCTTCTCGACCTCGGGCAGCACCGGCCGCCCCAAACGCTGCATGCAAGGCTTCGCGCATCTGAGGGCCGAGATCGACGTGCTGGCGGCGCGCTGGACCGGTCGGCGACGCATCATCGCCCTGGTTCCGGCGCATCATATCTACGGCTTCATCTTCACCGGGCTGCTGCCCGATCGCCTCGGCGTCCCGGTGCTCGACGCAGACGGCCTCGGTGCGGGCCGTCTCGCCGGCGAGGTCAGGGCGGGTGACCTCGTCGTCTCGTTTCCCGACCGGTGGGCCTGGCTTGAACGCAGCCTGCCGCAATGGCCCGCCGACGTCGAAGGCGTCGTGTCGACGGCGCCCTGCCCGGCCGATCTCCTGGTCGCGCTGCAGGCCGGGGGGCTGGCCCGGATGACGGAGGTGTACGGCTCCTCCGAGACGGCGGGCATTGCGCTGCGGGCCGCGCCCGGCGACCCCTACCGCCTGATGCCGCAGTGGCGGTTCGACACGTCGATTTCGACCGAGACACCGGAACTGGTCCACCGACACGGCCAGCGCTTCACGTTGATGGACCGCGTCGCGCTGGTCGAGCTCGACGCCTTCCGGCTCGCGGGCCGGCGCGACGGCATGGTGCAGATCGGGGGCGTCAACGTGTCGCCCGAGGCGGTCGCACGGAAGTTGCGGGAACGGCCGGGCGTGCGCGATGCGGCGGTCCGCCTCATGCGACCCGACGAGGGCTCCAGACTGAAGGCTTTCGTGGTTGCGGACGCGGGGATCAACCGGGAAACACTGCGGGCGTCGCTCGAAACCTGGATAGCGAACAACCTCGCGACCGCGGAGCAGCCGAAGTCGCTCGTGACCGGAGCAACCCTACCGCTGGGCGTGCTCGGCAAGAACGGCGATTGGTGAAGCCCGCTCCAGGGACAAGGCCGTCCATCCGCGATGCCGAACCACGTCGCCGGCATCGGCGAAAGCAGCAGAAGTTAACATCCGACATTTTCTGAATATCAACACATCGGTCGGATCATCGCAGATGAGCATCTCGAGCAGATCGGGGAAGACAGTGTGCCCAACTTGCAATGGCTGCCGCGCCGATGGCGTCGATTTGGATTTCACCATGGCGTTTCAGCCCATCGTCGACGCGGCAGCGTCGAGGGTCTGGGGCTACGAGGCGCTGGTGCGCGGTCCGGGCGGTGAACCGGCCCCCATGGTGTTGTCCCAAGTCAATGACGAGAACCGGTACCGGTTCGACCAGGCATGCCGAGTCAAGGCGATCGAGGCGGCCGGTCGCCTGTTCGGCGACGACAAGCTCAAGCTGTCCATCAACTTCCTGCCCAACGCCGTCTACGAGCCGGCAGCCTGTATCCGGACGTCGCTCGCGGCCGCGGACCGAGCCGGTTTGAACCGGTCGCAGTTGATGTTCGAATTCACGGAAAACGAGCGGATGAGCGACGGCGCCCACGTCACCCGCATCGTCGAGGCCTACAAGCGCTTCGGGTTCACGACCGCCATCGACGATTTCGGCAACGGTTATGCGGGCATGACGCTGCTCACGGCTTTCACACCGGACCTGATCAAGATCGACATGGCGCTCGTCCGCGGCATCGATGAAAGCCGATCCCGGCAGGTGATCGTCACGGGTATCGTCGGCATCGCCCGGCAGCTCGGCATCGAAGTGCTGGCCGAAGGAGTCGAAACGCGATCCGAAGCACGGTTGCTGCGCGGTCTCGGTATCGCGCTCATGCAGGGCTACCTGTTCGCGCGGCCGGAGATGGACAGGTTGCCGTTGATTTCGTGGCCGATGCTCGCCGCCGCCGAACTGATGTCGGCCTGAAGATCCGGACCGCGAAGGCCGTCGCTCGACACGAGACAACGGCTTTTCTTCACGCTGCGACACCGCCGAGGACGACCGCGATGCGTTTGGACGACATAGAGCAGGCCGGCTTCGCCGAGATCCGCTTGGCCGAGCTCGACTCGCTGTCGCCCGGCGACCTCGACGCCCTGCCCTACGGCGTCGTCGGCATGTCGGCCGACAGCATCGTGGAAATCTACAACCTGACCGAAGCCAAGTTGGCCGGCATCGCGGCCCCGACCGTGATCGGCTCGCATTATTTCGCTGAAACCGCGCAGTGCATGAACAATTTCATGGTGGCGCAACGCTTCGAGGACGAGCCCGAGATCGATGCGCTGATCGACTACGTCCTGACGCTCCGAATGCGGCCGACACCGGTCCGCCTCCGCCTGTTGAAGTCAGCGACGGCGGCGCGTCGCTTCGTCCTGATCCAGCGTTGAATGGCCCCCCGACGATGACCGCCGACCTCGAAGCCGAACTCTCCAGAGTGATGCAGTTCCTCTACGCGTGCCCGATCGGATTGGTTGATTTCGGGATGGATGGGAGCATCGAGATGATGAATCCCAAAGCCATGCAACTGCTGCAGCCCCTGTCGGCGGCGCCCTTCGTGACCAATTTCTTCACCACCCTCGAGTCCTGCGGGCCCGCGGTCCGCACCCACGCTGAAAGCTTAGGCCCCCCCCCCGGCCCGGTCTGCGAGGAACACCGCCTC